>JAMWCT010000032.1 GCA_023819525.1 Candidatus Omnitrophota bacterium
AAATTTTAACTTCGATAGAATATTTTATATAAAACTTTTGATATATCTATTCATTATTTTATAAGTTTAGTGCTAATTGTAATATGCAAGATAAAGTTAATGACTATCATAAATTAAGGATATTCAAAAAAATAAAATCTCTATATTCATCGAATACATTTCCATATATAATTATCTATTTTGGTATCCTTCTACGTCTCTTCCAATATTTATACAATCGTTCATTATGGCTAGATGAAGCCAAACTTGCCTTAAATATAGTTAACTGCTCATTAAAAGAATTATTATTAAAGCCACCAACGATGCTGCAGGTTGCGCCTTTCGGTTTTTTGTTGATAGAGAAAATTATCGTTTTTTTATTAGGCAATAGTGAATATACACTTAGATTATTTCCCCTATTATCTGGGATATTATCGCTTTTTCTTTTTCATAAATTGGCAAAAAGATTTTTAGGATTAAAAGCCATACCGATCGCTGTAGGGCTTTTTGCTATTTTACCCCCATTAATTTACTATTCGTCCGAATTAAAACAATACTCAAGCGATGTAATGATAACATTATTAATCTATCTGATAATATTTTATATTTTAGGAGTAGAGAAATTAACACTTTGGGAAACTTTCCTTTTTGGAACTATAGGAAGTATATTGATTTGGTTTTCTCATCCCGCCATATTTGTTATAACAGGGTTATCAGCAGTATTAATATTTTATCATTTAAAAGAAAACAAATGGTTAAAAATAATTAAACTTTCAGTTGCCTTTTTAATGTGGGCAATAAGTTTTGTTATCTTTTATTATATTTGCCAAAAAAATATTACTGAGATTGGAAAAAAAATTTTATTGCATTATTGGGCTGGAGGTTTTGCTCCTATTTTACCCTTAAAATTACATCAAATAAAATGGTATGTTATCACATTTTTTAAAGTTTTTGAAGATCCTGTAGGAATATTTTTAAGAGGTATTGCGGCTTCATTTTTTATTGTTGGTTCTATCTCGATGTTTAAAGAAAAAAGGAAATTATTTTTTTTATTGATATCGCCAATATTTTTTACACTATTGGCCTCTGGACTTTGTAAATATCCATTTAAGGGAAGAATTATATTATTTATAGTCCCTATGGTAGTATTTATCATTGCAGAAGGAGCAGAAAAAATAATCACCAAAACCTTTAATGTCTACCCTCCAATAACATATACTTTTTTGTGTTTACTATTCATTTTTCCTTTCCTACAAAGTAGTTATCATCTAATTAGACCATATACAAAAGAGGAAATAAAGCCAGTTATGGAATATTTAAAAAAATTTAAACAAAATGAAGACGTTTTATATATTTACTATTTCACAAATTTTGCCTTTAAATACTATTCTAAAAAATATGGTTTTGACAAAATGAAGTATACCGTAGGGGTTATGTCGCGGCAGAATTTATTAAAATACATAGACGATCTTAATAAACTTGATGGCAACAAAAGGGTATGGGTGCTTTTTTCACACACCTTTCGCAACGAAAAAGAATTTTTTTTAAATTATCTTGATGTTATTGGAAAGAAACTTGATTCTTTTAAAAGCGTTGGGGCATCAATTTATTTATATGATTTAAGTAATGAAATATAGAATCTAGCCCCATTTATTTTTTAAGTCCTATAGAAATAAATTTTGTATAGAAATTGTTGGTCATTTTAGCTGTTTTTAGAATATATGAAGAAAAAGAAGGCTTGGATTTTTGCTAACTTAAATGCACTTGTTGCACCCCGTGTTAAAGGAGCAATGAAGAGATTAGCCTACCTTTATTCAAAGGCAATAATATTTTAAGTTTAGGTGGTTATCTTAATCTACTTTAAAGTAAAAAATTTTTTTACTTTGCGCTATTAAGTGGTATATTAAAAATTAAAATATTGTTTGAAAAATGCTATAAATTAGAAAATAAAGCACTTATATCAGTCCTTCCTTAAAAAAGATAACCTTGACAGCTCTAAAATGGATGGTAAACTAAAATTATGCAAAAAAGAGATATTGTATTAAAAATTTCTAAAGAAACAGGCATACAACAAGTAGTGGTTAAAAAGATTGTGCAAAAGACGCTTGATACAATTTTAGAGAGTTTGATAAAACGACAACGTATAGAACTAAGAAATTTTGGAGTTTTTGAGGTTAAAAAACGCAAAAAACGCATCGGAAGAAATCCCAAGACAGGAGAGACTGTTGTTATTCCAGAAAGATTAGTTGTGGTTTTTAAGCCTGGTTTAGAAATGCAGAAGGCTTTTAAATAATCTCTTCTTATAGCCAATAATGAAAAACATCTATTTTAGTGTGAGAGGGACTTCTAATTTTTCACCCCCTCAAACTTATCTTTTTAACAAAATTGTAGAGACTTCGAAAAATATTTTTAAACTTTTCGGTTATGAAGAGATAATTTTACCTATTTTAGAGGAAGAGGCAGTTTTTGTAAGAAGCGTAGGGCAGGCAACAGATATAATAGAAAAACAGATGTTTAAAGTTACAAGAAACAGACCAGATTTAGATAGCAAAATGCAAATAGTTTTAAGACCGGAAGGAACAGCTCAAGTTATTAGATATTATATTGAAAATTCACTTTATAAAAAGAGTGATTTTTATAAATTTTGTTATTTTGGCCCAATGTTTAGAGGTGAAAAACCACAGAAAGGTAGGTTGCGCCAATTTCATCATATCGGTGCAGAGGCAATAGGTTCCTATAGTGAATTTTTAGATGCAGAAGTAATTTTTTTAAGTTTAGAAATATTAGACGCCCTTGGCATAAAACAAAAAAGTCTACATTTAAATTCTTTAGGATGTGGTTTGGATAAAGAAAAATTTAAAGAGCTGTTAAAAAAAGAAATTCTTCCATACAAAGATAAATTATGCATTGATTGCCAAAGAAGGATGGAAAAAAATCCTTTAAGAATTTTTGATTGCAAAGAAGAAAACTGTCAAAGTATCTGTGAAAAATTTAGTTCAATCACATCGCAACAATATTTATGTAAAACCTGCCACAGCCATTTTAAGAATTTAGTGGATATACTTAAAGATAATTTTGGGATACAACCTTTTGTTGATTTTAGATTAGTTAGAGGATTAGATTACTATACTAACACCATCTTTGAAATAAATTCCCCCTTTTTAGGTTCACAAAATGCATTAGGAGGTGGTGGAAGATATAATAATTTAGTGGAGGAGCTAGGTGGTCCTAAAGTTGGCGCTGTCGGATTTGCGTTGGGACTGGAACGAATAATGCTTTTGTTAGAAAAAATAGATATCTTAAAAACAATAGATGTCTTTATAGCTACAACAAATGATACTTTAATTAAAGAGGCAGTCAAACTTTTAATAAGTTTGCGAAAAGAAAATATATCTTCTGATATTGATTATTGTAAAAAATCTTTAAAAGGACAGCTCCGTTACGCAGAAAAAAAGAATGTTAATTTTGTAATTATTCTTGGCGAAGAGGAGTTGAAAGAAAACAAAGTGATTTTGAAAGATATGAAAAGATCCTTACAAGAGAAAGTAAACATAGATAACATAATACCATTGTTAAAGTCAAAATTAAAAAATGTATAGAACACATACTTGCGGTCAATTAACAGAAAAGGATGTTGAAAAGGAAGTGGTTCTTTGTGGTTGGGTAGCCTCAAGGCGCGATCATGGTAAAATTATTTTTATAGATTTAAGAGATCGATATGGCATGGTGCAAGTTGTTTTTTTACCAAAGCCGGATATTTCTGTTTATGAAACAGCCAAAAAATTAGGGGTTGAGTATGTTGTAAAGGTTAAAGGAAAAGTAAATTTAAGACCTAAAGGGACAGAAAATCCAAAAATCCAAACTGGCAAAATTGAGATTTTAGCTTATCAGTTAGAAGTACTAAATAGTTGCGAAGAGCTTCCATTTTGTATAGATGATAATATAGAAGTTAGCGAAGAAGTAAGATTGTATCATCGTTATTTAGACCTACGCAGAGCAGGTATACTTAAAAAAATATTATTAAGACATCAATTTAATCAGGCTATAAGAAAATATTTAAATAGTCAAGGTTTTATTGAGGTTGAAACTCCTTTTCTTACAAAATCTACTCCTGAAGGAGCAAGAGACTATTTAGTGCCGTCAAGACTTAATCCAAATAAATTTTATGCCTTGCCACAATCTCCGCAACTTTTTAAACAGATATTGATGGTTTCTGGAATAGATAAGTACTATCAGATTGTTAGGTGTTTTAGAGATGAAGATTTGCGTAAAGATAGACAACCTGAGTTTACTCAATTAGATATAGAGATGTCATTTGCAGAAGAAGATGATGTGATATTGTTGGCAGAAAATATTATAGCGACTTTATTTGATGAAGTTTTAGGGATAAAGATAAAAACGCCTTTTTTAAGAATTTCATACAAAGAGGCAATCCAAAAATACAATGCCGACAAACCAGATATAGGGGAAGGGGATTTTAGATTTTTATGGGTTGTGGATTTTCCTTTGTTTGAGTGGAATGATTTAGAAAATCGCTGGCAAGCTTGTCATCATCCCTTTACTTCACCAAAAAATTCTGATATTCCACTTCTTGATACCGATGTTTCTAATATAAAAGCAAAGGCTTACGATTTAATTTTAAATGGACAAGAAATAGCCGGTGGTTCTATTCGAATACATTCTGCACAGTTACAGGAAAAAATCTTTAAGATATTAAATATTACACAAGAGGAGGCTATAAAAAAATTTGGATTTCTATTGAGGGCTTTTAAATATGGAGCTCCACCACATGGAGGAATTGCCTTTGGATTAGACAGACTTTATGCTATAATTACTAATTCAGATAGCATAAGAGATGTAATTGCATTTCCGAAAACTCAAAAAGGGATTTGTCCTTTAACTGAGGCCCCTTCTTATGTAGAAGATAGTCAGTTAAAGGAATTATATATAAAATTAATAGAAGAGAGTTAAAAAGGGGGGTAATATGATTAAGTGGTTTAGTTTATTGGCTGTTTGTTTTTTTAGCGGTTGTTTAGTTAGAACATATACTGTGCAGAAGCCAAGGGTAGATTTAGATATTCAAGGAAATCAAGGTTATATTTTTGGCAAGCCAGAGCAAGTGCAAAGAAAAGAAAGTAGATTAACTGATAAACGAACAATTTCTGTTGTGGAAATAGAATTAGGTTCTCATACACCAAAAGAATACGAGAAAAAAGAAACAACTACTAACATTTCTCCAAGAACACCTATATCTTATGTTGAAGAAGTTCCAGGGCAAGAAAAGGTGGTTAGTGAACAATATCAATATTATACTATTCAAAAAAACGATACATTGCAAAAAATATCTCAAAAATTCTATAAAACTACAAGAAAATGGAAATTGCTTTACGAAATAAATAAAGATGTGCTTAAAAACCCAGACAAAATATACCCCGGTACAAAGATAAAGATACCTAACGAATAGTTTATGAAAAAATTAATTAATATTGGGAACGCTGATGTCTTAAAAGAAATTTGTGGCGTTGAAGATAAAAATTTAAAATTTATTGAAAAAAAATTTAATGTAAAGTTGTCATTAGTTCCAGAAGGTATTCTTTTGCGTGGTAAGAACAATGATATTACTTTAGCCCTGCAATTTATAAATAAGATTATAGCTTTGCAAAAAGAGGGTTTAGCTTTTGGTGAAAACGAGTTTGAAGGTTACTTGAATTCTTACAATCCTAATCAAGAAAATGGTTTACAGATCAAAGTTTCCTCTGGAAAAAAGAGAGTTGTTCTACCAAAAACCGAGGGTCAAAATGATTATGTTGAGGCTATAAAAAACTATGATATTGTTTTTTCTATAGGACCTGCTGGCACAGGGAAGACGTATTTAGCAGTTGTTATGGCAGTAAATTATCTTATTGAAAAAAAAGTGCGTAGAATTATTTTAACAAGACCTGCAAGAGAAGCCGGTGAATCATTAGGTTTTTTGCCCGGCAATATACATGAAAAACTAGCACCGTATTTAAGACCACTTTACGATGCGTTATACGATATGATAGAAGCCGATATAATAGAAAATTATTTGGAAACAGGTATTATTGAGATAGCCCCATTAGCCTATATGCGTGGCAGAACCTTAAATAATGCTTTTGTAATTTTAGATGAAGCACAAAATTGCACAACTGATCAACTAAAGATGTTTCTTACACGATTGGGGTTTAATTCAAAAGCTGTAATCACAGGAGATATTACACAAAGTGATTTACCCGGTGGAAAGCCTATAGGTTTAATTGAAGCTATAAAGATTTTAAAATATATAAAAGGAATAAAATTTATTTACCTTTCAAAAAAAGATGTTGTCAGGCACCCACTAATCCAACAAATTATTCAAGCCTATGAGGATTTTTATAGCGAACAAGTAGAATAGCTAAATTTATGGACATTAAAACACTATCAAAAAAAGTTAAGCCTATAGAAATTATTGTTAGCATTATATTTTTTATTTTTTCAAGCTATATTTTTTATATTTACAAAATAGACCTTTCTTTACTTTTAATTCTTTTTATTATCATAGTTTTTAACAATTTTTTGAAAAATGAAAAAACAGTTTCATTATTAGATTTTTATCTGCTAGCCACTTTTGCTATTTTGGCGATTTTAATTTTTTCATTGTTTTTTGGAAAAAATTTTTTAATACCCACAATTAGTTTTTCCCTTCTTATAACTACTCTGTTTTCATCTCTTGAGTTGTCTTTGATTTTTTCTTTATTTGTTGTTTTATTAGAGGTGACTATTATAAAAGAAACCTTAGATTTTGGCATAATTTTATTTACAGTTTCTTTTATAGTAGCTTTATTTTCGCTTTCTATAAGACGTAGATTTCAAATAATAAAAGCCGCTTTAATAGGTGGGATAGTGTGCTTTTTTCTTTTCTTATTTTTGCGACTAAACTCATTTGTCAGTTTAATACAAATTATTAATTTTTTAAAAAATTGCTTTATAGAAAGTATTTTGGCTTCAATAATTGTTATAGGAGTTTTACCAATATGTGAGTTAATTTTTAGAGTAACTACTAATATATCTTTATTGGAACTATCTGATATTAATCACCCACTCCTTAAACGCTTAATTTTAGAAGCACCGGGCACATATCAACATTCATTAGTCGTTGCAAATTTAAGTGAAGCAGCGGCAGAAGCAATTGGAGCAAATATGTTTTTAGCAAGAGTTGGGGCTTATTATCATGATATAGGGAAAATTTTAAAGTCAGAATATTTTGTAGAAAATATTGTAGGTTATAAAGATGTGCATAAAAATTTAAAGCCATCAATGAGTAAATTAATTATTATTAACCATGTGAAAGACGGAATTGAACTTGCAAAAAAATATCACCTTAACCCTAAAATAATTGATTTCATTGCACAACATCACGGTAGAACCCTTGTTTATTTTTTTTACCAGAAAGCAAAAGAATTGGAGCCGCAGGTAACTTTGGAAGAAGAGTATCGCTATCCCGGTCCAAAACCGCAAAGTCCAGAAGTTGCAATAGTTTCTTTAGCGGATACAATAGAAGCTCTTTCGAGAACTTTTGATGAACCAACTCCTTCAAGAATTGAAGAGATGGTTAAAGATGTAATAAAAAAAAGATTTTTAGAAGGTGAATTAGATGAAAGCAAATTAACTTTAAGAGATTTAGAAAAAATTACTCAAAGTTTTATCCGTATGTTGAATGCACTTTTTCATACACGGATAAATTATCCAAAGAATGAAGATAGAAATCAAAAATCAACAAAAAATAGCAAAACTCAATCTTAAAATATTAAAAAAGCATATAAAAAAAATTTTAAAAATTGTTGGAATTTCTTCAAAAGGTCTATCCTTCCTTTTTTGTGATAATAATTTTATTAAAAAACTAAATAAGAAATTTTTTAAAAAAAATTATCCAACAGATGTAATTTCTTTTCCTTTGCAGGATAAATTAGAACCAAACTATTTAGGAGAAGTTGTGGTATCAGTGGAAGAGGCTATTTATGCCAGTAAAAAATATAAAAATAATTGGCAAGAAGAATTTTTGCTTTATATTGTACATGGTATTTTACATCTCTTAGGTTTTAGAGATCGCACTTTAAAAGAGCGAAAAATCATGGGAAGAGAACAAAACCGAATAATGGGAATTTTGACTAAAAAACCACTTAAAATTTAAAGTGATTGTAAAAGATATTGGATTTATAATAAGAAGATATAATTTTAGAAATACAAGTCTTATTGCCTCAATTTATACATTAAATTTTGGTAAAATTGTAGGAATTTTTAAAGGTTTTTATACTAAAAAAAGAGAATTTACTTCACATTTAGGGTTTTGTAGCCTTAATGAGTTTCTCTTTTATCCAAAAAAAAGAGAAATTTGGTTGATTTCTCAAACTGATCTTATTTGCGATTTCTCCTTTTTGTGGAAAGACCTTAAAAAGAATGAAATCGCAACCATTTGTAGTTTATTAGTTGACAGAATGATGCCACTTTGGGAGGTCAATAAGGATGTATTTTTTTTATTTAAACAGACATTAGAATATCTTGATAAAAAAGATATAGATATTGTTTTTTTTACATTTTTATTAAAATTTTTGACATTTTCTGGATTTAAGCCTCAACTTAATAGATGCATTAATTGTGAAGCAACCTTAATAGGTGATGTATTTTTTAGTGTTGGAAAAGGAGGACTTTTGTGTCAAAAATGTTATAAAAAAGTAGATGATTGGCAAAAAGTAAGTTCTCAAGTAGGGCGTTCCTTATTATATTTACAAGATAGCCATTTTCCATTAGTTTTTAATTTGCAACTTGCCGAATCTTGCAAAAAGGAAATAAATTTTATACTTAAACAATTTCTTTCTTACCATCTTGATTTTAATTTTTTAAAATTTTGATATAATAAAAATTATGTATGAAGATAGGGTTACAAGTAGCATCGAAAAAAAGGCAAAAAAGACCATAGGAAAAACTTTCTTACCAGAGGATATTGACAAAACAATTTTGCAGACGATTGATTATAAATATCCGAAAAGAAAGATAAATATAGAACTAACCACAGAAGAATTTAGTTGTTTATGCCCCTTTTCAGGCCTACCAGATTTTGCACATCTTACAATTCAATATGTGCCTAGAAAAAAGTTGATTGAGTTAAAATCTTTTAAGTATTATCTTTATGCTTTCAGAAACGTAAAAATTTATAATGAACACGCAGTAAATAAGATTTTACAAGACTTAGTAAGCGTATTAAAACCTTATAAGCTTACTGTTATAGGTGAATTTACTACAAGGGGTGGAATAAAAAATAAGGTAATAGCAGTTTATCCTCAAAACTAATTGTTTTTAGGGTCTTGTGGAAAATAAACAAATTGCACAAATATTTAGAGAAATAGCTAAACTTTTAGAACTTAAAGGTGATAACCCTTTTAAAATTCGTGCATATCAAAAAGCTGCTCAAAGCATAGAAGATTTAGAGCAAAATATCAGGATACTTGCCGAGCAAGATAAATTGACCCAAATAGATGGTATAGGTAAAGATTTGGCTTTAAAGATTAAAGAGATCTTACAAACTGGTAAATTAGATTATTATCTTCTGTTAAAGAAAGAATTTCCTTCTGGGTTGCTTGAAATGATGGAGATACCTACTTTAGGGCCAAAGACAGTAAAAAAAATTTATGAAAAATTTAAAATAGATACAGTTGAAAAATTAAAAGAAGCAGTTTTAGCTAAAAAACTTACTGGAATAGAGGGAATAAAAGATAAAACTCAAGAAAATATTTTACGCGGGATAGAGTTACTAGAACAGAGAAGAGAACGTATTCCCCTATATCTTGCTAGTCAAATCGCAGAAAGTTTTATTAGCCAGTTAAATACAAAAGAAGTAAAGAAAATAGAGATTGCTGGTTCCTTAAGAAGAAGAAAAGATACAATAAGAGATATAGATATATTAGCTGTATCAAATAAACCAACTTTTGTTATAGATAAGTTTAGTAATCTACCTATGGTGAAAGAAGTTTTGTCAAAAGGCGAAAAGAAGTCTTCTGTTATAGAAAATCAAAACAATATGCAGGTTGATTTGAGAGTGATTGATGAGAAAAGTTTCGGTTCAGCGTTAATGTATTTTACCGGTTCAAAAGAATTCAATATAAAGTTGCGCCAACTTGCAGCAAAAAAGGGTTTTAAAATTAATGAATACGGGATATTTAAAATAAAAAAGGATAAGGAAGAATGGATAGGTGGCAAGACTGAAGAGGAAATTTTTTCAATTTTGAAAATGCAATATATCCCACCCCAATTGCGTGAAGATAGAGGAGAGATAGAAGCAGCTTGCAACAATAGCCTACCAAAACCGATTACCTTAAAAGATATCAAAGGGGATTTACATATACATTCAAATTATAGTGATGGCTTAGCAAGCATAAGTCAATTAGTAAGTAAGGCTGAAGAATTTGGTTATAAATATATAGCTATATGCGATCATTCTAGGAGTTTAAAAGTAGCAAGAGGTTTATCAGAAAAAGATGTGTATAAAAAATTAGAAGAAATAAGAAAAATAAATAAAAATAGTAAAGTTTATGTGCTTTTTGGCGCAGAGGTTGATATAGATTCAGATGGAAATTTAGATTACAAAGATGAACTGTTGAAAGAATTTGATATAGTGATAGCCGCAATTCATACAGGTTTTAAACAATCAAAAGAGCAAATTACAAAAAGAATTATTTCTGCATGTAAAAATAAATACGTAAGCATTATTGCTCATCCTACAGGTAAATTATGGGGAGTAAGAGAACCATACGCAATAGATTTAGAAGAGATCTTAAAAGTTGCATATGACTATAAGGTTGGATTAGAGATTAATTGTTATCCACAAAGATTAGATTTAAATGATTTAGATGCGATGAAAGCAAAAAATTTTAAAGTTAAACTATCCTTAGGCACAGATTCGCATAGATTAGAACATTTAAAATCTATAGCGTTTGGTATAGATGTTTCCCAGAGAGCATGGCTTGAAAAGAATGATATTTTAAATTGTATGGAGCCAGATGAACTTTTTAAATGGTTAAAAAAGTAAGAATAATTATTTTAGGAGTTATTATTTTTTTTGTTAGTGGTTGTACCAAAACTACTTATAAAGAGACCTTCATAATATCCAATACATTTTTAGAAATTCAATCAACTTCTAAAGAGGCAATCGATTTAGTTTATCAAGAGATTAGTTATCTAGATAAAAAATTTAATTTTTATAACCCAGATTCAGAAATTTCAAAATTAAATAATACATATAACTTTAGTTTTGGGGTTTCAGACCAGATGCTTGAAATTTTAAAACTTGCAAAGAAAATTAATATAGAAACAGAAGGTGCTTTTGATGTAAGTTATGGGGCTTTATATAGTTTTTGGAAAGAGCTAATAAAAAAAGACACAACACAGCTTCCAGATGAAGAAATGATAAAGAGATTAAAAGATTTAGGGGGTATGCAAAATATAGTTATTGATGAAGACAAAAGACTTGTGACTATAAAAAAAGAAGGGTTAAAAATTGATTTAAGTGGCATTGCGATAGGTTATATGGTAGATAAGGCAGTCAAAAAACTTAAAGAAAAAGGTATCAATTCAGCTCTCATTAACTTTGGTGGAGATATTTATTGTTTAGGAAAAAATAATAATATGGCTTGGAGAATTGGGATAAAAAATCCTAAAAACGACAGTATTATAAAACGTGTTAAATTAATTGATAAAGCAATTACTACTAGTGGCAATTATGAGCAATTTTTTGAAATTAAAGGTCGGCGTTTTAGCCATTTAATTGATCCTAAAAGCGGTTGGCCAAAAATTAGTAATTTAGTTAGTGTTACAGTGATAGCAGAGGATTGTATAACCGCAGACAGTTTGGCAACAGCTTTTTTTATAATGGGGCTTGAAGGAATAAAAAATTTTGTTTTGAAAAATAAAAATGTGACTGTATTTGTGATTTTAGAAGAAAATCATAAACAAAAAATTTTGACTTTCAATGAGTAAGATAACTATAAATGATATAATCTTTAAAAAAGGAAAAGAAAAAATAATTATGCTAACTTGTTATGACTATTCATTTGCAAAAATTTTAGATACCTTAAACATTGATATGATTTTGGTTGGAGATTCTTTAGCAAATGTAGTTTTAGGACTACCACAGACGCGTCTAGTAAGTTTTAAAGAAATGTTTAATCATATGGTTGCAGTAGCAAAGGCAACAACAAAAAGTCTTGTAGTTTTAGATATGCCTTATGTATGCTATCAAAAAGATCCAAAAAAAAGTTTATATTATGCAGAAAAATTTTTAAAAAGCGGAGCAGACGCTATTAAAATAGAGTGGTTTAATAGATGTCCCTATGTGGTAAAGACTTTAATTAAAAATAAAATCCCTGTTATGGGTCATATTGGCTTAACGCCACAAACAGTTCATCTTTTAGGTGGTTTTAAAGTTCAAGGAAAGGATCTAATTGGAGCAAGAAATTTAATTAATCAAGCTAAAATTTTAGAAGATTTAGGAGTTTTTAGCATAGTTTGTGAGTGTATTCCATGGCAGTTAGCAAGATTTATAACAAAAAATGTAAAAATTCCAACTATTGGTATAGGTGCGGGAAAATATTGCGATGGACAGGTGCTTGTTCTTTATGATGTTTTAGGACTTTATAAAGAAAAAAGACCAAAATTTGTAAGAGTTTATAAAGACATTGGCGAGGAGATAAAGAAAGCATTAGAATATTTTATATTTGATGTAAAAAATAAAAAATTTCCAACAATAGATGAAAGTTTTTCGATGAAAAATAAAGAGTGGCTAAATTTATTAAAAGTTAAAGATGCCTCTATAAAAAAACAACACAGTAAGATTTAAGATTAGAGGCTGTTTTAGAAGTTACAAAAACAGAAAGTATAGTGAAAATAGTTAAAATCTATTGACTTAAATAAATTTTTCCTTTAAGATAATAAACACTATTTAATTTAAGGAATATTATGAAAAAGATTAAAGTTGGGGTAATTGGGGCATCTGGTTTTACCGGCGAGGAGTTGATTAGGCTTTTACTTTCGCATCCTTTTGTTGAGATTAGTTATCTTTCAGCGATAGTAGACACTCCGATAGATATAAGTCAACTTTTTCCAAAATTTAAAAATAGATTAGAACTAGTCTGCAAAAATTTAGATATAGAGGAGGCTACAGGTAGGGTAGATGTTGTTTTTTTGGCTCTTCCACATAAAGTTTCTTATACAATTGCACCAAAATTTCTTACTAAAGGCAAAATAGTAATAGATTTATCAGCTGATTATAGATTAAAAGATTTAAATATTTATGAAAAATATTATAAAGCTAAACACGCAGATCATAAAAATCTAAAACAAGCTGTATATGGATTGCCTGAATTTTATCGTGAAAAAATTAAAAAAGCTAAATTAATAGCCAATCCTGGTTGTTACCCTACCGCTTCAATTTTAACTTTGGCACCTTTGTTAAAAGAAAATCTTATTAAAAACATAATAATAGATGCAAAATCTGCAATAACAGGTGCTGGAAGAAAACCACTTTTGGAATATCATTTTGCGCATTTATATGGAAATTTATTTGCTTATAAGGTATTCGGACATCAGCATCTTCCTGAAATTATTCAAATTCTTTCAGAGATTAGCAATAAAGAAGTTAATTTAAGATTTACTCCACATGTTGTGCCCGTAGAAAGAGGGATACTTGTAACTATTTATGCGAATTTAACCAAAAAAATTACTCAAGAGCAGTTAAATAATATTTATCAAAAGTATTATAAAGAAGAACCTTTTATTAGATTTTTTAAACAAAAATTACCTAATCTAAAAGATGTAGTCTATACAAATTTTTGTGATATTGGATTTCAATGTGAAGGTAAAAATATTGTGCTTGTTTGCGCTATTGATAATTTAATAAAAGGCGCAGCGGGGCAGGCAATTCAAAATATGAATATTATTTGTGGCGTCGATGAAAGATTGGCTTTGGTTTAAATATGAAAGCACCAGATGGTTTTTTACTTTCGGCAATAAACAGTGGTATTAAAAAAGAAGGTTTAGATTTAGGACTTATTTTTTGCGAAGATTTTGCTAAAACTGTTGGTTTTTTCACAAAAAATAAAAATTCTTCATATTCGGTTTTAGTAAGTAAAAGTCATATCAAATATCCAACTAAAGCGGTTTTAGTCAACAGTGGGAATGCTAATTGTTTTTATAAGGATAATGGATTTTTAAAGACACAATCTTTATGCAAAGAGTTAGCAAAAATTTTAAAAGTGAAAAAAGAGAATATATTGATAGCTTCCACAGGAATTATAGGCAAACCTTTTCCTTTTGAAAAAATTAAAAACAATTTAAAAAGATTAATAGATAGATTAAGTTCTAATAGAATAAAAGATTTTTCTTCTGCGATAATGACAACAGATACATTTGAAAAAGTAGAATATCAAAAAATTTTTATAAATAATAAAACAATAAATATTTTAGGTTTTGCAAAAGGCGCTGGAATGATCTACCCAAATATGGCAACATTACTATCCTTCATTTTAACAGATGCAAAAATTGAAAGTAGTCGTTTTAAAAAAATCTGTAAAGACGCTTTGGAGGTTAGTTTTAATTCTATTACTGTTGATGGTTGTATGAGTACAAATGATACATTTCTTATTCTTTCAAGTCAGAAGGTTCCAATAGAGGGTTCTAAAGAATTAAGTCTTTTTGCTGAAAAATTAAAAATTATAAGTTTAGGACTTGCTAAAAAAATCGTTAAAGATGGCGAAGGTGCAACAAAATTTATTGAGATAGAGATAAAGGGAGCAAAATCAAAGAAAGAGGCTAAAATGGC
>JAMWCT010000186.1 GCA_023819525.1 Candidatus Omnitrophota bacterium
GCGGTATCAAAACCAAGGATTTTAGAGTTGTTTAAGTCATAGAATTTAGAGCCTTCAAATGATTTGTCAAAACCTTTTACTATCGTATTCTCAAGACCTTTAAATGTGCTACCTGCAAATGAGTTACCAAAACCTATAAAAACAGAATTCCTTAAATTTTGCCAGCTACTTTCTCTAAATGCACCATTGTATCCTACAACTACACTATCATAAGCTGAATTATTGCTATATCTAACATTGCTACCATAATCTGTCCATCGAACATTATGTAATTTAACATTTGCGACCTCTCCTATTCCCTTCTCCCCTATCATTCCTATCATTACGCTACCATTTTTAATCTCCATGCCCTTAGCAAACATTCCTTTTAATGCCCATAATTCCCCATTATTTAAATTAACATTTGGTGTCTTTTGAGGGTCAAAAGAAAATGGAAAATAGGTTCCCATGAAGTTAGTGCCTGGTTGAGAAAATATAGATGAACGGATTTCTACCGTGGTGCCGCGCTCATCAAATTTAATAACATGCTCTGGGGCATGTTGATATAGTTGCTGATATGCCTCCCATGCACGAGAACTTAGGAGGCCCACCCCAGTTTTTTCTGCCAGAGTATGCATAAATGTATAAAAATCTGGGGTACCCTTAAATGTTTCTGGATTTTGTCGGACATATTCAACAATTCCGTTAGAATTAGAAGTAGTTAAAGAAAAATTCTGACTACTACTAATAGTGCCAGGAGAATAGTTGGTTGTTTGGTCTTCTTTCAATTCTTCAACGCCTGCCAATGCTTCTTCCACAAATAAACTTATGACTATATTTCTTACCCAACTTAAATCTAATCTTCTGATTGGTCTGGTTTGTTTTTGGAAGGTTGCTTTTAGGTTTGACACATAATCAGGACCTGCTACAGCCACAATATCCTGATTGAGCATACATAGAATTATAAAAACACAAATCCCTTTTATAAAAGGTTTAAACCTTTCTTTTACTTCCTCACTAAATACGCCCCACCAGTCCTGTTCTTTACTTATAGGCTCTTCTTTTTCAAAATTTTCTTCAGGTGGCATTTTAGTATTTAAAAATATATTTTCCTAAAATATTCCCCTTCCCAATTTCTTTTAGTGTGCAAAGCATAAAAATAAAAAACCGAGTTACCTTATTTAGTTTTCGGCAACCCGGCTATCCTATTAGAAAACGTAACAAAAAGAATTTAATCGTTTTTTGTTACATCTTCTTAATTAATCCTATTTTTTTCATCTGGACCCGTGGCTTTGCGTCCTCACTTTCCAGTGAGTTTGCCTTTATCGCTCCTAAACCTTATATTTTAGCACTTAAATATAACATATTTTTATAGATATTGTCAACCTCTTTTTAAAAAAAATTAAAAAATTTTTCCTACAATTTTTAACCATTTTCCAAACCATTTTCCACTTCGTAAGTGAAACCATTTTCCACTTCGTAAGTGGAATCGGTTAAGTTGAATTGGTTACCACAAATTTAAATTTGGACAATATGATTTATAATATTTTGATTTACAAAGACTTAAAAATCTTATAATAATTTACTATTTTTCAATTTTGTAGTACCATTTTCCAAACCATTTTCCACTTCGTAAGTGGAATCGGTGAAATGGAATAGGTGTAAGCAGAATGGATGAAATGAATATGTTAATTGGGGTTTAGAAGCTGGCTTATTTTGCAGTCTTTTATATCTTTATACTTTTTATAACTAAAAATATTTAAAATATTGTAAACGTTTACAAATATAATAATTTAAACATTTTTTAGTTTTTTTTATAATTAAAAAAAAATTAGGGGTTGACAAAAATAAAATAATATTGTATATTAAAATGCTCAAAGAAAGTGAGCGAAGCCACGGAAACCTAAAAAAGGTATGAGTGGCGAAAAATTAAAAATTTTAAAAAAGGGAGGCAAAAAAATGCCTCCTTTTTTATTTATAGGAGTAAAAATGAGGAAAATTACAAAAACAATTTATCAGGAAGGCAAAAAAATATTTATATTGTTTTTATGCCTAACAATAAGTTTTTCTCAAGTATTATTTTTTCCGCCTGTTTTAGGAGAAACTCAAATATTAAATCCAACCATATCGATTTCAACAATCGATAACAATAAACCTGCAGAGAAAAAAGAAAACCTAAACCTAGGTCTTATTAAAAATCCTCTTCTTTCACTTCCATGTTATAGCAAAAAAATGAATCTATTACTTCCAAAACTATCAAATATTTTAGAACCTTTAAATTTTTCTAACTATTTGGTTGTCCTAAATTATGGGAATTTTTTAAATATGCCACTTTATAAAATAATTTTGGCTAAAAAAATTGAAGTTTTTAATTTACCTTTTCTTTTTATTATTCAAAACTTAATTCAAAACAACACCCCTTTAAAATCAGGGATTTTACCAACTTCAAAAATTTCGCTTATGCCTGTAGTTAAAAATTTAGATAAAAATTCTGATTTCTTAATAAAACTAAAGCAAACCACCGATCTTCAAAACA
>JAMWCT010000187.1 GCA_023819525.1 Candidatus Omnitrophota bacterium
CTTTTTGAACATCCATATCTTAATAAGGATATCACAATGTGAAAACCTAATTCGGTTTTCACACTTTCCCTTTAGTTGTTACCCTGTGGCAAGACCAACAGGGAAATCTATGCTATTATAGAAATAATTTGAAATTCTTGTATTTTTTATGTTATCATTTATTTAATGAATAATTTTACCCCTTTAAAAAAAAGTGAGGATCCAAAGGTTTTTATTAATAAAAACTCTTGGAATTCTAAAAAAATTTTTTTAATTGCTGGTTTAATTATATTGTTTTTCTTAACTTCAATTTTGGTTTTTTTTTATCAAAAAAAATTAATAATCACTAAAAAAAAAGCTGCGCCAGCATATTATTTTGGGTGCTTTATGGGTAGTTCCACAACAAGAAAACCAGGATATTTTAATATTTTTTTTGAAAAAAATAATAATTGTATTTGGGTAAAAGAGAGTCAACGTAAATATTTCATAGAAGGTTATCACTTCTTTTGTAAGAATATTTTGAATCCAGGTGATGGTTGCCCTAATGCTAAATATCGAGCTGATGAAAAAGAAGTTTTCAAACCGCCAACTTACCAAAAATGTTTTAAGTATAATTGTGGCACGGAGCAAATTGATTTTACTATGGACTCTGATCAAGGTTTAATGAGTTGTTTTTATTCGAGGGTTGACACTATTTGTAGTCAATCTGCCCCCCCACCTCCAACTTCAGCCCCACCACCTCCCCCACCTCCAACTTCAACCCCACCACCTCCCCCACCTCCAACTTCAACTCCAACGCCAACCTCAACGCCAGTACCAACCGCAACTTCGGCACCTACTGAAACTCCAACGGCTGCTCCCACTTTAACTGAAACCCCAACACCAACTGAAATTATATTAATTCCTACAACTCCTCCTGAGGCGACAGCTACCTTAACACCTACCCCAACAAACCAACCAACGGAAACTCAGATAATATTAGCCCAATCTTCACCTTCACCTAGCCCAACTTTAACTGTGCCAGTGGCAGGATCAATTAATATTAAATCTTTTTTAATGTACTTTATTCCCTTGGTAATTATAGGATTGGGGATTCTACTATAAATTTATATAAGTTTAATCTGTTCATAATGAAATCAATATTCAAAAACCAAAATTTAAAATTATTTTTAAACCAATTAGAAGATAAGTTAAAAATTTATTTGGTTAACAAAGCCCCATTTTTCTTACCTGAGAATGTCAAGGAGCTGATTGTTGATTTTGGCCCATATTTGGTTATTTTATTAATTATTTTAAAAGCTCCAACTCTTTTGGCAGTTTTTGGTTTAGGAGTTTTAGTTTCGCCTTTTGCTCCTTTTTTGGGATCCTTATATATGGTTTCTTACGGAATAAGATATATTATTTCAATGGTTGTTTTTGGCGCAGTTTTGGTTTTGGAAGCCTTAGCTGTTCCTGGTTTTTTTAAAAGACAGCGAAAGGCATGGCTTTATTTATTTTATTCTTCTTTATTTTGGGTGGTTTCAGGATTTTTAAATGGAGCAGTTATAGAAACTCTGGTTGGAGCGGTTATTGGTTGGTATGTATTGTTTCAGGTGAGGGAATATTATAAATAAAATTCAAAATTTAAAACTATTTAAAATCTCCAATTTTAAATTAGTTAATATCTTATTTTTTTAAACCGTTTGTCACTTGTTAACTTTTTTATTATTTTATCCGCCAGCGCTAGATTGAGATTAGAGATTTTCTTTTATATACTTATTTCTTCTCAATCAAAAACGTTTGGCATATAAAAAAATAAGTATGGCATCTATTCAACGATCGGACAAAGATATACATAGTTACCCCATTTTTTAACCAATTGGGTAAAGAAAAGAATTTCTGTTTTAATGTTTTAATTGAGGTAGTTAAAAGAATATTTTTCTATCTTGGGTGCGGTCGGATAAAAGATGGAATTTAAAGGTTAACTTTCTTTTGATCTCAAAAATTAATTTACCTTTTTTATCAGAAAATTAGTATTATTTGAAGTTTTTTATTTTCTTCTTGTTTTATTACTTTTTAAAATTATTAGGATTATGAACTAAACATTTCTTATATTTAGCTTTATCAAATAACCATCTTTTTTTATTAACTTTCTTTAATCTTTTCCACCTCAAAAACATAAATTTTAACCTTCGGATTTTTATAACAATCAGCAGGTAAACCTGCTTTCATTGTACATAAATTACTCAAAAACTCCTCCAAATCCCAACCCGCCTCCAAAGCCACCTCTGGTAAAAAAACTCCACTTCTTCCCCATCCTTCAATCATTACTCCCTCTTTCCCCAGTTTTATTTTTCGCCAATCATTTATTAACTTTTTTTCTGAAATAACTGACAACTCAATCTTTATTTGGGAAAGTTCCTCTTTTTGAACTGGTAAAAAACGAAAATCTGATGTCGCTGTTTTAATCGTTGCTCTTTGGATGACTTTGTAGAGCGGATCAATCGGCTCAAGCTCCCCCAAACACCCACGAAGTGTCCCTTCTTTTCTTGAGGT
>JAMWCT010000188.1 GCA_023819525.1 Candidatus Omnitrophota bacterium
GATTTTTTTTGGTTTTGTAGTTGTTTTTATGATTTTGTTTAAAATTTTGTCTTTGATTGAAAAAATAGAAAAAGAGATAACCAAAATTGTCAGAGAAATAGCGATGAAAGAAAATTATTAATTTTTAATAGTACATTATTTAGTTTTTTTTATTTTTTGCAATAGATATCCCTGATTGATCATAAAACAAGATAAAAATTTAAATTTTTCAAAATAATCTAAAATTTTTGTTGGATATAAAAAATTAAAATGTCTTTCCTCAATAATTCTAAAACCTAATGATTCTATTGTTTTTTTTAATTTTTTGATTCTATACCAGTTTTCAATTCCATGATATGGCCTAATTTTAATAATCTCTAAAAATTTAAAAAATGGCCTCCATAAAAGATTTGGTGTTGTTAGCACCAGAAACCCTTTTGGTTTTAAAACTCTATAAAGTTCTCTTAATGCAGTTAATTGATCTTTTTTTTCTATGTGTTCTAAAACTTCAGTAAAAATAACTAAATCAAAAAAATCATTTTTAAAAGGTAGTTTTGCCACACTTGAAAACATAAATTTTTCAGAATTAAACTTATTTTTTAAATATTCCACGCTTTTTTTTGATATATCAATACCATAAACATCTGATTTTCTTTTTATTAACTCATTAGTAATCAAACCAAGACCACAACCAGCATCTAATACCTTTTTATTTTTAAAATCATAATTTTTAAGTAATGAATTAAATATTAAATCAAATCTTTTTTTAAATTCTTTTTTATTGAGAATTTTTGGCCAGTTTTCATTTATTGAGTCATAAAAATATTTTTTAAGTTGATTTTTTATTACTATATGAGATTTGATTAATAAATATAAATCCCTCCAAAAATAAAAAAATCTTTTTTTAAAGCGAGATGGCCTTTCTTCTTTAACTTCTATTGGGATTTCTAAGATTTTTTTATTATTTATTTCAAATAGCAAAACAATCAATGTATCAATAATATCGCTTATAAAAATATTTTTTTTCTTAATTAGATTAATTAACTCGACTAGAGTTTTTTTCTTTAAAGCCTTTATTCCATGTGTGTCTGATCCTTTGTAGTTAAAAAATATTTTAAGCAGTAGATTAAAAATTTTTGTTATTAATTTCCTTATAAGTGGTCTTGTATCAATTGAGTAAGTGATATTTTTTGATCCGATTACCAAGTCATAATTTAGTAACTTATTTTTTGCAAAAATTAAAATATCTTCATTAATCAGATCGGCGTTGAAAATAACAATAATTTCTCCATTACTTTTTTCAATACCTTTAAGTAATGCATTGCCATAACCAGGTTTTGATTGAATTATCCTGATTTGATTTGATTTTTTTTCTTTAATAAATTTTTTAATCTCCTTTTCTGTGTTATCATTGGTATCATTGATAATGCACAAAACCTCAACTTCTTTTATTTGATGCTTTTTTATGATTTTAAATATATCGGTAAGCGACTTATTTACTATTTTTTCTTCATTTTTTAATGGTAAAATAATAGAAATCATATGATTTTAGGTTTTTTTAAAAAAAGAACCTACATATTATACCTTATTTTTTTATTTTTATTTTTTCTTTACTTACTAAAAAGTAATTTTAATGCTCAATTTTGGATAATTGATGATCACGAGATAATTAATAACTTTATACCAAGCAAAAATTTTAGCCCAATAAATTTTTTTTATCGAGCATTGAAAGATGACTTTGATTGGGTAAGATTTAGGCCTTCATACTGGTTAACAAGAAGCTTTGAATTCCTTTTATTCCAAGACAAAGCTTATTTATACTACATTTTTCATTTTATTACAATTTTTATATCATTTTTATTACTTTTTTTGTCTTTTAGAAGGTTTTTTTTAGGTAATAATTTAATAGCTTTATTTTTGGTTATAATAATATCAATACAAGAATTTTTTTCTGATATTTATACAAGGTTAGCACCTGCTGAAAGATATTCTCTTCTCTTCTTTTCTACTTGGATCTATTTTTTTTCACTGATTATTACCGAAAAAAGAATTTATTTTTTTCAGATTTTTTCTTTTTGCTTATCTTCGGTTTTTTTGAGCCTCTCTAAGGAAAACTTTTTTATATTTTTACCTTTATCTTTATTTACATTTTTTTATCTATACTTAGCAAAAAGAATAGATAAAAGATTATTTTTTCTATGTTTTTCCTTTTTAATCATATTTTTACTAATATCAGTTTATGTTTTCTTTTTGATTAAGGGGAAGAAATTGGATGTATATTCACGACCAACTAGTTTTATTTATAGGTTGCAATTTATAGAAAAAAATTTTATTGAGATTATAAAAGTATTAGGGTTTAATGATGTGCTTATCTTTTCAATAATTATCTTTTTTTGTGGTTTGAGGTTTAAGAAAATTTTTCTACTATTGATAACGTTTTTTTCTTTCTTTTTAGTTGGTTTTTTTAATTATTTTGTTAATTTAGGTCAATTTCTTGCCCCAAGATATAATTTTCCATTTGCTTTCTTGA
>JAMWCT010000189.1 GCA_023819525.1 Candidatus Omnitrophota bacterium
TTTTTCAGCACGTTTTAAAGAGGTATGCAAACTCATTTTTGTTCCCTCCTTTGAAAACAACTATAAAGTTCTCAATAAACAATCAGAATAAATTTTTTGTAATACTTGTTGATGCTTTTTAGCAGTATCTTTATTTGAAAATTCACCTACGAAAATGACAATAAATTTGCCTCTTTTTGAAATAAATACCGGATATCCTTGTCTTTTAAGTTTTTCTAATTCGTTTTTAGCTATTATTTCATTTTGATATGAAGCAACCTGTATTACGTATTTATTTTTTGGATTTGTTTCGTTAGCAAAATCTTTTGATTTTTCATTTTCTCTATAAGTATCTGGCATATACTCTTTATGTGTATCGTTATTTGTAATCGGCTCTACAAATGCTTGCTCGCTTTTTTTAGTATTGGTATTTAATTTTGATGAGTCAGAGTTTATATTTGCTAAATCGGCTTTTGATGAAATGGCAGAAAAGTCACCAGCCATATACATTTCTTTTGAAGAAGAATAGACAATTTTTTTGCCACGTTCTACTCCGATTGAATATGAAAATATAAGTAAAAGTACAATAATTACTGACATAAGTACAATCGTATCAAGCGGTAACGCTATAACATAGCGTCTTTTTAAGGAGTTATTAGTTATGTTATCAAAAAGATATAACTGTTTTTCATCCATAGATAACATTATAAAAATTTATAAAAATGATTGCAAGTATTTTTTTATACTTTCCCGTTTTATTATTTTCAATAACGCAACGACCACTTTTGGGTCAAATTGTTTTCCCATTTGATTTTTCAATTCTTCTTCTATTTCTATTAAATACCTTCTTTTTCTATAAGGTCTACCAAAAAACATTGCATCAAAGGCATCTAATACTGAAAGAATTCTAGCGCCTAAAGGAATCTGTTCTTTCTTTAAACCGTCCGGATAACCTGTGCCATCGTATTTTTCATGATGATGCAAAATAATTGGAATTACAGGACGCAATACTTCCAAATCTTTTATCAATTCAACCCCTTTGTGTGGATGTTCCATTATCATTTTAAATTCTTCATCTGTGAGTGGCTTTTGTTTTTTTAAAATTTTTGATGGCAATTGCATTTTTCCAGCATCATGCAATAGTGAAGCGTATTCCAATGATTTTATTTCCTCTTTTGTTAAGTGCAACTCTTTTCCTATAGCTTTTATAAGACAAAAAATACTTTTAGGATGTATTGATGAGGTTGGCACAAATTGATTTAGAAGTTTTGTGAGTGATTTTATATAATTTAACATATATTTTTTTGTTTCATTAAGAAGATCAAAGATTTTTAGCCCTATACTTATTTCTTCGCAGATAGATAAAAACCACTTCTTTTCAAATTCATTAAAAGGAGATTTTAAGGTTTTTCGTTTTATAGATACAATACCAAGAATTTCAGAAAAAATAAAAGGATAAATCAGATTATCACTGTCGAAAATTTCCTTCCCTTTATTAAAAACCTCCTTTTCTCTGGCATTAAGAATTGAAATGCCACCTTTTTGAACGCGTTCTTTATTTTTCGTCAAACAAATTTTAATGAAACGATGATGAGTATTTATATTTTTGCAAATTATTGTTACGTCATCAGCACTTAAAGCGGTTTTATATATCCGACAGGCTCCAACTAAAAAATTAGTTACATTTGCTGAAGTTGTTATTAATCTATATATTGTGTGAAATGAAGAAAAAAATGTTTTATATTTTCTCATATATATTATACCTTCGTATCTGGATCAAATAATCTTTTATATTCTTCTAATGCATACCTATCTGTCATACCTGCAATATAATCACAAATGCTTCTTTTTATTTCTTTTTTATTTTGAAATTTATACGGCAGTAGCTGTGGGTTATTTGCATAAACATTAAAAAGAGCTTCTATATAGCGGCTAGCTTTATTAGACATTCTCAATACACGCCAATGGCAATAAAGATTTTTAAAAAGAAAATCTTTGAGCTCTTTACGTAATTGTAAAATTTCATCGCTAAAGGAGATAATTCTCTTGCTACATTGTTTTGCGTCCATAAAGTTATAAATTTTATATTTTTTTATATGAAATTGAGAAGTTTTTATTATATCAGTTACTTCTAAATCTATCAAACTTCTTATTATAAGGTAAATTTTTACACTTTTTTTTAAATTTGAATATTGTTTTTTAACCTTTTTTTCTGTAAGTCTCCATAAAGTGATTTTTTTGAGCATTTCCTCGTCTAATATTTCCGATTTAAGTCCATCGTCAAGGTCATGGTTATCGTATGCGATTTCATCTGCAAGATCTAAAACCTGCGTTTCTAATGTAGGTTGTGGATCGGAGAAATCTTTTTTTAAATTATCTACAATATTTAAATTTGGAGTATGTCTTATTATTCCTTCTAATGTTTCCCACGATAGATTTAAACCTTTAAAATTTGGATATCGCTCCTCGAGTAACTCTACAACTCGTAGACCCTGCAAATTATGATTAAATCCACCATCAGCCTTCAT
>JAMWCT010000033.1 GCA_023819525.1 Candidatus Omnitrophota bacterium
CCTTTTAAATCAATATCTGTAATTACCTCAGCTTTATCTTTATATGAAAAATCAAGTCTTACTCCATCTTGATAACACCATTCTAAGGGTATCTTTTCAGCAGTTTTTGAAGGCTGACCTTGAGAGCGTGAACCATAATGAAATGAATAATCAAGATGCGTTCCAATATGAACCGGGGCATGAACTATTTCTAAAGACAAAAACTCTTTATCAGGCAAATCTTCCTCTCTAACTATGCGTTTACCTAATAAATATTTTAATTTCCCCAAAAAAGTTTTTCCCATTATTACTTTATTAAATTTTTTTATACCTTCTTTGTGGGAAATTCTTTGTATGCTTATCTTATGAATTTCAGGTGCCTTATCGTCTATTGGTAAACTTAAGTCAACTATTTGCATTTAATTTTTTTTCAATTATTTCAATTATTTGATTTAAAGGTTGCCTATTTGTAATTTCTCTATCTAAAAGTTCCACTCCTAATTTTTTCTTTAAAGCAATCCTTATCTCAACCATCTCAGTAGAATCAACCCCAACGCTGTCATATAAAGATTTATCAACCTCTAACTTTTCTTTCTCAACATCTAAAACTTGCGCTATAGTAGAAATTACATCTTCCTTAATGCGCATATTCCTCCTTTCTTTAAAATTTTTCTACTCCTAAAACTACATTTATCCCGCCTCTACCTCTTGCAATAATTAATGCTTTTTTTATTTCTCTATTTACTGCCCTGTTAGGTGTAGGCTGGATATTACAATATGGATCTTTTTGTTCAAAATTAATTGTAGGTAAAACTAAACTATTTTGCATAGATAAAACTGTAACAATTAAATCTAAAGCAGTCTGCGCTCCTAAAAGATTGCCAAACATACTCTTGGGGGCACTTAAAGAAATTTTTTCTAAATTTTCTCTAAATACATTTTTTAAGGCAGTGGCTTCTAAAGCGTCTGCGATTACTGTGCCTTCAGCATCTAAACAAATATAGTCAATTTCTTCTTTGCTAAATTTAGAATCCACCAAACACTCATTTATGGCAAATTCTAAAGCTTTAGTATCTAAAGATGCTCGGCAATAATGAAAACCATCGCAACTAAACCCTATACCTCTAATAAAAGCATAAGGTCTTTTGCCTCTTGCTTGCGCTGACTTTATATCTTCTAAAATTACTACCCCAGAGCCTTCACCTAAAACAAAACCATCTCTATACAAATCAAAAGGCCTATAAGCTTCTTTTGGTTTAAGATTATTTTTTGAAAGACCTCCATAAGTATTTGCACATAAAAGTGCATAAGGGGTAATTGGTGCCTCCATACCACCTGCCAAAACAAAATCAACTTTTTTATCCCTAATTGCTTTTGCGCCATACCAAATTGCCAAAGCACTTGAGGCTCTATCAGCCACAACAGTTTTACTATAACCTTTAAAACCATAATAGATTGTAATTTGTCCTTGAGGTGCTGCAGGAAACCATGCAGAAGCCATATATGGAGAGATACCTTCTCTACCTTCAATATATAAATCGCGCAGTTCGGTCTCTGCAAAAAGCCAACCACCTAAAGCATTACCCATAAAAACCCCAACTCTTTCTTTGTTAATGAGTTCTAAATTTAAATTTGCATCAGCAATTGCCTCAGAAGAAGCCACCAATGCCATATGTGAAAATATATCTATTCTTTTTATTAATCTTGATGAAATAGGTGAATAAGCATCTAATTGATGAACTTGTCCAGCGATTCTTGAAGGATATCCTGAGGCATCAAAACGTTTAATTTCATCAACAAAAGATTGACATTTTTTTAAATTTGCCCAGAAAGTCTCTTTTTTTAATCCACAAGGGCTTACTACTCCTAAACCAGTAATAGCAATCTCAAGCATTAACCCTCCCAACGTTTAAAAATTAAACTAGAATGAATCCCAGAAAACCCACTACTTGTTTTTAAAATAAAATTAACTTTTTTTTCTTTCGCCTTATTTGGTATGTAATCTAAATCGCATCTTGGGTCCGGATCTTCTAAATTTATAGTTGGAGGCAAAATATTATTTTGAAAAATCAATGCGCATAAAACTGCTTCAACAGCATTTGCCCCTGCTAAAGGGTGTCCCAGCATTGATTTTACAGAACTAATTGGGATTTTATAAGCATAATCACCAAAAAATATTTTATACGCATTGGTCTCAAAAATATCATTTTGAGGAGTTGAAGAACCATGGGTATTGATATAATCAATTTTTTCTTTTTCTATCTTTGCATCTTTAAAAGTTTCTTCTATACAGGCAACCATCGCTAAACCGTCTTCTGGAAGGTCTGTCATATGATAGGCGTTACAACTTGTGCCATAACCGATTATTTCACAATAAATCTTTGCGCCTCTTTTTTTTGCATGCTCTAGTTCTTCTAAAACTAAAACCCCTGCCCCTTCTGATAAAACAAAACCATCTCTTTTCCTATCAAAAGGACAACTTGCTTTTTCTGGCGGTTCATTTCTTTTTGAAATTGCTCCAATCACATCAAAAGCCCCAAAGGTTATGGGAGTAATAGGAGCTTCTCCGCCACCACTGATAATTAAGTCTTGACGGCCTTCTCTTATCAACTCCAAAGAAAAACCCAAAGCATCTGTTGCAGCTGTGCAACCTGTAGAAATTGTGCAATTTATGCCTTTAATACCAAAAAGTGCGGTTACTTCAGCTGATGGGGTATTAAACATCGCTGCGTCATATAAATAAGGCCTTGCCTTTCTTGGGTCAATTGGCTTTTTACCCCAATCAGTAACTAACAAAAATTCTTCCTCCATAAAACGTGTCCCACAAATAGCATTGGCTAAAATCACACCACTTCTAAAACGATTTAATTTTTCAAAGTCAAGGCCTGCATCTTTAATTGCTTGTATACTTGCGGCTAAATTAAATTGCACATATCTATCCATGCGCTGATAATCGGTTATTCCAAATTTTTTTGGGTCAAAATCTAAATCTTGAGCGGCAATTTTAGAATTAAAAAGGCTTACATCAAAATTCTCTACCTTTTTAATAAAACTTTTTCCTGCAATTAAATTCTTATAAAAAGTTTCTAAATCTTCTCCTGCTGGAGAAATTATCCCTAAACCAGTTACAACTACTCTACGCATCTTGAAACTTTAAAAACTATCTTTCCACCATCAGGACAGGTTACAGTATCAATTGAATTTGGCTCATCCATAAAGAAAAATTTTGCTCCAAAATTTAAAGCAAAAAGTGCAGGAAATGCACAATGATACGCTGCTCCACAAAAACCCTCTGGACACTTTAAACCTTTAACTTTAAACTTATCCCCCACTTTATAACCATAACTACAGTTTCCTTTAGACTTTACAACTTCTAAAACCATATCTTTTGGTTGAGGTCCTTTATAGTTTAGGTCTTTTGGTATATTTTCAAGTTTTCCTTCCTTGTTAAAAATTTCTACCTTAAAACTTAATTTACCACCATCAGGGCAAGTAACTTCTAATGAACGTTGATTTTCGCTAAAAGGAAATTTTGCTCCAAAACTTAAAGCATAAATTACAGGAAACAAAACATGCGCTAACCCTAAACAGAAAAACTTTGGCGGATGGGTAAAATCTTCTAAAATCAGTTCATCGCCTTGCTTGTAACCATGATAACAATCACCTTCTACTTTTATTACAGTTAATTTAAGACGCGGAAAAGGAGTATTAACCTGCTCTTGAGCTTTTTGGTCCTGCCGAGGAATAAGATTTTTTGTTTTTTCTAAAAACTCTTGGACAGTTAAAAATTTTTTTGTTTTTTCTACTTTATGCACTAGCTCAACTAATTTTTTATTTAATGGTGTATGGTAACCTATTTCTTTTCCCAATTTAACAAATGCGCCATTTAAATAATCAATTTCAGAAGGTTTATTTTTCAAAATACTCTGCAGGACCGAGCCATATAGAGGTTCTTTACTTAAATTGGTCATTATAGAAGAAAATATTTTTGCGGATTCTTTTAAGGGAAGAGAAGTTAATTTATAAAGTTGTTCAACTTTAAAATCAGGCAAATCTTCTAATTTTATTTGCGCTTTATTTATCGCACCTAAAGCTTCCTGCCATATCCCAATACTAACTTCGCAAACCTCTAAATTACTAAAAACCTCTTGCATGCTTTTATTTAGGATCGCTGGAATACAATTGTTAGAATTCAAAAAAAGTTTTAGCCATTTTTGTCCTAAAATTTTATCGCTAATTTCTACAGAAAACACCTTACTTAAAATCTTAGTAATTTTTTCTATTTTTTTATCAAGTTTTGCAAATGGTCTTCCTAAAATCCATTTTCCCTCAAAATTATGCATAATCTTTCCGGGTTCAATAGAAGTTGCACCAAACATAACAATACTTGAGATAATATTTTTGGGAGGGATAAATTTTTTAAGAATATTTTCAGCTTCTATACCATTTTGTGTAGTCAAAACCAAAGTGTCTTTTAAATATTTTAAATTTTCTTTTATTGCTTCTTCTAAATCTTGGGTTTTTGTGGCTAAAATAACTAAATCAACTTCTTTGCGCAAACTATCAGAAACAGGAATTTTTACCTTAAAATTTCCTCGCACCCCATTAATGGTTAATCCATTTTTTCTAAAAGAATCTAAATAGCAACTTTTAGTCACTAAAATCACATCTTCTTTTTTTGTTTTTAAATAACCCGCTACTAATCCTCCAATGGCACCTGAACCAATAATCGCTATCTTCATATTATTGGGTGATATATTTTTGATAATCAATATTAAGCTGTTTAAAAAGTCTTTTCATCATTTCTTTAAATGCTGGTGGAACTTCCCGAAAAAATGCTTTTACTAAGTCTTCTTCCTCTACAACTTCTGCGCTTCTTTCTTTAGCTAATTGCTCCGCAGACTCTTTAACTAACTTTTGAGCAATAGTGCGATGAAATTGAGGTAAGTTGCTAATTACTTTTTCAAAAGTTTCTTTTGCTTTATTCGACCAGTTTACTTCTGACATATTTTTTAAAATTTATTAAATTTATACCAGTTCAAAGACAATTTTTGTCATCTTCTCTTCTGCTTCAAAAAATCTGTAGTCACTAAAACCAAGCTCACCCGTAATTAAATTATCTGAAACTGCTAAAACTACTCCTACCTTTACTTTATATAAATTTGCGACAGTCACAAATGGGCTTGTTACCATATCAACACAAATCGCACCTTTATTAATATAACTATTAACTATATCTTTTGTCTCTCTAAAAAGTGCATCTGTTGTCCAAACAGCCCCTTTAAATGTTGAAGCAGTATTTTTAAATATTTCTTCTAATTTATCTGTTAGTTCTTGCGTTGGCTGCGCTACAAAATCATCGTCTACATAATAACGTGTTGCACCATCTCCTCTAATTACGCTATCTACAACAATAAAATCGCCAATTTGAATATCTTCTCTTAAAGCCCCACAAGAACCTATACGGATAAGTGTTTCTATACCACCAGAACAAAGTAGTTCTGTAACAAAAGCAGAATCTGGAGAATAAAAACCACCGTTTCCCACTGTTATCTTTTTACCTTTATAAAAACCTGTCCAAAAAGTGTATCCTAAAAAGGTAAAATTTTTTACAGGATTTTCTAAATACTGTAAACATCGCTGTGCCCTTTGCTGTTGACCACTAATGATGCCGATTTTGCCAAAATCACCTTCTCTAAATTGCAGAAACTCAAGTAAACCTTTTGGATGTAAGTGAATTTCTCTTTGCATCATTTTATACCTCACTTTTTAATTTTGTCTTATCAATCTTTCCCACCCTATTTTTTGGAAGCTCACTAACAAATTCAAAATAATATGGAATCTTAAAATGCGCCAAATGCTTTTGTAAAAAATCTTTTAAGTGTTGTAAATCTATAGTTGTTGTCTCTTTTGGAACAATAAAAGCCTTTGGCACCTCTCCCCTTAAATTATCAGAAACACCAATTACTGCCACCTCTTTTACTTTTGGATATAAGGAAATCTTTTCTTCAACTTCTGCACAAAAAACAATCTCACCTGCCACCTTTATCATATCCTTTTTTCTGCCTACTAAATATATATATCCATCTTCATCGAAATAAGCCATATCACCTGTTTTAAGCCAACCATCTTCTGTTAGAACTTCTTTTGTTAACTCTGGCTCTTTAAAATAACCCGCCATCACAGCATCGCCTTTTACCCAAAGTTCCCCTTTTTCTCTAACTAAAACAGGATTACCAAAATCATCTACTATCTTTGCCTGCATATTAAAACCGAATTTACCGATACTATTTAATTTAGTTTCATCTGGTGGTGAAAATGTATTAGGAGCAGCTGTCTCTGTCATACCCCAACCATTTAAAAGAACTGCTTGTGGACAAATTTTATGAAAGCGCTGCAAGAGTAAGGGTGAGGATGGGGCACCAAATACCACTGCGTATCGTAAAGACGAAAGATTAAATTTTTCATATTCTTTCAAATATAAAATTGCAGTATACATAGCCGGAACTATACAGAATATCGTTACCTGATAATTTTGTATATTTTTTAAAAATTCTAAAGGGTGAAATCTTTCCATAATTATAAGTTTTGAGGCAAATTTTAACATCAAAAGAATATAGTCTAACCCACCGATATGAGAAAAAGGGACACCCCCTGTTAAAAAAATATCTTTTTCTGTCACACCTAAAAAATGATTAATCACCTCTGGTGGATTATCTAAATGTTTATAAGTAAGCATAACTCCTTTAGGGTGTCCGGTTGTGCCGGAGGTATAAAATATTGAAGAGAGCTGTTCTTGATTTACCTCTACTTCTGGTTCATTGTCATCAAAATTAAAAATATCATCAAAAAAAGTAAATCCACCTATCTTTTCTTTACAGATTATTATTTCTTTTAAAGAAGGACATTTAGATTTTATATTTTCTAAGTTAAGGTCTTTTTTTGGTTGGGTAATTAAAGCTTTTGCTTCGCAATGGTTTATAAAATTTATAATCTCCTCTTGGGTGAGCATAAAATCCAAAGGAACCAAACCCCCCCCAATGCTAAATACCCCTAAATAACTAAATATAGCCTCCTCTATGTTAGATAGGTATATTGCAACTTTTTCGTCTTTTTTTATACCTCTTTTAAAAAGATAGTTTGCCACAGAAAATGAAAATTTTTGAAGTTGGCTGAAGCTAAAGTGCCTATCTTCAAAAATAAAAGCAGTTTTTCCTTTATACTTTAAAGCGTTTTTTAAAATTAAATCTCTAACCTTCATATTTCTTAATAAAATTTAAATAGTAAAATTTTACTATTTCTCAACATTAAGTCAAGTCTTTTCTAAAAAAAATTAATTTTTAATAAGTTTTGCAAGGCACTCTAAATGTAAAGTATTTGGGAAGAAATCGAAAGGCTCTATAAATTCAACGCAATAACCTTCTGTTAAGTCTTTTAGGTCTTTTGCTAAATTTTGCAAATTACAAGAAGAATAAAAAATATATTTTGGGGAAAGTCTTAAAATGGCTCTTTTAATCTTACCTGAAAGTCCCTGTCTTGGTGGATTTACAATAAAAGTATTTATAGATTTGTAGTTTATACCTTCTGTATTTAAAAATTTTTTAATATCAGAGTTAACAAATAAAATATTTTCTATTTTATTTAACCTAGCAATCTCTTTTGCTAGCTCTACTGCATTTTTATTTAATTCTATACCACAAACAAAACCTGCACTTTTTGCCAAATACATACCAATACAACCAACACCACAATAAAGGTCTAATGCCTTATCAAATTTATTTAGGTCTGCATAATTTTTTATGTTATTATAAAGTTTTCTTGCCAAAAATGGATTTACTTGAAAAAAAGTATCAATACCAATTTTAAACGTAAATTCATCTAACTTTTCATAAATATAAGGTTTGCCGTATAGAAGTTCTTTTTTTTGAAATATAACAGCATCTGAAATTGAATCGTTTATAATCCAATATATTGATTCTATTTTTTTGCTAAATTCTATTTTTAGTAAAAACTTCACAAATTCTTCCTTATTTAAAAAATCTTGAGAAGTTGTAACGATGCCAATCATTATTTGATCTATAAACTTACTTTCTTTTACTATAAGATTTCTTAAAAATCCTTTGTGTGTATATTTGTTATAAACTTTATATTTTTTTGTCCGCATAAAATTTTTTACTGCCTCTAAAATTTGAAATATATTTTCTGAAAAAATTAAACACTCCTCTATACCAATTACTTTTTTTATTTTAAAATCACTTAATTGATACAGTCCACAGATAGGTTCTTTGTCTTCTGAAAAAGTAAATTCCATCTTGTTTCTATAAAAATATTGATTATAAAAATTCATTGGAAGAATTTTTATATTTAAATTAAAACGACCTAGAATCTCTTTTATCATTTTTTGCTTCAATCTAAGTTGCTCTTGATAGGGTAATTGATATAAACTACAACCTCCGCAGATGCCAAAATGTTTACAGTTTTGCATAATCGTTAATTATAAGTTCTTCCAATTTTTTCCTAGTTGCTTTCTTTGGAAAAATAGCTGGTTTTCCAATTGCTAAAACAGCCTGCAGTTCTAAATTTTCTTCTAAACCCAAAAATTTCTTAATCTCATCCCTTCTATTTAAAATCTCCCCCAACCAACAAGCCCCTAGCCCAATTGCATGGATATATAAAAGCATATTTTGGATACAAGCTCCTATTGCTAATAAATCTTTTTCATAATGATAAGAAGAAGTTTTATCTAAAAATACAAGAATAATTTTATCTGCACTTTTTATAATATAGGAATATTTAGTATACTCTGCAATCTTATCTTTCAGTCCTCCATCTAAAACAATAAATCTCCATGGTTGATTATTTAATCCTGATGGTGCCCATCTGGCGGCCTCTAAAATATTTTCAATAGTTTCTTTTTGGATACTTTTCTTTTTAAATTTTCTAATCGAGCGACGAGTTTTAATTAAAGTGAGAATATCCATTTTATATTTTATGCTATCCAATACCCTAATTCCTGTAAAAGTCGTGGTTTATCTTGCCAATCTCCTAATACCTTAACTTTTAACTCTAAATAAATTTTTTTTCCTAAAATACTCTCTAGTTCTTGACGTGAAAGCATACCAACCTCTTTTATAAAAGCCCCACCTTTCCCAATAACAATTTTTTTCTGTGAGTTTCTACTAACATAAATCTTGACTTTTATCAAAGTAACATTTTCTTTTTCTTCTATCTCCTCTACTTCAACCGCTAAAGAATGTGGAATTTCTTTTTTCAATTTTAAAAATAACTTTTCTCTTATTACATCTGCTATTTTAAACTTTAAAGGAAAATCTGTAATAGTTTGGTTATCATAAAAAGGCTCTTGTATAGGTAAATTTTCCAAAATTAACTTTACCAATATATCCAAATTTTTTCTTCTCGTCGCTGAAATTGGCAAAAAATAAATTAATGGGTCTTTGCCTTGACAATTTTTTTCTACAGTAAACTTCCAATTCTCTATATAATCATTAATAAATTTTTTTGATAAATCTATTTTATTAAGTACCATTATTACTTTTATCTCTTGCTGTGTTAAAAAATCCATTATTTTCTGTTCCTCTTTGCCAAAACTTCTTGAAGTATCAACTACATATAAAATTAAATCGCAATCCTCTATTGATTGTTTTGCAACTGTGTTTAGATGTTTAGTTAAATTGTCAGAAAATTCATGTAGACCTGGCGTATCAATAAATACAATTTGCCCTTCCTTTAAATTTAAAATCCCTTTTATCTTGTATCTTGTAGTTTGGGGAATATTTGAAACTATGCTTATTTTTTTTCCAATTAAACTATTTAACAAAGTAGATTTGCCAACATTTGGTCTACCTAAAATAGCTACAAAACCACATTTGGTTTTTTCCATATTTAACCTATTTTACTATACATATGTGCCAGTCGTAATGGTTGTGGTATTTTATAAATACAAGTGTCTAAAACTATTTTCTTTGCTTTCTCTAAACTTATCCCCCAACCAACTGATATGTAAAGTTCTTTTGTATCTTTTTTTGTCCGCAAAGCCATACCTAAAATTTTACCTCTATATCTTATGTAAGAAAAATCGCCTCTCTCTTTGCCTAAATTTAAAAAACTACCTAAAAGAAGATTTTTCGCAACACCTATAGTTGGCTTCTTCAAAATAATTCCTAAAAAAGTAGCCAATCCCATATTTTGGGGATGCAATATTCCATTTCCATCCACAAGTAAACAATCAAAAGAACTTTTTAATTTTGAAATTGTTTTTAATACAAAAGGTCCTTCGCTAAAACATAAAAAATTCCTTTTATATGCAAAATTAACTTTATCCTCCAATACAACCTTTTCTTCCATCTCTAAACTTTTGTAATCCAAAACACAAACACAAGTTTTGGCTAAATTGTTTTGGTAACTTGTATCTACCCCTGCAATTGTATCTATTTTCGTAAATCTGTCTTCTATCTCAATATAGCCTTTTAACGATATTTGTAATTCCCTCAATACCTTTAAAAAAGATTTTTCCATTTTGATTTTTAAAAAATTATACTTTATTTTTTGAAGATAAGAAATTTTTATATTTTTGGTTTTCTAATAAAAGTTTTTGGTGTGTTCCTACCTCTATTTTTTTTGGGCTCTCTAAAAAATATATTAAATCCATCTTTTTTATTACTGAAAGTCTATGTGAAACTATAATTACTGTTGAACCTAAAAGATTATTTTTTATATTTTCGATTATCTTTTCTTCAGTTTCTAAATCAACAGAAGATATAGCCTCATCTAAAATAAGTATTTTTGGGTTTTTTATAATCGCCCGAGCTAAAGCTATTCTTTGTTTTTGTCCTTCGGAAAGTCTAACTCCCCTTTCGCCAACAAAAGTATCAAAACAATCTTTCAGTTCCATAATAAAATCATATGCGCAAGCAATTTTTGATGCCCAAATCATTTCTTCTTTAGTAGCGTCTTTTTTCCCATATAAAATATTAAATGCTATTGTCTCATCCCTTAATAGAGGTTGTTGCAATGCTATTCCAATTTGTTCTCTTAAAGACCCTACACCAATATCTCTTATATCTACACCATCTATTAATATAGAACCTTTTTGAATTTCATAAAGCCTTAAAATTAATGATAAAATGGTACTCTTACCACAACCAGATGGCCCAATTAAAGCAATTTTACTTAAAGGCTCAATTACAAAACTTATTCCATTAAAAATTAACTTACTACTATTGTAGCCAAAAACTACATCCTTAAATTCTATTTTTGCTTGCTTTATTCCATAATAATTTAAATCTTTATAAATTGGCGGCTCTATATCAAAAATATTTCTAATCCTTGTTTGTAAAACACTATTTTCTGATATATTCTTAACAATATCTGCAATACCTTTCACCTTTGCAACAGCGTGATTTATATAAAGCACAATTGCACTAAAATTACCTAAACTTAATCTTTTTTTCATAACTAAATATCCGCAATAAAGGGTGAGTATACTTGAAATAACCTTGCTAATGAAAGAACTTGAAAGATCAAAAAAGTTAGAAATTTTTCCTATTTTTTTTTCTAAATGTATTCGTTCTGCAAAATTTTTTTCGAAGCGTTCTATTTCAATCTCTTCATTATTAAAAGCTTTTACTAAACGCATTTGAACAAATACATCAACTAAAAGCTTAGAAATATTTTGAACCTTTGTCATTTCCTTCTCTAAAAACATCTTTAATTTATATCCACTAAAATATGGGTAGATAAAATTTAAAGGCGCCGCAACCAGACATACTAAAGCAATTCTTAAATCTAAGTAAAATAAAATCACAAAGATAATCACTAATCCTATTAAATTCACTACTAAACCAACAGGAATTTCAACCAAAAATTCACTCAATCTCCTTACATCGTTATTTAACCTTTGCACAAATACACCACTTGAATGTTGATCATAAAAACTTAATGGAAGTTGTTGCAAATGCCTGAATAAATTTGTAGTTATATCAAAAATAACTTGTTTTTTAAACAAAGTAGATATATTTTTACCGATAAAATTTAAAATTGTACTAACTAAAAATATAATTATCCCTATTACTACTGATACAACAAAAAGCTTAATATTTTTATTTTTATAGGCCTTATCAATGATAAATTTTGTTACGTAAGGCAAAGATAGTGTGAAAATTAAAGAAATTAAATTTATAATTAAAAGAAAAAGGAGCTTGCCCTTGTACTGCAAAATATATCTATAAAATTGAAAATTTTTCATATTTTCTCAATCGAATTAAAAAAACCTTTTTAATCTTTGCATAGAATAACTGCATAGATACAGGATTTTTTTTCGCATTCTTAATAAATAAAAATACACTAATCCAATTTTTCCATTATAAACTTTAATTTTTTTATTATTTCGTTTAACATAAATTACTTTACCTATTATCGAAGATTTATTAATAACAAAATTATCTAAAAATCTATTATTATCACCTTGAGCCATTATACCTGTTTTGCCAATCTTTATAATTCTATGGACAATTTTTCTTTTTGCATTTAAACAAAAAACCACCACATCTCCACTAACAATTTTTGTATTTTTATCTATATAAAGTATATCTCCTGTTCTAAACGTTGGGTGCATACTTGTTCCTGTATAAATAAAAAAATCCTTATCCATTTATAACTTCTTTTATTTTAGTTAAAAATTGACCCTCAAGATTAAAATCTAAAATGAACGCCAAAGTATTTTTGCTAAATTCACAAATATTAAAAAAAAGTTGTTTTTCTAAATTATTTTTATATATTTTATTCCATCTTCCAATTACTTGATGCGCTAAATAATTAGTAAAAAAAACTGTCTTTGCTTTGTCTACAACAGTCACTTTGTTTTCTTTAGCTTTTCTTAAAAAAAATATAGCTTTTATAGGAACTGCTTTTTGCATATCCCAACTTTTTTTAGACTCTCCCAAAAGATATTGACTCCAAGTAGGAAAAGGATGTGCAAAATATTTATCCAAAACTTTTACTACAAGTACCGTATCATCGCATAAAACATTAAAAAAATCTTTAGCATTCTGGCAACAAGTAGTTTTTCCCGCTCCACCTTTACCGGCTAACAATATTCCAAAACCATCTTTTTCTACTAAAGCTGCATGAAGCAAAAAACCACCCTCTAAAACAGCGTCTTTATATAATAAAAAAAGGGCATCTTGCATTGCTAATATGGATTGTTCGTAATTAGTGTATTTTAAATTATAAATTACATAATTTGTGTTATTATTAAAATAATAAGAAGAGGCCTTAAAATTATAATTTATCCAACCAGAATTTATAAGATTTTCAGAATATAGATCTTTAGAAAGTAGATTCCCATTCCTATCAATTATATTTTCATGGGTAAATATTATCGTTGTATAATTATCTTTGGAATGAACGTTTTTATTTAAGCCTAATATATAAGCAAAACTATCCAACCATAAACTAGCTTGTTTATGTGCAGAAAAAAGATAGCTTTTTGAATTGATTAATTTTATCTGGTAAATTTTTATATTTTAAAAAATGAGTGTTTTTAAAATTATTAGTAGCCTCCAGGTACAGCAGGTCCACTTGCACAACCTTCAGCAGCACCCTGACCAGACTGACAAACCATATCTAAACTTCCATTCATACAATCGCCTTTTACAATTATCTCTTCTTTAACATCCTCTGAAATTTTTTTGACAACAGGTTTTTCCCATTTTATTTTTTTCATCTTCACCTCTTTTGTTTAAAATTTTATCAAATCTTTATTTTTTTACAAAAGATTTTTTAAAAAACTTTTCTTGTTTTAGGAAATAAACCCTTTTTTTCTGCATCTTGACAATACCAAAACCCTGCAAATATATCTTTATAAATATAATAATTTGCTGCTATACAACTGCCTAAACATAAATTCTTCATAATACAATCAGAACATATTCCCTTTAACATCATCGGTAAGCCTTGCCGTATTTTTTTTAATATTAAATTTTCATTCCATATTTCTTCTAATCTATCTTTTCTTGCATCCCCAAATACAAGTTCCGGCGTCGTTCTGCCAATTCCACAAAGTGCATAAAAACCACTGGAAAGGACGCCTAAAATATTAAAAATTTTACAAACCCCAATATCACAAGTTTTTTTTGAAAAAATATTACCAAGATGCC
>JAMWCT010000034.1 GCA_023819525.1 Candidatus Omnitrophota bacterium
TTAATAGCTTTTTTAAAATACTCAATAGCTTTAACTAAATCGTTTTGATTAAGATATAGTGTACCTAAATTATAGTTAATTAAAGAGGATTTTTTTAAGATAGAAAGCGTCTTTTTATATTCATTAACTGCCTCTTTGGGCATTTTAAAATTAGAATAGATATAGCCTAAATTTGATAAAACTACTGGATTAGAAGGAGCTAATTGAGCCGCTAATTTAGCGGATTTAATTGCATCTTCTTTGTTATCTAAAAAATAAAAAATAAGGCCTTTTGAAGAAATAGAATAGTAGTCGTTAGGATAAAATTTAAGTGCTAAATTAAATTTTTCTAAAGCTTCATTAAATTTTTGGTTAGCTTTCTCTTTATCTTCTTTTCTATAGAGACTATAACCTTCACTTAAAAGTTCAAATCCTATTTTACGGAGTTGTTTAGCAATAGCAGGAATTGAATTATCGCTAATTAGTTTTTCTAATCTTTTATGCTTAATAATTGTAGATGGTTCAATAAAGAGTTTAGCCCTTTTTGTTTGTCCTTCAAATTTATATATATAACCCTCTGTATTGAGACTTAATGATTGTAATTTAGAAAATTCTTCAAGGGCCTTCTGGTAATCTTTTTTATCATAAAGATAGATATAACCTACACGAAATTGTGCAAGTTGACTTATTTCTGAAGATGGATCCTCCTCAAAAGTTTGTTTAAATAGTTGACTTGCCTCATCCACTTTACCTTCTTTATATATTGCATCTATTTCTTGATATTTAGCTAAAATTGTCAGGTCTTTTGTAAGAAGATTTTTAATCTCAGCAAAAATTTGCCTTGCTTCTTCATATTTTTTTTCATATTTAAAAATAAAACCTAAATAAAGTTTTGCTTTTAAAGCAAGTTGGTTGTCCGCAGATATCTTGATTACCTCATTACAAAATAGCTTGGCATACTGCCAATTTTTAATTTTCATATATAACCGTACGATCTCTAAATATTTTTTCTGCAAGGCATCTTTTGCATAATGGCTTAATTGCTTTTTTAACTTTTCAATAAGACGAAGTATTTTTACAGGGTCTTCTTTTTTTGGTTTGGCAAATAGGTTAGAAAAGAAAGTATCTAAAGCGGTAAGGAGGGGGTGTCTTTTTTTTTCTTTATCCTCTGCAACAGTTGTTAAAAAATAATTTACATCATTGAATTGTTCTTTTTCTTTTATATTTTCAAGAATATCGTTTGAAAATGTTATTTTAACTATAGTTAATGGTTCAATTTCATCTTTTGTAATTTCTTCAATAAGAGTATCTTCTAATATTTCTTTTATCTTTTTTGCATAACTTGTATCTTTTATTTTGCTAATTGTTTTTAAAGAAATTTTTAAGTTAAGTAATGATCGATCTAAAATATATTGATTGTAAATAAAAAAGAAAAGTAAAATAAATGCAAGGATTATAATTAGCGGACGAAAATTTTGCAATAAAAAATTAATATTATTTTTATTACTCATCTGTTTTTATTTTATATTTTTTTTATATATTGTCAAGCAATGTAGTATAGAATTAGTAGGTAGTTTTTGGTGGATTAATAAGATTTGTAACTTTGGCTTTGTCATAAAAAAGGTAAAATTATGCTAATCAAAAGTATTATAAAAACATTTTCTACATTGGAAATAACCTTTTTTATGCTTTGTGTAGGAAATGGTTAAATGGGTGTTTTTCTACAAAATAGCATAAATAGCCCACTTTATTGACAAAACTAAAATTTTATGTTATTTTTAAGGTAGGATGAAGAGGGTAATGTATCTGTTAATATTGGGGAGTATAATAATTGGAGAGGTTGTTATTTGTAAGTTTTCTTATTCAGAGGAGGAGCTTAAAAAAACAAGTATTGAAGTTTTAGAAGAAAATTCTTTAGATAAGCACACAAAGGAAGATGAACAAACTAAAAAAGAAATTGAAGGATTCATGGCCACACCTATCTTGCCTGTCATAAATGAAGATATAGCAGTAAGTGAAACTTTAATATAGTTAACCTTTTCTTTTATCTAAAATAAAGCAACTTTGAGGGTGCGATTTTGCTTTTTTCTTTACTTCAGCTGCAATATTAGTTATCTGTGCATAACTAGTTATTTCTCGCAGTAGGTTGCTGACAGCCGCTAAAGAAATTGTCATTATAGGAAATTTTTTTATTGAACCATCCCTTGCAGTTGTTATAATATAACCGGCTTCTAAATCTTCTTTTAGGTATAAAGAACGTATCCTTTTATCAAACTCTTCAATAATAAAATTTGCAATATCTTGAGCACGTTGAGGGCTTGTAAGCAATATAAAATCATCTCCTCCTTCATGACCTAAAAAATCTTCTTTGTTTCCTTTTTTAGCCAAAGCTTCTTTAAAAATTTGTGCAGTTAATTTTATTGCCTCATCGCCTTTAGCTATACCGTATTTATCATTGAAGGCTTTAAAATTATCTAAATCAGCGTATATAACTGTAAATTTTTCGCCTCTCTTTATCCTTTTTTCTATCTCCTCCATAATTACAATATTTCCTGGTAATTTAGTTAAAGGGTTGGCGTTTTCTGCACGTTCTTTCATTTCAATTAATTTATCGCTCATATAATTAAAAGTCTCTGCCAGTTCTTGAAGCTCATCTCCTGTTAAAATTTTAACCTTTAATTCTAAATTTCCTGCCGCAATTTTCTGTGCAGCTTCATTAAAAATTTTTATTGGCTTTATAATTAAACGCTCTAAAAAAACTCCCAAAACTATATTTATTATAATAATACCTAAACCTATCAAAATAGCAGGTTGATACACTTGACTGAATGCGCGCCAAATGTCACTTAAAGAAAAAAATAACCTTACTATAAAAAGATTATCTTCTTTTTCTTTTAATGGGGTATAAAGTGAAAATGTTTTTGTTATGCGGTCAAGGACAATTTCTTTTTCTAAATCATTTAATTTATCCCAAATCTGTATGTCTTGATAAGTAGTCTGGGCAAAAAATGTAGCTACAATTATTTTATTTTTGCTATCAAAAATATAAGCATCTTTTATAATTTTTTCATTTTTTAATTGTAGTAAAGTTTTCTCTATTAAATTTATTTTTTCTTGAAAACTTAAATCTAAATTTAAAATTTGTCCAAGCTCTTTTTCTATCTGTTTTGAATAATTTTTTGCTTCTAAAATTAACAACTTACTTACTATATCTACTTCATGCAAAAGTTGAATACTAATAAAAACAGAGATAATAAATATAGTAAAAATCGTAAGAAGAACAATTATCCTTGTTTTTAAGGTTACAGGTTGCATTTAGAAGTTAGTTTTGAGAATATTAAAAAATATGTTTAAGATTTCTTTAGAAACACCCGGATGCTTTAGCAACTCCCATAATAATGATGAGTGATTTTCAAAATCTCCTTTTTCTTCAATTAAATTAACTTTTTCTTTTGCAAATAAAAATAATCTTTTAATATCTTTATCTGATAAATTATTAAATATCTCTTTTACCTTTAAAGCTATTGCAATCTCTTTTCCAAATTTTTTTCCCCATAATCGCGAATAATCTAAAAATCTATTTGATACTATACATTCACTGAGTAACTCGGCTGCTCGCATGCCAAAATATAAACCTCCGTAAGTCAACGGTTTAACTTGGCAGGCGCTATCCCCAACTAAAAATATATTTTCATAAGAAAGAGATGAAAGGCAACCTACTGGAACCAATCCTGCGAATTTCTCTAAAATGTTATCCCCTAATTTCTTTTCCTTAATAAACTCTAAAAGTTCATGGTAAGGATTTTGCGAAATCACACCAACGCGTATTGTGTTGTTCTGCTCAGGAATAACCCAATAAAAGTAAGGCTTCTTTATATAAACTTCAACCATATCAGAATAGGTGGGCCTAAATTTCATTCTAAATTGCACTCCCCGCAAATTTAAAATATTGTTATTTTTTCCTAAAACAAAATTTTTAACTAATGAGGCTGCCCCATCTGCTCCAATAACTATTTTTGCAAAAAAATCACCTTTATCTGTTTCAATAACATAGCCTTTTTCATTTTTTTCTAAACCTAAAAATTTTGTCTCGAAAATGACATTTAATTCTCTACCTAAATTTTTGTCAAACCTCTCTCTGTCTATAATATATGCCACTTCTTTACGTCTAATTTGAATTGTCTGGTTATCTAAATGTATTATAGCTCCATTTATCGTATTAACTATACAGTCTTTTGAAAGCGGTAATTTACTCTCATAAAAAACCTTTTTCCCCACAATACCTGCGCAATGGATGGGTTTACCTATTTCTTTATGCTCTTCAATAAGTAGAGTATCAAAACCTTTCTGTTTTAGAAGTTGTGCTAAATAACAACCAATTGGACCTGCGCCGATTATTATAATATTATGTGCATTTTTCATATATTTTTAAGAAACTAAAGAAAATAACCAATCTTTTAATTGTCTTTCTTCATATTGATATAGATTTTGTTCAAAATTTTTTAATTTTTCTACTAAATTTTTAACATCAATATTTTCTTCTACTTTAAAAATCTTAGGATGCTCTGTTGGGATTTTTGCTTCAGTTTTGCCATATAATTTTTCAATAATCCTTTCCCCTTCTCTTTTACCTATATATACTATATCTTCTTCTTTTAAATTTTTTCCATAAAATAAAGCTATATCTTTGGCTAAATCTTTTATTTTTATAGGCGCTCCCATCTCTAAAATAAAAATTTCTCCTCCTTTTCCAATATAAATACTTTCTAAAATTAATTTAGTTGCCTCATCCAAACTCATAAAAAATCTTTGCATATTCTCATCTGTTATGGTAAGTGGTTCTTTTTTTTGTAATTGCCTGCTAAATACCTCTATTACATTGCCGCTTGAGCCAATAACATTTCCAAATCTTACAGATATAAATTTTGTTTTAGCCTCGCTATTTAAACTAAAATTTTTTATAAGAAGCTCACCAACCCTTTTTGTTGCCCCCATTACAGATATAGGCTCAACAGCCTTATCAGTAGATATGTATATAAATTTTTCTGTCCCTAATTTTATAGAAAACTCCATCATATTTAATGTACCATAAATGTTTGTTGTAATAGCCTCTAAAATGTTTTCTTCGCATAAAAAAACATGTTTAAGTGCTGCGGTGTGAATTATATAATCAAAATTTAAATTTGCCAGAAATTTCTCTAAAGCAAATTTATTTCTGATATCCAATATTTTATAAAATATCTGTGTCTCTTTTAAATTTTCTTTTTTCTGAATATCTGCTAACTTAGAAAAAACTTCAAATAAATTTTTTTCACTTATATCTAAAATGCACAACTTGCTAGGAGAAAATTTAAGCAAATGTTTAGCGATGCTATAGCCAATAGAGCCACCCCCACCTGTGATTAAGAGATTTTTTTTATAAAAAATACTTTTGTGTTTATCTATATCAAATTTTATTGGTTCTCTTTCTAAGTAATCTTCAAATCTTATCTCTCTTAAATCTTTTAAAGAAAACTTTCCATTTACAACATCTACAATAGAGGGAACAATCCTTACTATAGCTTCTGTGGCTTGACATATCTTTATAATGTTTTTCATCTGTTCTGTAGTGGCGTTATCTAAAGCTATAAAAATATATTTTATATTTTTTTGTTTTACTAAATTATGGATATCGGAAGGCGTTCCAATTATTGGTATTGTATTTATAGTATCACCCACCCTGCTTTGGTCAAAAGTTATAAAACCTAATATTTTAAATTTATGTGATGTATCTTTTAAAATTGAATACTGAAGCGAAACAGCAATATCTTTATCTCCAACAATTAAAACATTTTCCTTTTCTTGTGCAATTTTAGATAATTTTTCAAATATAACTCTATAAAATAATCTAGCACCACTTAAGCCCAAAAAAATAATAAGTGCATTTAAAATATAAATTGAACGCGGAAGAGTTGTTATAACATTATATAAAAATACTAAACTTAATAAGATAAATAATCCTGTTGAAGCTAAAACCACAAAGCCTATTCTTTGAATATCACCTAAACTTGTATATCTCCAGACACCTTTAGTTAAACCTAAAAAAATATCACAAACAAAAAAACTTACCAAAAAAATAAAAATTGTTTTTTTTAATATGTTAAATTGGGCTTGTGGTATTTCTCCTTCAAAACGTAAATAAAATGAAAACCAAAAACTAAAAATGACTAAACTTATATCAATTATAAATTTTATTAAAAAAAGATATTTTTTAAATTTAGCAAAAAATTTCATTTTATGAAAGTTTTTCCTATAGTTTTAAGTATGAGAATAAAATCAGAAAATAGATTACTTTTTTGAAAATATTCTAAATCTGCATCAATTTTTTTAGGTAAAATCTCATTAAGATAAAATTCCATTATGTTTTTATTTACTAACATTTTTTCCTCATCTAAAAATTTTACAGTTGAAAAAGAGGTAAAACCTGGCTTAAATTTTAAAATTTCTCTTTGTTTAGGTGTATAGATTTTAACAATTTCAGGTAATTCCGGCCTAGGTCCTACAATAGACATATCTCCTTTAATTATATTAAAAAATTGAGGAAGTTCATCAAAATTTGTGAAACGTAATATTTTTCCTGCCTTTGTTATGCGACTGTCATCTATAGCTGTAATAAGAGGACCTCCTTTTGTTTTCATTGTGCGGAATTTAAAAATAGTAAAAACTTTTCCATTCTTTCCAACTCTTTTTTGTTTAAAAAATATTGGGCTGCCAGAATCTAATTTTACCAATAAAGAAGCTAAAATAAAAACAGGTAAACAAATAAATATGACTAATAAAGAAAAAACTATATCAAATATTCGTTTTAGCAATTTTAGCGCCTATATTTTTTTATTATATCATTTATGGAAGAAATTATATAGTTAATTTGATTTTGTGTCAAAAGAGGGTAAATTGGAAGGGAAACTATGCGCTGATAAACATATTCAGTATTTCTTAATTGTTTTAAATCATCTTTTGTAAAAAATTTTTTGTAAGCAGGATGTTTATATATTGGGATGAAATGAACTGATGTATTTATGCCTTTTTTTTGTAACTTTTCAATAAAAAAATTGCGATCTATTGAAAGTTTTTCTAAATTTAAAAGTATTGGATATAAATAGTATGAGTCTCTTTTATTTGCGGAAACTTTCTGATACGATATAAATTCATTTTTTTTAAAAGCTTCTGTGTATATATTGGCAATTTTTTCTCTTTTTTTGATAAAAATATCTAATTGTTTAATTTGCTCTAGACCAATCGCAGCCAAAATATCACTTAAATTATATTTAAAACCTGGATAAATTACTTTATAAAACCAACTTCCTTTTCTTTGCCAACTCTGTATATCTATACCATGAAAATAGGCTTTATTTACAAAATCAAAAATCTTTTTCTCATTTGTTGCAATCGCTCCACCTTCGCCGGTAGTGATATTTTTTGTAGCATGAAAGCTAAAGCATGAGATTGTTGAGAAACTGCCTATTTTTTTGCCATTGTATTGTGAACCTAAAGCATGAGCTGCATCTTCAACGATAACTAATTTATATTTTTTTGAAATCTCTAAAATAGCATCCATATCGCAAGGAAGTCCTCCATAATGCATAATTAAAATTGCTTTTGTTTTTTTTGTGATTTTTTTCTCAATTTCTTGCGGGTGTATATTAAAAGTTTCTCTATCAATATCAGCAAAAATTGGCTTTGCACCAGCATGTATTATTGAGTTAACTGTTGCACAAAAAGTAAAAGGTGTTGTGATTATTTGGTCTTGTTTTTTTAAGTTTAAGCTTAATAGTGCTAAATTTAATGCTGAAGTGCAAGAATTTAAAACCTTAACAAATTTACAACCTATATATTTTTTTAAAGCTTGCTCAAATTCTATTACCTTTGCACCAGATGTAAGCCAACCACTTTTTAAGACCCCAAATACAGCTTCTTTTTCTTGTTTTTTGATTGTGGGTTTTGTAAAAGGTATTTTCATAGATCAATAAGTATCAAAACTTGTTTTCCCTTTATTTAAAATGAAATGATAAAATATATTATAAACGATTGCTATATATTCACGAAAAATTTTTTCAACATCCCTTTCTTTTTTCCACCATCTAGCTGGATTATATAATAAATTTTTTGCTGTGCAATGATATATTTCTATACCTGTATCTTTAAAAACCAATTTAAAAATAATTAGGCTTCTTGCCATACAATATGTGCTTGTTATTAGAATTAAAGAATTAAAACCTTTTTCTTGCATAAATTTTTTGGTAGCTACTGCTTCATCATAAGTAGAGGTTATTTTATGATCAGTAAAATATATGTTTTGTTCATCCTTTCCAAAATAGGCAAAGGCTTTTAAAATAAAATCTTTTGCGCTAGGAGGTGTTAGCCCTAAAACATTGTAATTAAAATTATAGAATTGTTTTAATTCTTCTTCTCTTTCTTGTGGAACTGAAACAACTATATTTTCTGCATATCCAGCATTGTATAATTGGACTGCTTTTTTGAATCTAAAATAAGTATCACCTTGCAAAACTACAATACAATCTGCTTTTCTTAAATTATCCTTTATGAGTAAAATTTTAGCTGGTAGTTGTAGGAAAATATAGCAAAAAAGGATAAAAATGAAAAATAAAATTAATATTTTCAAAAGTAAACTATTTTGCTTTTTAGACATCCTAAAAGAGCCTATGAATTAATTTTTTTTATTATCCCAAAATAATGTGTATTTAGAAATTTTAAACTTTCTAAAATATGACAGGCTAAATAGGAATACTTAGCTAAAATTCTAGTAATTGGTGGGGCTAAAGTTATTTTTTTAAGTTTAATTTTAGAATTTGAAAAAAAAGATTTTATTTCTTTTTTCTTTATTCCTTTGACATTTGGATTTTTAGGATTATTATATAAAAAATCATACCAAATTATAATGCCAGTTGGTTTTAATACTCTAAGCATTTCTTTTGCAATGGCTTTTTTAAAACTATAATCTAAAATTGAGGTAAAAACTGTTGACTGTAAAACTATATCAAAACTATTATCTTTGTATGGTAAATTAGAAGCGTCACAAACTTTTAAATTGGCAAATGGTAAGCGTTTTTTTGCAACTTTAATTCTTTTATGCAATAAATCAATACCAAATAAATTCTTTATTTCTGCCCCTAATCTTAAAAAATCAATAAGCCAATCCCCACAACCACAGCCAATATCTAAAATCAATTTATCGCTTAAAGGAAATAGCCTTTCGCTTCTTAAGAAAAAAATTACAGCTTGCATGCGAGCAAAATACATATAGAGATTGGCGGAATATTTTAGAGAATAAAAGTCATCAGAAATATCTTTTTCTCTTCGTGCATATTCTTGTTTAATTCTAGCGATTTCTTGATTTATAATTTGATTATCCACTTCTTTTTAAGTTTTTTATTACCAAAAATCTAAACCCATATCTTCTCCATACAAAAAGTCCAAACAAAAAACCTAAACCATAACTTAAATGCAAGGTAAGAAAACAGAGGGGAAGTAAAAATAATGTAAATGGTTCTTTTCGTGCAATCCAAAGAGTAAAAAGTAAGTTTAAAATTATATAGGGTGCAAAAATTGTTAAAAAATAAAAGATGTTATGAGTGATTAGGCTTAAAATTAGACTCCCTAAAAGGGCTAAGACAAAAATAGCCGGAATAATTTGTCGTAATGAAGCAATAGCGCCGCGTTTTTGAAAAACCCTTACCTTCCAGTAACCATATTGAAAATATTGTTTCCATAAATCTTTTAGATTGGAACGACTATAATAAATAGAAAGTATTGATGGGTCTAACCAAATTTTTCCTCCAGCTTGAGTAAGTCTAAAGTTAAATTCATCGTCTTGATTGCGCACCAGTTCCTCATCAAATCCACCGATGCGATCAAAAACTTCACGGCGATAGGCTCCCAGATAAACTGTGTCTACCCACCCAGGTCTTTCATCATAATGGAACCTTGCGTTACCTACGCCAAAGGGAGAACTTGTTGCCAAAGCAATCACTCGTCCCATCCATCTATGTCCCACTGCACGCTGAAGTCCTCCCACGCAATCCGCTCCTGTCTCTTGAAGCACTTCAATGCATCTTCGCACATAATCCTTTGCAATCTCACAGTGTCCATCCACACGAATAATTACATCGCCTTTTGCCTGTCTTAAACCAATATTTAAAGCTGTAGGTACTATCTTTGAATGATTATCTAATAGAAAAATTTTAAACTTTGGATTTTTTGCCATGCACTTTGTAGCTATCTCTTTTGTCCCATCGCAAGAACAACCATCTACAACAATAATTTCCATTTTGTCTATTGGGTAATCTTGATTTAATACTGCAGTTAGACTTTTTTCGATAAAGTTCTTTTCATTTCTAATTGGCATAATAATGGAAACGAATGGATAATTCATTGTTTATTTAACTTTTTTACTTGTGCCTCAAGCCAATCTGCTTGTTCTTTGATTGCCTTGCTTTGCTCAAATTTATCTAAAAAACGTTGCCGAGCGTTCATGCTCATTTGTTCTCTTAACTTTGGATTTAACAGTAAAATCTTAATTTTTTCTGCAAGCACTTGGTAACTATTAGGTGGAAAAAGAAAGCCATCAATGCCGTCTCTGATTATTTCAGGGATTCCACCAACTGCGCAAGCAATAACAGGGGTACCAACAGCTAATGATTCGATAACTACCAAAGGGCAATTATCAGCTAAACTAAGTAAAACTGACAAAATAGCAGAAGCCATCTTATTAAGAACTACCTTGTGTGGCAATGAACCTAAAAATACACAATTATCATTTAAACCTAAATCTTTTGCTAATTGTGTATAAGTCTCTTTTTTTAATGGTCCTTCTCCAATAAATTCAACTTTAAGAAAGGGGAAATTTGATTTTAGTAGCGCTATTGCTCTAATTAAACAATCTTGACCTTTTGAGGGAAAAAGTCTAGCCACACAGATTATTTTATTAGGATCCTTTAGTACTTTAGATAAATTAAGTTCTTCAATGGGATCAATAAGTGAATTATAAAATATTTTACATTTTTTATCCAGAACTTTAAAAACAATACAAAGATCTTTTTTTGCTGCTTCTGATACGGGTATAATGTGGGAGGCTAATCGGTAAATAATTTGTTTTCTAAATCTAAGTAGTTTGATTTTCCATAAAGCATCTTGAGTATCTAAATTAATCTGTGAACTTAAAGTATGATACCAAGCAACACGAAAAGGAACTTTTGCTAACCAACCCATTGTTGTCATTATATTAACTGAACCAAAATTTGCTATTAAACAATCTGGGTGATATTTTCTAATAAGTCTATAAAGAAATATTGCATCGCTTAATTTAGTTGGTCGCCAAGAGGGCCAGGTATAAATAGAGGGATTATTTTTATAATTTTGGGCATGGTATTTTTGATGGTCAACTAAAATAACTACTCTGTTGCCTCCTCTTGCAAGCTCTTTTGCTAATGCTTGAAAATGAAGAGAAATAGGGTTATCACTATAACTTGTGGCGATAAAATAACAAAAAGAGGTCATTTTACATAAGAAACGACTGCTTTAAATTTTCCGTTCGCATCACGAGGGATGAAGTCCACTATCTCCAACACTATCTTAATATCTCCCACTCGCTGGTGAAGGCGTTGGATTATAGTTTTTGCATCTTCTTTCGTGTAGCCTGGAGCTGGAACGATACAAACACGAAGACGCTCTAATGTCTCTTGAATGATCTGAACCTCACGGATAGGTAATCCGTAAAACACAGGGTTTAACCAGAAAATCCGCCGCCCATCAGGGGTTACAATTAAATCATTTAATCGCCCCTCTATTGCTGCTAAATGTGGGAGTAACCGAACACAAGTGCATATTTGAGAGCTGTTCAAACGAATTCGATCTCCTACTTCGTAACGAATTAAAGGCATATCCGCATTTAACAAACCTGTAGCAACCAGTCTTCCAGCTTTGCCGACCGGAGCAGGGGTATCGTTCTCGCCGTTAAGAACCTCAATATATCCTACCTCAGGCCAAAAGTGCATCATCCCATGCTCACACTCGCTGGCTGCCGCAACGATTTCTCCCATACCGTATGTATTCCTAATCGGACATTGGAATGTTTTTGAAATCACTTCCTTATGCGAGGGCAAGAGTGGTTCGGCATTGCTAAAGATAACCCTAATCACTGGCGGCGTTAATCCCTGATCCAAGATCGCTGCGGCTAAAACTGAGAGTGAAGAAGGATACGCTATCAAGTGAGTTGGAGTATAACGACGTAACGCCTCGGCATACCATCGAGCATTTTGAGGTGAAAGGTGATAGGTAGATAGATACAACTGGTTAAGCCCTGCATTATACACCCAAAAAGGAGGCTTTTGCTGGTGAAATGGGATCGCTAATTGCCCTCCCAAAATCGCCCAACTCTCATTGACTGAAACACCATGCCATCTACGAATTCTAGCCTCAAAGAGAGCATACCAATGCCTAACTGTCTCTCTTTTAAGATAGATTCTAAGTGGTGTGCCTGTTGTCCCACTGGTGTGATCACAATACATCTTTCGGATATCGCAATCTTCCGCAACAAAGGCTTTGGGGTTTTTCCGAACTTCTTCCTTTTTGAGAATCGGCCAGTTTTCCAGATACTCCCACGATGTTTTATCACCTACCCTTCGCCGCTTGTCCCAATATTCACGATAATAGGGCACCTTGTGTCGGGCACGATGAAGAATATAAGCCAGACGCTCTTCCTGCCACACTTTCCACTGCTTCGGGCTCCAACTCTCTCGCTCCAACGCTTCTTCCACCAACCGTTCCGTCTCAGGTCCATAACGCCACCAACGCAAATAGTAACCACGAGCACTTGTAGCAAGGACGCGAAGAGGATAAGGGAGGCGATGATAAAGTTTCAACCAATCAGGCATGTTGGCTCACTCCTTTGACCGTTTCCAGCAGGCGCTCCCACTGTGGCAAAACTACTGACCAATCAAAATGTTGTACCTTATTGCGGGCATTAGCCGAAAGTCGCACCACCAGTTCTGGTTCGGTCAATATACGGTGCACTGCTTTAGCCATCGCTTCTGGATCATCGGATGGCACTAATAACGCATCTTTTTCGTGTTCCAATAAGTAAGGTATGCCTCCGACATTCGTACTCACCACACACAAGCCAGAAGCCATCGCTTCTAACACACTAACTGGTGTGTTGTCCACATTCGTGGTATTAATGAAAATGTCACCTTTATTCAGCCATTCAGGAACTGCTGTCTTTGGGACACCGCCAACAAAAGTAATGTGGTTATTTAAACATAAAATTTTTGTTATGTGCTGCGTTTCTTGTAAACTTCCATCGCCTTTGTCTGGTCCAATCATTGTTAGGTGAATATCAGGAAAATCTAAAAGAAGTTGTGCCAGCATACGAGGTGCTAAGCTAGGGTTGTAAATTGAATGAAATGCTCTTAACCAAATGAGCTGAGGTTGCACTTGTTGTCGTAACCGAAAACGATACCAGGACAAATCAATGGCATTAGGGATCAGTTGAATATCTTGACGATACACTTTCATCTGCTTAAGTAGGTAACGCGAAGGTGTAGTTACTGCTGCTGCCAAATTCAACAACCTGCTCACTCGTCTTGGATAGCGACGAGCAAATTGCGGCAAATTGCCTCCATGGAGAGTCAAAATGTAAGGTTTGCCGGCTCGTCGTAGCGTCCAACAAACTGCCTCTGTCCAAAAGAATGCTGGACCGCTGAACACATCTACTTGTGCCACCTCATATTCGTTTCGCTGTTGCCAAGCCGTAGTTGCCATATCCACTAAACGCATCAATCGATTTGGCTTATTAGATGTAGTAATTACTGACCATCCAGTTATCTGTAGCCGCTTAGCTAACTCTTCGCAAACACCATAAGTATAACCTGCGGTAGATAAGAAATTGCTAACTATCAAAACGCTTTTCATTTTTCTTCCAATTTAAAATTTGCTCCTAAAAAACCTATAACAAATCCTGGTATAACTAATCTGGTTGCTGAATGAAATGTATATATAATCCCAAATAAT
>JAMWCT010000035.1 GCA_023819525.1 Candidatus Omnitrophota bacterium
ATTTTGAATTTATTGTTGTTAATGATAATTCAACAGATGCCACAAACCAAATTCTCAAAAAAATTAAAGACCCACGACTCAAAATAATTACCAATAAGGCAAAATTGGGTTTAACCACCTCACTTAATATTTGTCTAAAACGGAGTAAGGGAGAATTTATTGCCAGAATGGATGCTGATGATATTGCAAGAAGAGATAGGTTTACTAAACAAGTTAATTTTTTGGATAAATATAAAGAAATTGGTGTTGTTGGTTCATGGGTTGAGTTAATAGATCACAATGGAAAAAAAAGAGGAATTTTAAAATTTCCATTGAGTCATCAAGAAATTAGTAAAAAAATTTTTCTTTTTAACCCTCTTCGTCATTCAACTGTTATGTTTAGAAAAGAATTGATTTATAAATATGGTTTTTACGATGAGAAATTAGATGGGGCTGAAGATTATGATTTATGGTTAAGATTGGGAAAATTTACAAAAATAGCCAACATCGGTTTACCTCTTTTAAAATACAGGCTGCATGATGAAAGAGTCTCCGAAAAAGAAGAAAGAAAAGTACTAAAAGCAGCAATAATGGCAAGAATTAAAGCAATACGTTTTTATAACTACCCGTTTTGGAAATTACTTTATCTTATTAAACCGATTTTGACTTATTTTATACCATCAAAAGTTAAGAAAGTATTTTTAAAACAATGAAAGTTTTAATGATATCTGAATATTTTTATCCTTTTAGCCATGGAGGGAGCGAGTGGAGTACTTATTATTTGGCAAAAAGTCTAATAAAGAAAGGTTTCAAAGTTTTTATCTTAACACCAAACTATGGCTCGAAAAATCAACAGTTCTGGCAATCAATCCAAATATACCGCCTTCCTTTTCCAATTAAGTTAAGTAAAAAAAATCCTCAAGCATTAAGTCCATTTTGGCTCTCTAATTTTATATATCAAATGTTTGTAGTTTATTGGATTATAAAAACAATTATTAGAAATAAAATTGATATAGTTCATGTTCAGGGCAATTATTTTATTCCATCAGCATATATCGCATCCTTGATATTGAAAAAACCAAGAATTGTGACCTTACGAGATTACATCGCTCTTTGTCCTTATGGTTTTTGTTTAAACGAAAAAAGAAATTATCGAAAATGTAATCTTTTCGAATTCGTGAATAGAGAATTACCTTATTACTTAAAAATCTACAGCAAAAAAAGTAATATTATTAAAAAAATATTAATCCTTGCTTCCGCAGTCAGAGCTAAAATAGTCTCATTTCGTTTGTTTTATATTTTAAAGTGCTTTGATAAGGTAATTTGTATTAGTAAAAAACAACAAAAAATATTCAAATTAAATGGCTTAAAAAATACAATTGTTATTTACAATTCCTTTGAGGGTCTAAAGAAACCACAAGTTAAACCTAAAAATTATATCTTTTATGCAGGTCGTTTAACTCCTGGTAAAGGAATAGATCTTTTAGTAAAAAGCTTTACAGAAATTGTTAAAAAAAATCCGGGTTTAAGACTATTAATAGCGGGCGACGGATTATTAAGAGACGAAATTGAGAGTTTTATTAAAAAAAATAACTTAAGATCAAAAATTATACTTTTAGGACAAATTTCCCATGCTAAAGTACTTTTTTATCTACGTCAAGCTAAAGTTTGTGTTGTTCCTTCGGTCTGGGAAGAGCCGTTTGGCAGAGTTGCGTTGGAAGCCCAGTTTTTGGGAATACCTGTTGTAGCGACTAAACAAGGAGGTTTGCCAGAAATAGTTATCGATAAGAAAACCGGCTATTTGGTTGAGCCTAATGTAAAAAGTTTAAAAGAAGGCATTATTAAATCTTTAAAAAGTAATCTTCTTTTAAGGAAGAATTTAAAAAAATATTATCATATTTTCCAGAAAAAATTCCAAACAGATGTTATAAACAAACATCTTAATTTATATCAATCATTATGAATTTGGGAGTTTTTTTAGCGATAGGAGAATCTTTTAAAGATTTTAAAGAAAAAGGCCAGGATAAATTACTCTTAAATTACAACCTTAAAACATACAGTCAAAATTTTGACAAGGTTTATGTTTTTTCCTATGAAAAAGAAAGATATATCTATTTTAACAATGTCATATTTTTACCCAATAAATACAGTTTGCACAGATATATCTATAGTCTTATTCTACCTCTCTTTTACCTAAAAGAAATAGCTTCTTGTGAAGTTTTTCGGGGATTACAGATAACTGGCGGTTTACCGGCAATTCTTATTAAAATTCTTTTTAGAAAAAGAATTGTTGTCAATTACGGCTATCCTTATATTAAAGTTGCCCTTTTGGAAGGCAAAAAAATTCAAGCCTTTTTATATAAAATTATCGAGAAAGTAATTATGGCCTTTTGTGATAAAGTTATTGTCACTACTTCCGAGATTAAAAAATATCTTGGAAACAATAAAAAGATTGTCTTGATTCCTAATGGGGTTAATACTGGTCTTTTCAAGTCTTTAAAAAGAAAAAAACTTTTTTCGGTAATTTATGTTGGGAGATTAGAAAAACAAAAAAATTTAAAACTGCTTCTTAATGCGGTTTCATTATTAGAGAAAAAAAATAGAAAAGTACTTTTTATTGGTCATGGCTCCCAAAAGGAGAATTTGTTGAGATTAGCTAAGGAAAAAGAGATAGAACTTAAAATTTTAGATAGAGTAAGCCATAATAGGCTTCCAGAATTTTATAATCAAGCAGAAATGTTTATTTTGCCGTCACTGATTGAAGGCCATCCTAAAGCGCTTCTTGAGGCTTTAAGCTGTGGTGTTCCTTGTATTGCTAATGATATTGAGGCAGTAAAATCAATCATTCAAGATAAAAAAAATGGCTTAATTTTTGATAGAACCAGTAATTCATTAAAGAAAAAAATTAGCCTGATTTTAAAAAATAGAAAATTAGCTCAAAAGTTGGGTAAAGAAGGAAGAAAAACAATTGTTAAAAGTTATGATTATAAGATTTTGATTAAAAACGAAATAAAGCTTTTAAAACAAGACTTATGAAAATATTATTTGTATCATCAGAGTTTCCTTTGAATAAAAATGAAGCAACAGGCGGGATCGGTACTTATCTTTTAAATATCACAGAGGGTTTGACCAATTTAGGACATGAAGTAATAGTATTAACAACGAGAAAGGAAAAAAAAGCAGATTATAGGAATATCAGATTAATTTATGTGAATTGGGGAGAGAAGTTTATTAAAACTGCCAGAAAAATTTTGTCCTTTTCTTTTTTTCAGAGGTTTTTAAACTTTTTAGAATATCCGCTTTTTTTTAATTTCGGATCATTTTTAAAAATAGAAAAAATAGTTAAAAAAGAAAAAATAGATATTATCGAGGGAAATGATTTTGGTGGAGAATTGTTCTTTTACCTTTTATTAAGAAGAAAAGGACCGCCGGTAGTTTTAGTACTGCATACTCCTTCTTTTGTTATCCAAAAATACAATAATGAGCCTAATAATCTGTTTTATCGGATAATGAAGTTTTTAGAAGTTTTCTGTCTTAAAAAAGCTGATTCGTTATACTCACCAAGTAAGTCTTTAGCTAAAATTATTTCAAAAGAAATTAAAAGACCAGTCAAAACAATTATTCCTCATCCTTTTAAACCCTTATATAATTTTTCAAATATAAAAAGAAAGAACAATTTGATTTTATATGTGGGAAAACTGCAAGCCAAAAAGGGTGTTTTTTTATTGATAGAGGCAATTCCTCGTATTCTTAAAAAGTTTCCTAAAACTCTTTTTTATTTCGCCGGACCTGATACTTTGCAAAATGGAGTTTCTGTAAAAAGTTTAATGATAAAAAGAATTAAAGAATTAGGCATCTTTAAAAGTGTTATTTTTTTGGGTAATCTTCCCAAAAAAGATTTATATAAACTTTACCGGTTGGCAACAGCAATTGTTATTCCTTCTCTATGGGAAAATTTAGGATTTGTTTGTTTTGAGGCAATGTCACAAGGGGTGTCTGTAATTGCTTCAAAAGTGGGGGGATTTAAAGAGATCTTTAAAAATAAAGAAACTGGTCTATTATTTTGTCCAGTAAACCAAAATGAATTAGCCAAATCTGTAATAAGTTTATTGCGAAATCCAAATTTACGTCGGAAAATTTCCCATCAAGCAATGACTTTAGTTAAACAAAAATACGACCAAAAATCATTAATTAAAAAAAAATTTAACTATTTTAACCGATTGATAAAAAAATAAATATAAGGCTATTTCCATTAATTTTTTAAAATTTGAGAAAAAAATTAAAATATAAAATTAAAAAATTTAAAGTGTAATTTTAATGTTAGACTAGAATACCCTATAGACAGAGTATTTTGAATTGTTAAAAACTTTAGTAAAATGGAGATTCCTTTCATTATTAATCACTAGGTAGTCATAATAATAAATTTCTTTTATTTTTTTAAAGTCTTCCTCTGTAAAATCATCAAATTTTTTTAAAATTTCAATTCTTTCTTTCCATTCTTTGGCAAAATTATAGGAAAAAAGAACATGTCCTCCTTCTTTATATTCACCAATAATCGATCTTTCAGAATAGATTCTAAAACCCTTTTTAAATGGAGGAGTTAAGAAAATTGAGTTAATATCTGTATTATCTTTAACCCATTTTTGAACTTCAATAAATTCGTTATCAATTTTTTCAGGGTGTTTATTGTTCCAAAGAAAAACTGAAAAAAATAGAAAGATAAAAATAAAAAATTTCACTAAAAAATGATTTTTCGAATTTATTATTTGGTATGAAGCATAAGCAAAACAAATAATTGAAAGATAAGCAAAAACAACAAGACTTCTTGCCGGTTCAAGTTGAAGAACGGAGGTGATTGGAATGGTTTCAGAAAGAATGATAAACAACAGGGGAGTTAATAAAGAAATTATGGCTGTGAGATTAATAATAGTCATTTTATCTTTATCAAAAGGGTTATTCTTAATTCTTAATATTTTAATTTCGGCTAAGAAAATAAGATAGAAAATATAAAACAAGATTAAAGAACCAAAAGATCTTAATTTCCATAATTGTGGAAAAATATAAGGATCTCTCATTTTAACGATAGAGAGCCATTGAGAAGACATAATTGGATATCTGGTGGTTTGCGAAAATTCTTTTTGAGCAAAAAGAATAACTATAAGTGTTGCAGTAAAAAAAATCAAAAGGGTAGAAATAATATCTCTTCTGTTGAACGATTTTCTTTTCAGAATAAGATAAAAAATAATGATGATAATTAAAGATGCAGCAGAGACAGGATGAATAATAAAAGAAGATAAAGCAAACATTGCTGAACTTTTTATTTTTTTATTGATTAAAAAATAAAGAGAAAAAATAAGGAAAGGTGTTGCCAAAAGTCGAGGCAAAAAATAATTTTCATAAGTTAAAACACCAGTTCCGCCAACCCATTTTGGAAACATAAAGATAAGAAGGGTAATCAGAGAGATAATTCGAGAATTAAAAAGGCTTTGACTAAACTTATAAATTCCTAAAAAAATGAAAAAAAGTGTTAGAGAATAAAGAAAAGAAAATGTTTTTTCAAGACTATTAAAAAGTGGATAAACCACTTTTATTATTTTAAAAAAAATACTTGCTTCACTATGATAATTAAAAAGATAATCATCTTGATAAAGATTTTGATTTATTAATTTTTTAATAAAAGGCAGATAGATTACTTGATCTTCAACACCATACTGATATGGAATAAGCTTTATTAAAAGCAAAATTAAACAAAAAATAAAAATTATTTCAAAAGTTAATATCTTTTTCTTCAAATTCTTCAAAATCATAAGAAGATAGTGCATAGTAGTTTGATATATTTATCTTATTAAATAATGAATAAATAAAAGTTTGATTGAAAAAACATTAATTATGATTAGTTTGGATTTTTAATCGTTTAATTAACATCAACATTGTCAATATTAAAATTGAATATCTCGAAAAAATTATTGAAAAAATGAGACCATTTATACCATAGAGAGGAATGAGTAATAATTGAAGTATTATTGCTACTATTGTTGATATATTCATAAGTAAAGTTAATAAATAGCGCCTCTTTTGATAGACTAAAATATCATATAAAACCCATGATAGTGGTATTGGAACAATACTAATGCTCAAAAGTCGAGCATACTTTATAGATTCGGTATAAAAATCACTGAAAAAAAGATGGATCAATACAGGGAGAGAAGTCCAAAGTATAAAAAAGAATAAAAAACCCAAAATTATCAACTTCCACCAATGAATTTTTAAAGTTTGTAAATGGAGCTTTTGCGTTTGTTGTGCTAATTTTGCCGTCAGTGGCTTATAGAAAATATTTTTATCAATTGCCATTGTAAAGCGGCTAGCGGCACTATAAATGGCTAATTCTTTGATCGGTAATAATAAACCCAAAATTATAGGCCCTAAATAATAGTTTATAAAAGGTAAAAAATTATTGATTGTTAAAAAAAATCCATATGGATATAAGTTTGCGTCTACTCGTTTATTTTTTATAAATTTTTTTGTTTTTAAGAAAAATAAGAATGAAAGAAAAGTTGTACTTAAAAATTGGATAAATAAAATAAAAGGTAAAAGTTTCACTAAAAAGATAGCACTGACTACTAAAATTGTCGTTATTATAGAAATTAAAATATTAAAAACGCTTAATAATTTAAATTTCTTTTTAGCAACAAGAAAGTCGTTAAACAACTGCTGGCAATGTAGTAAAGGAAAAAGAGGCGCGATAAGAAGTAAAGATAAAAATAAATCAAATTGATGTTGATTAATTAAGTAATATAAGGCGACAAACAATATAACAATACTTCCCAAGATAGAAAAAGATGATTTTACTTGAAAAGCTTTGTCATAAGACAAGTCATAATTTTGGGCGACTGAATAGATTAAGGCATTGTTAACCCCGGGCAGTGAAAAAAAAACTAAAAAATTAATAATAGCAATAACATAATTATATTGGCCAAAAAATATCGGCGATGTATATTTTCCTAAAACATAAACTAAAATAAGAGAAGTGATTATATTAACGAGTTTTTGAAGAGTGAGAAATAGAGTGTTTTTGAAGAAATATAAAATATCTATTTTGAAATATCTTCCTAACCAAAAAATAAGATTTAAAATTTTTGTATATAGTATATATATAAATTTTCCCATAATTTTTTTTATTATTAGAAGAATTATTTCTTGGCGATAATAAAATAGCCTGCATGGTATTTATTTAGTGTATTATTTTTAAGAACAAATGTAGTATCGTCTAAACTAACAATTAAACTTAAGAAAATAGTAAGAGGGTAACGAAAAATACAAAAAGGTAATACCATTGATTCAATAAATAACTTAAACATATCACAAAGGACGGTAAAATATAACCCCATGATTATTATTTTATTAATTTTAAAACCCTGTTTATTAAGCTCCATTATCCATTTATCTTTCGTCCATCTCTGATAATCTGCTGGACTTGGATGGATTCCGTAAAGGAAAGGAACCGTTAAGATTAAAAATCCACCTTTTTTCAATATCCGGAAACATTCTTCTAAACCCTTATCAATTTCTTTTACATGTTCAAAGAGTTCAATGGCATTGATAACATCTATGCTATTATTTTTTAATTTACTCATATTTGCAACATCGAGCACTATATCGGGTTTAATTTTTTTATTAATGTCTGCGAAAATCCATTTTTTTACTTGTTTTTTTGGGGGTTTAAATATTCCTCTTTGTATTCCTCCTATATCGAGAACTATTCCTTTATATAAAGTTTTATATTTGATTAATAACTTATCAATCTTTTTTCTTCTAAAACTTGCCCAGAAAAAATATTTTAGATATTCAAAGAACATATAGATAAATATTAAAGAGGCATAAAATTTTATTTATTTATTAAATAATAAGAATACTTTTCCTATTAAATTTAACAAGTTATATTTTTAGTCATTGATACTGGACTACTAATAAAAATCTTATATTCTGTAATTAAAACTAAAAACTAATTATTTTTAATTATTAAAAAATTTATTAAGAACAGAAACAATATCATCTAAGTCATCCTTTTTTAGATAATGATGACAGCCAATAATAAAACAAAAATTATTAATATATTTAGTAACAGGATATTTATACTCAATATTTATAAAAAGTTTTTTATGAATAGGTTGATTTAATAAAAGCATCATATAACGAGTTTCTATTCCGTGTGTTTCCAGATAAAGAATGAGTTTTTTTCGATTAATTTTTTTTATTTTTAATAACGATTGGGTAAAGCATAAAACCATGTTCAGTTTCAGGTCTAATTTTCGGGAGTGTTAAAAAATCAGAGAATTTTGATAACTGCTTAGTTAAATAATTAGCATTCTTTTGTCTTTTTTTAATAATGTTTCTCCATTCTTTAAGTTCAATAAGTCCTAAAGCTGCATCAATTTCAGTCGCTCTGTAACTATAACCAATATGCTCGAATTTGAATCTTTTAGATGTTATATCAAGAAGTTTTTTAGGGTTTTTAGTATCATCATCTTCAATTTTAAGATAAATATTATTTCTTCCATGAAACATTAAGCTTCTCATAAGTATTGCAAGATATGATTATTAGTGCAGGCAAACCCTCCAACTCCCGTAACTATAAAATGAGCAATATAAGTTGAGTAACAAGAAATATCACCCAAAGAACCTACTGGTTTTCTTTTATATTTAGTAAATAACGCTTCGCAAGAATCTTCAATTATTTTCAGATTATATTTGTTAGCAATTTCTAAAATTTTTTCCATATCACATGATTATCCAAAAAGATGGACGGCCATAATTGCTCTAGTTTTTTTGTGACATTTTTTTCGATTTGGTTTGCATCAATTTCATAATAATCAGGATCAACATCAACAAAAACTGGTTTAAGATTGTTTTGAATTATCACATTTGAGGAAGCAACAAAAGTAATTCCAGGAACTAATACTTCATCATAGTTTTGCCATTTGTAGTATGTTTTCAAGGCATGAAGTCCCACCTGTAAGGCAGAAGTACTGCTATTCATAAATAAAGCATATTTACGATTATGAATTCTGGCAAACTCACTCTCAAATTTTTCAGTTATCGGACCGTAGGTTAACCTATTTGAATTAAGCACTTTTCGAACCAGTTGTTTTGCCTCGTTGTTAATTTTTAAATCTGCGATGGTTATTTTTTTCATAACAGAGTGTATTATAGCAGGCTTAAAGGATAGATTAATAATAGATTAATAATGAAATATAAAATAAACGAAAGATTAAAAAATCTATGCCTGTTATAAAATTTTTCCTTTTTATAAACCCATAATTAAGTTTTTAGAGCTAGATTTTTTGATATTATAAATCAACTAAGTTAGTTTAACTTTTAGATTAATTTAATAGATTGCCTTTAAGTTGGAGAATAACAAAGCAAGAAATAATTAATAAAATAGATTAATTTAGATTTAATTTATTTAGTTTAAAAAATTAGGACAGAGAAGGCATTATCATAATTAATTATTTTTCAGATTACACGGAAGATTTTAATTGGTTTAAGAACCAGACTTTAGATAATGGACTTTTTTCAATCTTAATGTATGCCTAACTTTTGATTATAATGATTATAACCTTGATATGATATTGTCGTTATTTATTAGTTTTTTCTCAATTTACAAAAGTGTATTTTTATCTTTTATTTATCTATTTATCGGTCTTAATTTTTCTTTTCCTCCAAACTTTAAGAGAACTACCAAATCTATAAAAGATTAGATTTCTTAAAAACTCAATTACAGTATTTATGTTGACTGTTGATTTGCCCCCTAAACGGGGAAGAGTTTTAGCAGGGATTTCTTTAATTTTCCATTTTAGCAAGTAAGCCTTAATTGCCATTTCAGTATCAATAAATGAGTCTTTATATTGAAGATCTAAAATAGGCAGCCATTTTCGAGAGAAAACTCTTGGACTGCCATTAATATCTGAAACTGGAATTTTAAAAAGAAGACGGGAAAGAAAATTGAAAACTTTTGAACGAAAAGTTCTTATCAAAGATTCACGGGTTGTCCTTTTTATCTTGACTAAATCATATTTACCGGTTTTGATAAGTTTGAAAAGTTTAAGAAGGAGATTAGGATCAAGTTGACCGTCCGAGGGCATATAGGAGACAAATTTGCCTTTAGAACAGTCTAAACCAGTAAGAATTGCCGAGCCATAGCCTTTGGGGGAGTTTAGACTTCTGATATTTTTGTATTCTTTGGCAAGGTTATCAACAACAGTTAAAGTATTATCACTTGAGCCGTTTTCAACTAGAATAATTTCATATTTAATCTTTGCTTTTTCTAAAATCTGAACAATTTTGCGAACAACTGATTTAATGATTGTTTCTTGGTTATGAACAGGAAGGACTAAAGAAAGTTCTAATTTATTCATGCTTTTTTAAGCTTCTGATTATTGTCTTAGCAATTTTTTGAGCTGATAAATTGTAAATTTTTCTTAAAAAATCATAGTCACCAATTTCATGGCAAAAACAGTCATTAAGCCCAATTCGTTTAAAAATTAAATTTTTTCTTAGATTTTCTGCTAAAAATTCAGCAACTGCTCCTCCCAAACCGCCAATTACTGAATGCTCCTCAACCGTAAAAATTGCTTTATATTTTTTAGTTAAGTTTTCAAGAAGGTTGGTATCCAAAGGTTTAATAGTATGCATACTGACAACGGCAGTTGAAATTTTTTCTTTATCCAAAAGAAAAGCGGCCTTGAGGGTATTGTAGGCAATTGGTCCACAGGTAATCAAACAGATATCCTTACCTTTTTTTATTATAATTCCTTTACCAATTTCAAATTTTATTTTCCCTTGATGGAGATGAGGCTCACCTTTTTTAGCTAGTCTTAAGTAAGCCGGCCCTTTTTTTTTGAGGATTTGAGGAATAGCCAGCCTAACCTCTATTGGATCTATCGGAGCAATTACAGTCATCTTAGGAAGAACCCTCATGACTGCCAAATCTTCGGCTATATGATGGGTAGGTCCTGCGTGAGTATAAACAAGTCCTCCTCCAACACCAATAATCTTTACATTAGCATTATGCATACAGACATCATTCCTAATTTGCTCGTAAGCTCTTAAAGCAATAAAAGGAGCAATCGAATAAACAAAGGGAATTTTACCAGATAAGGCTAAGCCAGCTGCTATGCTCATCATATTTGCCTCAGCAACACCCATATTAAAAAACCTTTTGCTAAATTTCTTTTGAAAATTTTCAAAAACTGTAAAACCCAAATCACCGGTTAAAAGAAGAATATTTCTATTTTTGTTTGCTTCTTTTTCTAAGGTATTAATGAAAGCATTCCTCATAACAATGAAAACAATTAAACAATTTTTTAACTTTCGAGTTCCTTAACAGCTTTTCTATATTGTTTATCATTGGTTGTAAAGTAGTGCCATTCTAATTTGTTCTCCATAAAAGAGATTCCTTTTCCGCGGATTGTATGGGCAATAATAACAGTAGGTTTCTTATTTTGGACTTTGAGCTTTAAAGTTTGAACTTTAGTAAATGTTTCTAACATCTGGGCAATGTTATGTCCATCAACTTCGAAAACATTCCAGCCGAAAGCTTCCCATTTTGCGTAAAAGGGTTCGAGGTTTAAAACTTCTCTTGTTGTTCCTAAAGCCTGAACTTTATTGTAATCAATAATCACAATTAAGTTATCAAGTCGGTGATGGCTAGCAGTTAAAGCCGCCTGCCAAACTTCGCCTTCATTACACTCAGCATCAGAGATAAGAATAAAAGTTTGATAATGTTTCTTATCAATTTTGGCAGAAAGTGCCATACCCAAACCAACAGAGAGCCCATGACCTAAAGAGCCAGTTGTTAATTCAACTCCTAAAACTCTGTGTTCGGGGTGCTCTCCTAAAAAACCTTTATTTTGACAGTAAGATAGAAGTATTTTTTTAGTAAAAAAACCTTTTAAAAAAAGAGTGCTATATAAAGCTGCTACTGCATGTCCCTTGCTTAAGATAAAGCGATCCCGCAAATTCCATTTTGGTTTTTTGGGGTTAATTCTCAGAATTTTAAAATAAAGAACTGCCAAAATATCAGCAATTGAAAGGGCTGAACCAATATGACCTACCTGCGCTTTATGAGAAATCTCAAGGATTAATTTTCTAATCTGTTGCGCTTTATTTTCAAGATCTTTGACAATAGATTGATTCAAAGTTCTCATAATTTTTAAACCAGTTAACAGTTTTTGTTAAACCGTCTTCCAGTTGGTATTTAGCTTTCCATTTCAAGTATTCGTTTGCTTTAGAAGTTTCAGCAACCCAAAAATTGGTATCCCAACTTCTTTCTTGATAACCCCCTTTTTTTATTATAGCTTTTTTCCTCATAATTTTTATGATTAAATTTGCTACTTCATCATTTGAATATTGTTGACCTGTACCTATATTAAAGACTTCTCCGTAAATTTTTTTATTAATAACAAGCGGAATTTTGAGATAACAATCAATAACATCATCAATATAAATAAAATCCCGTCTTATATCTTTGGCAGTAAGTTTGATAGGTTTTCCTTGGATAATATTAGTAATTACTGTTGGAATAAATCTGGCTGGTTCTTCATAAGGTCCGTAAACCGAAAAAGGTCTTAAAGTCACTATTGGTTTATTAAGATTTTTGCCAAAAACACCACAAAGATAAGTTGCCGCTGCTTTAGTTGCGGCATAGAAACTATTGGGCTCCAAAAGGTCAGTTTCTTTCATGGGTTTGTTTTTAAAACCATATTCAGAGGAACTGCCGGTATTGACAAAACATTGATAATTTACCGAATTCAAAGCAGTTAATAATTTAGCTGTTCCGAAAATGTTAGTTTTTATAATTTCAAGCTGATTTGTTTGAAATGAATAAGCCCCATGAGCTGCCAGATGATAAATTATTTCAGGATTGATTTTTTGAACTACCCTTTCTATTTGTTTTGTATTGTTAAATTCAATATAATGGATTTTAATTTTCTTTATGATATTTTTTAAACGCCAGAGGTTGGAAGATTTTTTTACAAAAATGTGAATTTGGTTGTTGAGGGAAGCTAGTTTGTAAACAAGATTAGCACCAATAAAACCCGCCGCGCCAGTTACCAAAACTGTTTTGTGATTGAACATAATTTAAAAAATTAAGTTAAATTATATCAGATAAAAGGCAAGAGATTATGACTAAAACCAAATGTGCAATTTGCGGCAAAGTCAATTCAAAAACCCTTTATGAAGCTAATTTTGAACCGGAAAAAATAAACGAATATATATTTTCAGCGCGAAGGTTACCAGACGAAATTCATTACCAGATTGTTAAATGCAAAAAGTGTGGTCTAGTCTATTCAAATCCTATTTTGCCCCTAAATAAAATTGAAAAATTTTATAAAAAAAGTAAATATACTTACGGCATTTATGAAAAGGATTTAAGTTTAACTTATTCAAAATATTTAAATAAATTTGTAGGCTTACTTCCATCAAAAGAAAACTTCTTAGAGATTGGTTGTGGTAATGGGTTTTTTTTGCTTAAGGCAAAAAAATTAGGTTTCAAAAATGTTTTTGGCGTTGAACCAGGAAAAAAAATTGTTGCTAAAGCTGACCCAAACATTAAAAAAAATATCATTGTTGATATTTTTAAAAAGGGACAATTTAAAAAAAATTATTTTGATGTTATCTGCTTATTTCAGGTTTTAGATCACCTCCCTTTTCCAAATGAAGTTTTAACAGAGTGTTATAGAATTTTAAAGCCTGCTGGCGGA
>JAMWCT010000036.1 GCA_023819525.1 Candidatus Omnitrophota bacterium
TAATAGAATCTATTTGCTGATAAGTCGTTATCGAGGCAAAACATACATTGACAAATAAAGATGATTCTGATATAGTTTATATTTACTAAAATAAAAATCATGAAAAAATTAATTATATTTTTTATTCTTATTTTATTTCCTTTAGCTACTTATCCATTTTGGATTTGGTCGCCTAAGACGCAAAAATGGAAAAATCCAAAATATTCACCAAAAGCTTCACCATTTTTGCAATTTAAAGAAGGTGAAAAATATTTCGCAGAGCAAAAATATAAAGATGCCTATAAATCATTTAAAAAAGTTATTATTTACTATCCAGATGCACAAGAAGCAGCTGAAGCCCAATATTATTTAGGTAGATGTCTTGAAGAACTAAATCAAAAATATCAAGCATTTTTAGAATACAAAAAAGTTATTGATAGTTACCCTAACAGTAAGCGCATCAATGAAATAGTTGAGCGTCAATATAAAATAGGAGAATATTTTTTAAATCGTCAACCAAAACAGTGGCTTGGAATTTCTTTATACGATTTAGTAGAACATCCATCTATAGAGATTTTTAAAAAAATTGTTGAAAAATCCCCTTATTCTTCATATGCACCGTTGGCGCAATACAAATTAGGAGTATTACTTTTACAATTTAATCGTTTTGAAGAAGCTAGAGATGCTTTTCAAAAACTTATTGATACTTATCCAGAAAGTCAATGGGCTACACCTGCTAAATATCAACTGGCAATAGCAACCGCAAAAGCCTCTTTTGGTGTAGATTATGATTCAACTTATATAGAGGAGGCAACTACAAGACTTAATGAATTTGTTAAGAAAAACCCACAAGCACAGATTACCAATGAAGCTAAAGACCAACTAAAACAATTACGAAATAAAGAGGCGAAAAAAAATTTTGATATAGCAAAATTTTATGAAAAACAGCAAAAATATAAAAGTGCTTTAATTTACTATAAAATAATAATTGATGATTATAGCGATAGCGATTATTATGATATTGCTTTAGAGAGAAGTAAAAAATTATATGATTTTCTTGAAGGAAAGATTACTAAAAAAGAATTAATCAAAAAACAAAAGTAAAAAGGCAATTATGCAAGGAATTTATTATATTTTTTATTTTGCTTTGATATTTATTTTATCTAATTGCGGTTACACTACTAAAGTTTCGACAATGTATAAGCAAGATAGAATTTTTATAATTCCAGCAAAAAACCAAATAGATATTACTTCGGAAAATAGACGCTATTCTAATTATAGAGTTTTTCCTGTCTTTTTAGAAAAAAAATTGACCAATGCTATAATTTCAAGATTTAATACTGATGGATATTTTAAAGTAGTAGATAATAAAGAAAGTGCTTTACGATTAGAGACTAACATTTTAGATTACAAAAATGAAGCCTTACGTTACACTGATAGCGATGAGGTTGAAGAACAACGTTTACGATTAACTGTTCAGATAAAATTGATAGATCCAGAAGGGAAAGTGCTACAAGAAAAAAATATTGTTGGTGATACTTCTTTTTTTCTAATTGGACCACAAAAAAAATCTACAAATGCTGCAGAAGAAGAACTTATAGAAGATGTGGCAAGAAGGATATCAGAAGCAGTCGCAGAAGAATGGTAAATTTACGTAACAAATTTTTTTTTGTAATTATCCCAAATTTTTTAAAACGTAAAGAAACGGTTGAAAATTTAACAAAAAAAATACTTCAAAATTCGCCAACCTCTTTAAATGTTTTAGTCTTATATAGCAAAGAACTAAATTTAGAGACTTTTAAAAATAAAACTTCATTTATTTCTTTTGATAGTAAAAAAATATTGATTTTTAAAGAAATAACTCAACTTCCTCCTGATGTCAAAGATAATTTTGTTGAAAATTTAACAAAATTGATCTCCAATAACTATTTTATTTTTGAAACAGAAAAAGAGTATTTTGATTTTATTCATGATAAAAGATTTAGTAACGACAAGTTTTTTAAATTTTTGTTTCAACATGCAACAGTTATAAAGGCAAGCAAAGCTAACAATATTTCTTTGTTTACTGAATTTAAAAAATATTTAAATAGAGCCGATATAGAAGGAACGTTTTATGCATTAGAAAAGTTATTTAGCCAATATCCTAATGATGATAAATTAAGTCTTCAAATTTTAGGAATGCTTGTATTTAAAGCTTCTTTAATTGAAGATATTACAAGAAAAGAATACTATTTAGATGAATTATTTAAATTAGACAGAGCCTTAAAAGAAAAAAATATAGACGCTAAACTTGCGATAGAAAAAACAATAACTAAATTGCTGACTTAATTTTATTTATTTAATGAATTAAGAAGTTTTGCAAATTTGCTTTTTTTCCTTGCGACATTATTTGGATGGAGTATTTTTTTTGAGACCGCTTTATCTAAAATTTTATAAACTTCATTTAAGGCAAGTTTAGCAGTAGGGATATCTTTATTACTTATAGCCTTTTTAAATTTTTTGATAGTTAAGGAAATTTGCTTTTTAAATAATAGATTTCTTTGGCGTCTTTTTATGTTTTTTCTTAATTCTTTTTTTGCTGATTTTCGCTGGGGCATATGTTTCCTCCTTTAATCTTTTAAATGTTTTATAAAGTTAAAAATATTTATTATTAAATCATACTTATTTAGATATGTCAACAGACAATTTTTTTGTTCAAAAAGAAATCATAAAATCCACAACTATTATAAGTTTAGCGACATTTTTTTCTCGTATATTAGGATTTATAAGAGATGTAATAATTGCAAGATTTTTTGGGGTATATATTTATGCTCAATCGTTTGTTGTTGCTTTTAAAATTCCAAACTTGTTTAGAGACCTTTTAGGTGAAGGTGCCGCTAATTCTGCATTTGTTCCAGTTTTTAGTGAATATTTAGTTAAGGATCAAAAAAACGAATTTTGGAAATTAGTAAATGTTGTTTTAAATTATCTTTTTATTATTTTAGTTGTGGTTACAATATTTGGAATTATTTTTTCACCTTTTATAATCAAAATAATAGCTCCTGGATTTACAAAAGATGCACATAAGTTTTGGCTAACTGTTAAATTAAATCGTTTTATCTTTCCGTATCTTGTATTGGTAAGTTTAGCAGCATATGCAACAGCTGTACTTAACTCATTAAAACATTTCAGTATTCCTGCGTTTGGGCCGGCTTTAGTAAATCTAACAATAATTTTATTTGCATTGATTTTTGGTGAGAATTTAGTTGGTTTATCTTTGGGGGTTTTAGTTGGTGGATTTTTGCAATTAGTAATACAAATTCCAATATTGTACATAAAAGGTTTTAGGTTCAATCTTTTTAAAAGCTTTACGCATAGAGGTGCAAAGACAATATTGAAATTGCTTTTACCTAGGCTTTTTAGTACTTGCATTTATCATGCAAACAATTTTGTTGATACAATATTTGCCTCATTTACATCTTTGGTTGGTGAAGGAGGAGTTGCAGGAATATATTTTGCTTATAGATTGATTCTTTTTCCTTTGGGGATATTTAGCACAGCATTAAATCAGGTGATTCTTCCTGCTCTTTCTAAACAGGCCTTACAAGACACTCAAAAAGATATTAAACAAACTCTTTCTTTTGGATTGCGATTTATATTTTTTATTTTACTTCCTATTTCTGTTGGTTTTATGTTATTTTCAAAACAAATCATTTTGTCAATATTTTTTGGTGGTAAATTTGATAAATATGCAGCTTATGTAACCTCCCAAGTTTTATTTTTTTATAGTATAGGGTTAGTAAGTTATGGTGCTAACAAAATTTTACAATCTTGCTTTTTTGCTTTTAAAGATACAGTTACACCAACAAAAATTTCATTTTTCTCATTGATTTTAAATATTATTTTAAATTCTATATTTGTTTTTCCTTTAAAATTAAAAGGTATTGCTTTGGCAACTTCTCTTTCTAGCATAATTAGTTTTTTAATTTTGTTTTTTATGTTAAAAAAACGACTAGATTTTAACATAAAAGAAATAGCCTCTTCATTTTCACGTATATTACTTGCAAGTTTATGTATGGGATTTATATGCTATCTCTTTACAAAATTAAATATTGTATCAGAGCCGTTTTTAAAGATATTTCATTTAGTATTTTTGGCTTTATTAAGTTTTGTATTTTATATAATTTTTTGCTTTATTTTTAAAGTTAGTGAGATCAAAGAAATTTCAAAATGGATATTAAAGAAAAAATAAAATCAATTCCTGACACTTTTGGTGTTTATATTATGAAAGATAAAAACGGAGAAGTAATTTATGTAGGTAAAGCCACCTCATTAAGAAAAAGAGTAAATAGTTATTTTTCTAAACCTATTTCTTTAAAAGTAACCTCTATGATAAAAAATGTAGCTGATATAGAATATATTGTTTGTAATAGCGAAGAGCAAGCGTTAATTTTAGAAGCAGCATTAATTAAAGAAAGAAAACCACGATATAACATTGCCTTAAGAGATGACAAGAGCTATCCTTATGTTGAAATAACTAATGAAGAATTTCCTCGAATTTTTATAAGTAGACCAAAAAGACAAACAAATAACTTATTATTTGGCCCATACCCAAAAGCCAAACTACTAAAGGCAGCACTACGGCTTATACGAGGAATTTTTGGGTATCGCTCTTGTAAAAATCTACCAAAAAATGCTTGTCTCTTCTATCATATAAATCTTTGTCCGGCCCCTTGCATAAAAAAAATTTCTGCTACTGATTATAAAGATATTGTTGAAAATATTATAAAAATATTAAAGGGAGAAAGGAAAGAGCTTTTGGAGAAATTAGAAGAAAAAATGAAAATTTTAGCAGAAAGAAAAGAATTTGAGGAGGCGCAAAGATTAAGAGATAAAATTTTTGCTTTACATAATCTTTATCAGGGTTTAAATTTTAAGCATCAACTACTTGCACTAAAGGAGCTTTTAAGTTTAGAAAGAATACCATTAACTATTGAGGCGATTGATATTTCTTCTTTGATGGGTAACTATATGGCAGGTTCTGTTGTAACGTTTAAAGATGGAATGCCTGATAAAAGTAATTACAGACGTTTTAGAATTAAAGGGGTAACTAAAATAGATGATTATGCTGCTATAGCTGAAGTTGTCAGAAGAAGATATACTAGGCTTTTACGTGAGAACAAAAAATTGCCGGATTTGGTAATAATTGATGGTGGAAAAGGTCATTTAGAGACAGCAAAAAAAGAACTCAATAATTTGGCTTTATCAATACCAATAATTGCTATATCAAAAAATGAAGAAAAAATTTGGTTGCTTAATAAAGAAGAGCCATTAACTATTGTAAAAAGCCATCCTGGATTACAATTAATTCAAAGACTAAGAGATGAAGCCCATCGTTTTGCACATAAATACCATTTAGTGATGAGAAAAAATATTTTAAAAAAATGACAGAATTTGAGAAAAAAGTTTTACGAACTGTATTAAAAATACCTTTAGGGGAAGTGCGAACCTATAAATGGGTGGCGGAAAAAATAGGTAAGCCAAAAGCATATAGAGCTGTAGGAAGAGTTTTAGCCAAAAATCCATTTATTTTATTTATACCCTGTCATAGGGTGATACGTTCTTGTGGTGATTTAGGTAAATATTATTTAGGAAAGAAAATAAAGTTGGATTTAATAAATTTAGAGAAAAAAATAAAAAATATGATATAATAAAAAATTATGAAGTTAAATGAAATTTTAGAGCTACAAATTAAAAACAATGTTTCCGATATGTTTATTAGGACCAATAGTCTGCTAAAAGGAAGAGTCTATTCTCAAGTAGAAATTGTTGGAAATAAAAAATTAAGTTACAACGATGTTGAGGAGATCCTTAATGAATTAATACAAGGTAAAGATAAATCTATCCTCCAAACAAAAAAAAGCATGGAGTTTACTTTATGGTATGAGACGCAATGGAGATTTAGGGTTGGCATATTTTATCAGAGAAATACCCCTGCCATAGTTATCAGAAAAATTGATTTAAATATACCGACTTTTGAACAACTCAATCTTCCCTCTAGTGTTTTAGAGAAATTTAGTCAAGAGCGTCGCGGATTGATTTTATTGACAGGTACCACCGGTAGCGGCAAATCTACAACTATTGCAAGTATGATAGAGTATATGAATCAGAATTTTAAAAAGCATATTGTTACTATCGAAGAACCAATAGAATTTACTTTTGAAGATAAAAAATCTATTATAAACCAAAGAGAAATAGGAACAGATGTATTTAGTTATGCGGAAGCCTTAAGACAATTTACAGTCCATTCCCCAGATGTTATTTATATTGGAACTATTAGAGATGCCCAAACTTGTTATGCTGCAATTACTGCTGCGGAAACAGGCGTTTTGGTGCTTTCAACTTTACATTCTGTAAATGCCCTATCAACTATAGAAAGAATTGTAAATTTTTTCCCTCCTCATCAACATGCTTTAATTTTAAACCAACTTTCATCTTTATTGAAAGGTGTTTTATCCTTAAGATTATTACCACGAGCAGATATTTCTGGTTTAATCCCAGCCTACGAGGTAATGGTTTTAAGCCCTTCGATTTCAAGACTTATCAGGGAAAATAAACTTTGGGAAATACCAAAATATATTGCAACAGGGGATGTGTATGGTATGAAAAGTTTTCAACAATGCATCTTTGAACTCGTGGAGAAAAAAAAGATTACATCTGAAGTTGCTTTAGAATATGCAGATAAAAAGGAAGAGCTAGAACTTGAATTGCGTAATAAGGGATTACTTTGATACCCATTTCGTTTTAACCCCCTATGAACGAAGAAATAAAAAGTAAAATTACATATTTAGAGAGCCAATTAGAAACTTTAAAAAATCTTTTGCAAATTGAGCAGAAGCGGATAAATATTCAAAAATTGCAAGAAAAGATGTCAGAACAAAATTTTTGGCAAAATCAAAGTGAAGCTTTTGCTATTGCCGAAGAACTTAAGAAAAATAAAAATGATGTTGATGATTGGGAGGTTTTATTAAAAAAATTAGAAGAACTAAAAGAGTTTGTAGCATTAGAGGATGAATACTATGAAAGCCAAATAAGAAAAGAAATAGATCAGATTATACAAGAAGTTGAACAACTTAAAATAAGAACTCTTTTTGTAGAAAGATACGATTATGCTGCTGCTATAGTTGAAATAAACGCAGGAGCAGGTGGGACAGAGGCTTGCGATTGGGCAAATATGCTTTTTAGAATGTATGTTCGTTGGGCAGAGGATAAGACATTTTTAGTTAAGATTATAAATGAACTAAAAGCAGAAGAAGCAGGCATCAAAAACATTACATTTTTAATTGAGGGTAGATACGCTTATGGATTGCTTAAATCTGAGAGAGGTGTGCATAGATTAGTTAGGATTTCGCCTTTTGATGCAAATAAACGTAGACATACTTCTTTTGCTTCTGTAGATGTGATACCACAAATCAAAGATGATATAGAAATAGAAATAAATCCGCAAGATTTAAAAATCGAAACGTTTAGAGCTTCAGGTAAAGGCGGGCAACATGTTAACAGAACAGATTCGGCAGTTAGGATCACACATCTTCCTACAGGCATTACAGTAAGTTGTCAAAACGAGCGTTCCCAACATCAAAATAAACAGATGGCGCTAAGTATTTTGAAAGCAAAGTTATATGAACTAAAGGAAGAAGAAAAGAAAAGGAATCTTCAACAGCTTTCTGGCATAAAGCAAAAAATAGAATGGGGTTCTCAAATTCGCTCTTATATTTTATATCCGTATCTTTTAGTAAAAGACCACAGAACTAATTTTTCTACTTATGATGCCAAGGCTGTTTTAGATGGAAAATTAGATGATTTTATATATGCATATCTTAAAAAAAGTGTTAGTGCTTTAAATGTTTAAAAATTTTTTTCTAAAAAAATATCAAAATAAAATCAACTTTTTAAATCCAAAAGTATCAATTCTATTAAATAAGGAAATACCAACTCCTTCTTTACAACAGATAGCTAACCTATCTTTAATTGTAAGTAAAGTAAATAGTTTTGAAGATGAAATTAAAAATAAACCACCCAGTTTTTTTAAAGAAAAAACTTTTGAATACAAAAATATAATCGCAACTAAATTTAAAGATGTAGATGATAAAGAGCAGATAGATAAATTTCTTGATGAAATTTTGCCATTTTACTTTGCATTAGTTAGAGAAGCAGCGCGTAGAACTATAAAGATGCGGCATTTTGATGTTCAAATTTTAGGAGGCATAGTTTTGCATAAAAATAAAATTGCAGAGATGGTTACAGGCGAAGGAAAAACTTTAGTTGCAACTTTGGCAGCTTCTTTAAATGCATTAGTTGGAAAAGGTGTGCATATAGTGACTGTTAATGATTATTTAGCAAAAAGAGATAGAGAGTGGATGGGGCCGGTGTATGAATTTTTGGGATTAAGTTGTGGTGTAATACAGCAAGATATGGATAAATATGAGCGCCGGCAGGCTTATAGTTGCGATATTACATATGGAACGAATAGTGAATTTGGATTTGACTATTTAAGAGATAATATGGCTACTAGTATTGAAGAACTGGTACAGCATGGCCATTATTATGCAATCGTAGATGAGGTTGATTCAATATTAATAGACGAGGCAAGAACCCCTCTTATTATTTCAGGACCAGCAGAGGTTTCAACAACTAAATATTATCAGGCTGAAAAGGCAATTAGGGAGTTGAAAGTCAAATTGATTATTCAAAGTTTTGAAGATAAAGAGGGGAATATTACTTTAAAAAATACAGATGGTACACAGACAAAAATTAGTCCAGAATATTTAGAAGAAAATTTTGATGCGATAGTTGAGGAGAAAACCCATCAATCATATTTTACAGAGAGAGGACAAAAAAAATGTCAGCAATTATTAGGTATAAAGAGTTTAGAAGAAATGCCAGATAACTTTTCAAATCCTTGGTTACATTATTTAACCAATGCTTTGAGGGCAAATTACCTTTTTAAAAAAGACAAAGATTATATTGTAAAGGATGGTAAAGTTATAATAGTTGACGAATTTACAGGTCGCCTTATGCCAGGCAGACGTTGGTCAGACGGTTTGCATCAAGCGATAGAAGCAAAAGAGAGTTTAAAGATTCAAGAAGAAACTCAAACACTGGCTACTATCACATTGCAAAACTATTTTAAAATGTATAAAAAGTTAGCCGGCATGACAGGAACGGCTTACACAGAAGCTAATGAATTTAAACACATATATGAGTTAGATGTAGTTGTTATCCCAACAAATAGACCACTTATAAGAATAAGCCACCCCGACAGAATCTATAGAACAAAAAAAGGAAAATTTAATGCAGTAGTAAAAGAAATTCAAGAGCTTTATTCTATAAAACGGCCTGTTTTAGTTGGAACAACATCTATTGATGATTCTGAGGAACTTTCATTTTTGTTAGAAAAAAAGGGCATACCACATAATGTTTTAAATGCAAAATATCATGAAAAAGAAGCTTATATAATTGCACAGGCTGGCAGATTAGGACAAGTAACTATTGCGACAAATATGGCTGGACGCGGAACAGATATAATTTTAGGCGGAAATATTGACTATTTTATTAAAGAAATACTTAAAAAGAATAACATCAAACCACAGGACCCTAATTATTTTGAAGAATACAATAAGTTATATGAAAGATACAAAATTCAATTTGAACAGGAACATCAAAAAGTAGTAGAACTTGGAGGATTACATATTATTGGTACGCAACGACACGAGGCACGTAGAATTGATTATCAGTTACGTGGTAGAGCAGGTAGGCAAGGAGATCCCGGTTCCTCCCGCTTTTATGTGTCATTAGAAGATGACCTTATGAGACTTTTTGGTTCAGAGAGAATTTATTTTTTAATGGAAAGATTTGGTTTTTCCGAAGACCAACCAATAGAACATATGCTTATTAATCGCTCTTTAGAAATTGCTCAAAAAAGAGTTGAGGCACATAATTTTGAAGTGCGAAAGCAACTTCTTGAATTTGACAATGTCCTAAATAAACAGAGAGAAGTTATATATAATCAAAGAAGAGAGATATTGTATAGTCAAAATATTAAAGATTATATTTTAGAGATAGCTTACGACGTTTTGGAAAAAAATTTACCTTTATATTTTGAAGAAGAAAAAAATATTTTAGGTTTAGTTTATTGGGCAAAGTCAAAATTTGATATTGAGATTTCGAGTAAACAATTAAATAATCTAAACATGGAAGATGCGCTTTCATTTTTAAAAGAAAAAATTTGCCTTAGTTACGATGAAAAAGAAAAATTAATAGGTTGTGAACAATTGCGTGCTCTTGAAAAAATGGTTGCTCTTTCTGTAATAGATTCGCGGTGGAAAGAGCATCTTTTAATAATAGATTCGTTGAAGGAGGGGATATATTTAAGAGGATACGCGCATATGGAACCTTTGGTTGAATATCAAAAAGAGGCATATTTTGAATTCGAGAAAATGGTTGAATCTATAAAAGAAGGCATTGTTGATTTTATTTTTAAAATAAAACCTACCTTTTCCGAAATAGTAACAGATGTTTTTGAACATACACCAAAAGTATTTGTTAAGTCAGAATATACACCTCTAAAAGAAAAAAAAGCAATTTCACAAAATATATCTTCTGGAAAAAATGAACCTCCTAAACAAAAAATACTTGATAAGGTAGGCAGAAACGACCCTTGCCCGTGTGGTAGTGGAAAAAAATATAAAAAATGTTGTGGCAAATGAAAATAACACGTTGTTAAAAATTATCAAACCATTTAAGTCCATTTTAAAAAATTTAAATGGCTTGCAAGGTTTTAATTAAAAAACGATTACTCGATTTAAAACCTTTTAAACAATATTTTTTCTCCAAAGAGAATAGATTAAGATTAATAATTTTTTCTGCTTTATTGGCAGGCTTAAGTTCTTATAGCCATTATTTCTCATTATTGATATGGTTTTCTCTATCTCCGCTTCTAATAACAATTAAAGATAGCAATCCTAAAGAAAATATATTTTATAGTTTTATTTTTGCGATTGTATTTTTTTCGACTGTATTGTTTTGGGTAGGTTTTGTTACAATAGTTGGTTTATTTTTTTTGATTTTTTACCTTTCTTTTTATATAATAACATTTTCTTTTTTAGCAAAATATTATTTAAATAAATCAACAGCTTTTTTTACTATCCCTGCGTGCTGGCTAATTTTAGAGACTTTAAGAGAAAATATTTGGTGTGGCTTTGGTTGGCCAAATTTAGGTTATACACAATATAAAAATTTATATATAAATCAAGTAGCGGATATATTTGGTGTTAAATTTATATCATTTTTGATAATTATGGCGAATATGTTTCTCTATGAACTCTTATTTAATAAAAAACATATAGTAAAAAAATTTATAATTTTAATGTGCATTTTTATTTTTTGTTTTACCTATTCTTTATATAGATTAAACACTATAAAAGAAAAAAATTTTTTAGAAATATCTTTGGTTCAACCAAATCATTCTGAAACTTTAAAGCAAATCAGTGCAAAAGCTGTTATTGGGGGTTTAAAAAATTTAATTGAAAAAACACCTCCAAATTCCTTAGTTATTCTTCCAGAAGCTAGTTGGCCGGTATTGATAGATGAGTTTAGGTGGTATCAGTTAACCAAAATAATTAAGCAGCTAAAACGCAATATCATTTTAGGGGCTCTAATAAAAGAAAATGAAAATTTTTATAATGCAGCTTTATACTTTAGTTCTAATGGCAATCTAGTTGATATCTATCGTAAGATTAAATTGGTTCCATTTGGTGAATATGTTCCGCTAAGAAAATATTTAGGATTTATTCGTCCAATTAATGATATAGCAGATATGGAAAGAGGAACTATCCGTACAGTTTTTGATTATAAAGGCAAAAAATTTTCTGTGCTTATTTGTTTTGAAGATATTTTTCCATTATTTGTTTCATCAATTTCCAAAAATATTGATTTTTTAATAAACATAACAAATGATGAATGGTTTTTTGGCAACCCACAAGCCAGACAACATTTATCAATTATGTGTTTTCGTGCAATTGAAACTAGACGTCCAATTATAAGAGCAGCAAATACAGGTATAAGCGGTTGGGTGGCTGCCACTGGCAGGATAAAAAAAATAGTAAAAGAAAACAAAGAAGTATTTTTTAAAGGTGTATTTTTCGAAAAGTTGCCGTTAGCAAAGGCGAGCTCTATTTATGTAAAAATTGGAGAAGTTTTTCCTTTATTTTGTGGGATAATTTTAATTATATGCATTTTCAAAAAATAAATGAAAATTTTTTAAATTTTGGAATAAGCTTTCTTGGTATTGTTGTAAATATTGTCTTTGCGATTCTACAAATAATATTTGGATTACTTTCAAATAGCATCGCTATACTTGTTGATGCAGTAGATAGCATAAGAGATATTTTATCATCAGGCGTTGTTGTGATAAGTTTATATATTAGCAAAAAACCTGCCGATGGAACTCATCCCTTTGGGCATGGTAGAGCAGAAGATATAGGTGGCTTAATTCTTTCAATTTTCCTTTTTTTATTAGGTTTTAATTTTTTAAAAGATTCTTTTTTGCGAATTTTTAATCCCCAAAATATTACAATAACTTCTTTTATTATAAAAATGATGTTTTTGGTGGCTATAGGTAAACTTTTTTTAGGTATAGCTGCACATTTAATTTCATTAAAAACTAATTCAAATATTATAAATGCAGAATCGTCTCATCATTATGCTGATAGTTTTACAACATTTATTGTGGCAGCTGGATTATTTTTTGTAAAAAAAGGGGGTTTTTATTTATACCTTGATTCTATTTTGGGTATTTTTATGTCTTTTATTATTTTATTTTGGTCATCTAAAATGGCAAGAGGTTTTATCGATAATTTAATCGGAAGACAGGTGCCTGCTTCATTGTATGAGCAGATAAAAAAAATTGCACTTTCATTTAGTGAAACTAAAGGTGTTCATGATATTGAAGTGCATACATATGGTAAAAATAAAATAATTTCACTACATATTGAAATGTCACCATCTTTGTCTTTGGAAGAAGCTCATAATATTGCTGATAGTATTGAGAAAAAAATTTATGCACAAAATTTAGGTAGATGTATTGTTCATGTTGATTTACAAAGTGATTATAAAGCGGCAGATAAAAATAAAATAGAAATACTTATTAGAAATATTATTTTATTTACAAAAAAAATAAGGGGTTTTCATGGAATAGAAATCATTACAAAAGGAAATGAAAATTTTCTTAATTTTCATTTGCTATTAGATAAGAATACCTCTCTTACTGAATCGCATTTAATTTCGCATCGACTATCTGACATTTTAAAGAAAAAATTTAATTTTTCACAAGTAAATATACATATTGAGCCATATGCGGGGAATAAAAAAGAGTAGATAAAAAGGAGTCAACTATTTAAAATAAAAGATGAACAATTTACTTAAATACTCTATTCTCCCAAAGCAGTGCATAGATAGTCCTCAAGAGTTTTGTGGAAGTAGCAATTACCGCCTCTTTGTAAGATTTTCCCTCTTGCCTTTTCTTCAGATAGTATTGTCTAAAATAGGGATTAGTTCTTTTTACACATCCAGCCA
>JAMWCT010000037.1 GCA_023819525.1 Candidatus Omnitrophota bacterium
ATTTAGTGACTTTAGAAAAAGAAAGGCAAAAGGCAGTTGACGAGTTAGCAAATTTAGGTATTGTACATATAAGCGAACTCACCCCACCCCAAGCTACTCAGATTGAAGAAAAAGAAAAGGAACTCAATTTGATAAATTCAGTAATTCAAATTTTAGAAAAAATAAATGCCAATAGTGTTTCTTTTAAAAAATTTACCTTTTCTTTTTCTTTATGGCAGAAGATAGCACAGCATATAATTGATTTAGATAGGCGCATTTTTCAATTAGAAGAATATAGACAAAAATTACTTTTACAATTAGAAGAATATAAAGACTGGGGGGATTTTGATATTGGTGAAATCGCTAAATTAGAACCGCATCAAATTTATGTTAAGTTTTACCTTATTCCTAAAAAAGAATTAAGGTCAATACCAAAAGATTTTTTTGTCAAGCCTATATTTTTTAAAAATAATTTTTGTGGCTGTGTTGTGATTGGATATAAAAAAATACCTCAACTTACATTTAAAGAAATAAAATTTTCAAAATTAAGCATTTTGCAAATAAAAAAGCGTTTAGAAGAAGACCAAAAGTTAAAAGAAATCTTAAAAGAAGAACTTTTTTCCTTTTTAAGTCTAAAAGAGGATTTCTTAAAAATTAAAAAAACGTTAGAAGAAGAGTTATTGATTCTAAAAACAGTTTTTGGGATGGAAAGGGTTGGTGTTTTAGTATATTTAGTTGGCTTTGTTCCTTACGATAAAGTAGATTTAATTGAAAATTTAGCCAAAAAAAACAATTGGGCATATTTGACTGTTGATCCAAAAAAAGATGAGCCGGTTCCTACTTTAATTAAAGTGCCTAAATTTCTCGAGATAATTCAGCCAGTTTTTAGATTTTTAGAATTAGTCCCAGGTTATGATGAGCAAGATATAAGTTTATGGTTTCTTATATTTTTTTCTATTTTTTTTGGGATAATCATTGGCGATGCAGGATATGGTTTAGTTTATTTTTTTCTCACTTTATTATTTGAAACCAAATTTGGCAAAAGAGTAAAAGATAAAAATATATTTGGATTATTTTACCTTTTAAGTTTAAGTGCAATAATTTTGGGATTATTTTCTGGAACATTTTTTGGTCAAAATTTGTTTAATCTTAAACCACTTTTTTCATTTTTTAAAAATGATTTAAATATACAGAAACTCTGTTTTTTATTAGGCGCAATACATTTAAGCATAGCCCATCTTTACAAGGCTATTATAAAATTTCCAGAATTAGAATTTCTTTCCCAAATTGGGTGGTTAATTATAGTTTGGGCAAGTTTTTATTTGGCTAAAAGTTTAGTTTTAGGAGAGATGTGGGTAAGTTTCATAAAGTGGTTGTATTTAGGTGGGGCAATTTTAATTATATTTTTTACTTCTCCTTCAAAAAATTTAATTAAAAGTATATTTTCTGGTTTAGGAAGCGTTTTGTCTAATTTAACCGGAACCTTTACTGACCTCGTTTCTTATATACGCTTATTTGCAGTTGGGCTTGCCTCTATTGCTGTTGCAGATACATTTAATCAGATGGCTATACAAATAGGTTTTGGAAATTTTTTAAGAAGTTTAATAGCATCATTGGTCTTAATTTGTGGCCATTTTTTAAATATTCTTTTAGGACCGATGTCAGTTTTGGTTCATGGTGTGAGATTAAATGTGCTTGAGTTTTGTAATCATTTGGATATAAAATGGAAAGGTTTTTTTTATAAACCTTTAAAAAAGAGTTAATTCTTAAGTAGGAGGTGAATAAGATGGAGGGAAATTTTGTTTTTCAATTAAAAGATTTAGGAATTGCTTCAATTTTAGGCCTATCAGCTTTAGGTTCAGCTTTAGGTGCAGGTGTTGCCGCTATGTCAGCTATTGGGACATGGAAGAGGGCTTTTTTACAAAGTAAACCAGCATCTTTTATGTTAGTGGCTTTTGTTGGTGCACCTTTAACTCAAACCATTTATGGTATGATTGTAATGAATAAAATGTTAGAAATTTCTAGTAAATTGGGGGTTTACCTTTTAAATATAGGTTTATTTTGCGGTTTAGCCATGGGTATATCTGCTTATATGCAAGGAAAAGCAGCTGCTGTTGCCTGCGATGCTTTTGGTGAGACAAATAAAGGTTTTGCTAATTTTATTGTTGTTTTAGGAATAATTGAGACTGTAGCATTATTTGTTATGGCGTTTAGCTTAGGAATCCTTGGCCGTTTAGCAATATAATAAATCAATTGAAATTTATATATCTATTTTGATATAATACTAAAAGTCAATTTTGTTTTGGGCGGTTGGCGCAGTGGAAGCGCGTCTGACTTACATTCAGAAGGTCAGAGGTTCAAATCCTCTACCGCCCATTTAATTTAAGGTAAGTAGGATGGATTTAGAAACATTAAGGCACTCATGCTCACATATCATGGCTTCTTGTGTAAAAAAGCTTTATCCAGATGCAAAACTTGGAATAGGTCCAGCTATAGAAGATGGTTTTTATTATGATTTTGATATACCCGGTGGCTTAAGGCAGGAAGATTTAGAAAAAATTGAAGAGCTAATGCGTCAAGAAATAGAAAAAGATTATCAATTTATTAAAGAAATTTGGCCCTCACAAAAAGCAATAGAATATTTTAAAAATAGAAATGAAATTTATAAAGTTGAGCTGATAAAGGAGTTAGCACAAGCAGAAGTTACAATATATAAACACAATGATTTTATAGATTTATGTAAAGGCCCTCATATTTTATCAACAGGTCGAGTTAAATATTTTAAACTTTTGTCTATTTCAGGGGCTTATTGGAAGGGTTTAGAGACAAATCCACAACTTCTCCGTATTTATGGAACAGCATTTGCTAGCAAAGAAGATTTAGATAATTATTTAAAAAATTTAGAGGAGGCAAAACAAAGAGATCATCGTATTTTGGGTAAAAACCTAAATTTATTTGATATTTACTATAACGAGGCAGGAGCAGGACTTGTTTTTTATTTGCCTGATGGTGCGATTTTGCGAAGAATAATTGAGGATTGGGAAATAAAAGAACATTTAAGAAGAGGTTATCAGATGGTGATAACCCCACATATTATGGATAAAAGACTTTGGAGTATAAGTGGACACCTAGATTATTATCAAGATTATATTTATCCAATAAAAAAAGAAAATCAAGAATTTATCTTAAAACCAATGAACTGCCCAGGCCATATCTTAATATATAAGTCAGGACTTCGCAGTTATAAAGACCTGCCTTTAAGATTATTTGAATTAGGAACTGTTTATAGATATGAAAAAAGTGGGGTTTTACATGGGCTTTTACGAGTTAGAGGTTTTACACAAGATGATGCTCATATATTCTGTAAAAAAGAAGATCTCTATTCAGAAATAGAAGGTGTTTTAGATTTTATAGAGTACGCATTAAGAAAATTTGGATTTAGCGAGTTTGAGGCTTCCTTAAGCACAAGACCAGATAGTTTTATTGGTGAGCAAAAAGATTGGGAACTTTCAGAAGGCATTTTGGAAGAGGTGTTGAAAAAAAAGAATTTTACATATAAGATAAATAATAAAGAAGGTGCCTTTTATGGGCCTAAAATTGATATAAAATTGAAAGATGCTTTAGGGAGAGCCTGGCAATGCGCAACAGTGCAACTTGATTATAATATTCCAAAGAGATTTAATCTTGTGTATAAGACAGCTTCAGATACTACCCAACAACCAATAATGATTCATAGAGTGATTTTAGGGAGTTTAGAAAGATTTGTAGCAACATTAATCGAGCATTATAAAGGAAGATTTCCCTTGTGGCTTTCTCCAGTCCAAGTAATTATATTAAGTATAAGCGATGAGGTAATTGATTATGCATTAGAGGTGAAAGAAAATTTGGAAAAAGAAAACTTTCGTATTAAAGTAGATATAAGAGACCAGACGCTCCAGAAAAAAATAAGAGAAGCAGAACTTTTAAAAATTCCTTATATAGTAATAGTGGGCAAAAAAGAGAAAGAGCTAAAAAATATTTCAGTAAGAAAAGGTGGTATAAAAAATTTAGGGACAATGGACTTAAAAAATTTTATAGACATTTTAAAAGAGGAGGTTGAAAAGAAGTGAAGTATATAAGAGTAAATGAAAAGATTTTTGCAAAAACTGTAAGGGTCATTGGTCCAGACGGTGAGCAATTAGGTATTTTTCCAAAAGAGCAGGCTTTAAAAAAAGCAGCTGATTATGACCTTGATCTGGTAGAGGTTGCACCACAGGCTAATCCCCCTGTATGTCGTATTATGGATTTTTCCAAATTTAGATATAAACAAGAGAAACGCGAGAGAGAACTTAAAAAACAACAAAGGCAAGCGCAACTTAAAGAGATAAGGATAAGTCCAAGAATTGATCCTCACGATTATCAAACAAAGTTAAGGCATATAAAAGAATTTTTAGAAAAAGGTCATAAGGTAAGGATAAGAATTATCTTTGCTGGTAGAGAAATTACACATAAGGAAATAAGTAATCGTTTAATCGAAAAACTTATTTTAGATATAGAGGGCATCGGTAAGGTAGAAAAAGAGCCACATTTTTTAGGTAGGTCTTTAATATTGATATTAGCCCCAAAATAATTAATTAAGGAAGGTAACTATGAAGTTAAAAACAAAAAAATCTTTAGCCAAAAGGGTAAAAGTTACAAAGAATAAAAAAGTTTTACGCTGGAAAGCTGGGAGGAGACATCTTTTAAGCTATAAATCAAACAAACGTAAAAGATTTTTAGGAAAAAAAACAACTGTTTCAAAAGCAGAGCAAAAAATAATTAAAAGAGCTCTGCCATATGTTTTCTAAAAATAAATAGGAGGAGAGAAATGCGAGTAAAACATAATGTTGCAACAAAATCTAGGCACAAAAAAGTTTTAAAGATGGCAAAGGGATATTGGGGAAAAAGGTCTAAATTGTATCGGCGCGCAATAGAAACAGTAAGAAGAGCATTGGTTTATTCATATCGTGATAGGCGCGTTCGTAAAAGAGAATTTCGTTCTTTATGGATAAGACGTATTAACGCAGCTATAAGGGAAAGAGGTCTTACTTATAGAGATTTTATTCACAAACTTAAAGAAAAAAATATTATACTTTCAAGAGATATTTTGGCTAAAATTGCCGCTGAATATCCAAATGTATTTGATAAAATTGTAGAGGCAGCAAAAAATTAAAAATATGTATGTAATTATTGTCGGTTGTGGTAGGGTTGGTTCAGATTTAGCAAAAATTTTGGTGAACGAAAATCACAATGTTGTAATTATTGATATAGAGCCAAAAAGTTTTGAACGTTTAGGTGAAACCTTCAACGGCATTACTTTAGCGGGAAATGGTTTTGACTTTGAATTATTAAAATCAGCCGGGATAGAGAAGGCAGATGCTTTTTGTGCTGTTACAAATAGCGATAATACAAATTTAGTGGCAGCGCAAGTTGCAAAAAAAATATTTAAAGTTCCAAAAGTGATAGCCAGAGTTTATAACCCAAATAGAGCAAATATCTACAGGGCTTTAGGTTTAGATATTATAAGTGGAACAATTTTAGTAGCATCAATGATTAGAGATAAAGTGGTTGAATCAAGGTTATCAAGTTTTCTGATAGAAAGCGGGGATGTTGGAGTGTTAGAGATATTTGTAGATGAAAACATTAAAGATAAAACAGTTTCACAAATAAATATTGCTGGTGAGTTAATTGTGGCCACAATTAGGCGCAATAAAGAAATTATTATCCCACAACCTGAAACAAAGGTGCAAGATTCAGATATTTTGATAGCAATAGTTAAGACTACAAGTTTAGATAAAATAAAAAAATTGTTTAAGTTGTATTAATATGTATGTAATAATTGTCGGAGGAAGTAAAATAGGTCATTTTTTAGCAAAGCACCTTGTAAAAAATAAACACACAGTAGTTCTTATAGAGCAGGATAAATCACTTTGCGATGAGATTGCAAAAGAACTTGATATTACAATAATTTGTGGTGACGGTTGCGATCCATATTATTTAGAGGAAGCAGGTATTTCAAGAGCAGATGTTATTGCTGCAGTTACTGGAAAAGACGATGACAATTTAGTAATTTGTCAATTAGCAAAAGAAAAATTCCACATCCCAAGAACCGTTGCAAGAGTTAACGACCCAAGAAACAGCCATATATTTTCTGAATTGGGTGTAGATGTCCCAATAGATACAATAGAGATTATAGCAAAGATTATTGAAGAAGAGGTTTTATTTTCAGATTTTGTTAATCTTTTAAGTTTTAATCGCGGTAAACTGGCAATTGTTAGAGTAGACTTACCTGAAAGCTCCCCTGTAATTAATAAGATGGTCAAAGATATTAGTTTGCCAAAAGATTCTGTCCTTGTTTCTATTGTGCGAAAAGACCAAATCATAGTTCCAAAAGGCGATACGGTTTTATTAGTCAACGATGACATAATTGCGCTTACTCTTGTAGAAAATAAACAAGAACTATTAAAGTATTTTTTAGGCAATATATAATTAATTAGGTAAATTTTATTTTTAAAAATGTTTAAAAAAACTTTAGCAGGCGCAATAGGTATTTTTATTGAAGTATTTTTTATATTTGGCATATTGGCTATCTGTTTTTTTATTTGTTGGTTATTTACCTTATAATTATGGTACTTAAGCCTCAAATTATTGATTTAAAAATTATCGGTAATTATTTGGGTAGAACTGTGATAGGTCTAGGCATGGTGATGTGCATTCCTTTAATTTTAGCTTTAATTTTAGGTGAGATAAATCCTGCAATAGATTTTGTTATATCATTACTAATAACTTTTATTTTAGGAATTGGTCTAGTTGGTTTTTGCAGTATTGATAGAGAACCAAGGTGGATGCATGGTATGATAGTTGTGGCATTAAGTTGGCTTTTTGCAATGTTTTTAGGTGCAATTCCACTATTTTTAAGTGGTCACTATGGTTCTTATTTAGATAGTTGTTTTGAAGCAATGAGTGGTTTTGCGACAACAGGTTTAACTTTAGTCCAAGACCTAAATCATCTTTCTTATGCCCATAATTTTTGGAGACATTTTATTATGTTTATTGGGGGTCAAGGCATTGTAATTATGGCATTATCTTTTCTAATATCTGGTTCCTCAGGTGCTTTTAAAATGTATATAGGAGAGGCAAGAGAAGAAAAGATTTTGCCAAATGTAGTTTCTACAGCAAAAGTTATTTGGATAGTAAGTTTAGTTTATCTCATACTTGGCAGCAGTATTTTAACAATCGTAGGTTTATTTGAAGGGTTACCACTAAAATCAGCAATTTTTCATGGGATATGTATATTTATGACAGCTTTTGATACTGGGGGTTTCAGCCCACAATCGCAAAACATTCTTTATTATCATAGTTTTTATTATGAGATAGTGACAATTATGATTATGCTTTTAGGAGCCATAAATTTTAAATTACATTATGCTATTTTAACAGGCAACAGGAGAGAGATATTTAAAAACATTGAAACTGTAACTTTATTTTTTAGCATAATTTTAATTTTTATCATCACCTCTTTTGGCCTAAAATTGAATAACCAATATCCGCAAGTTGTCTCATTTTTTAGAAAAGGGTTTTATCAATTTATTTCTGCGCATACAGGAACAGGTTTTGCGACTATTTACAGTGAACAGTTTAGAAGTGACTGGAGCACTTTGGCTTTAGTTGGTATTATTATTGCTATGTCAATAGGCGGAAGTTCTTGTTCAACAACGGGAGCAATTAAAACTATAAGGGTAGGGTTAATCTTTAAAGGCTTAAAACAAAATATCAAAAGAATAATTTTACCAGAATCAGCTGTATTTAGTGATAAATTTCACCATATAAAAGATATAATTTTAGAAGATAAACATATACTCTCTGCAACATTGATGGTATTTTTATATTTTGGACTTTATTTTTTTGGCGCGTTGGTTGCAATGTTATTTGGCTATCCATTTTTAGAGTCTCTTTTTGAATCTACCTCAGCCGCGGCAAATGTTGGACTATCTTGTGGGATTACAAAAGTAACGATGCCTGCTGTTTTAAAGATAACTTACATTTTGCAGATGTGGATAGGAAGGCTTGAATTTACATCAGTATTTACTTTATTTGGATTTATTTTAGCAGCAATTAAAGGTAAGTAAATGATTACTCTATTGCAAAATTTTAGAAAAAAAATTATTCTTCTTTTTCTACTACTTTTTTGTATTTATCCTTTTATTTATGCTCAAACCATCTCTAGCACAGAACTACTTAATAATGCAACCGATTATGACAACAAAGTAATAACTTATGAAGGTGAGGTTATTGGTGATATTTTAAAAAGAGGCAACTACAGTTGGATTAATATAGATGATAACAATTTTACAATTGGCGTTTGGGTAGAAACCTCATTAATAAAAGATATAACTTTTACAGGCAATTACAAAACAGAAGGAGACCAGATAGAAGTTAGAGGAATTTTTCATAAAAATTGCAGCCAACATGGTGGAGATCTTGATATTCATGCAAATGAGATTAGAATAATTAAAAAAGGTAGAATTAGAGACTTCCCACTTCAAATTGGCAAGATTAAATTTATTGTTATTTTAATAATAATTTTATTTAGCCAAATAATGATTCTTGTAATTAAAAATTTTTTAAAGGCAAGACTTAAAAAACAATAATTATGGAAGAGCAAATTAAAAAATTAAAAGAAGATTTTTATAGTGATTTTAAAGAAAAGATTACAGTCACAAAATTAGAAGAATTGCGCATAAAATATTTAGGAAAAAAATCTTTACTTTCACAACTTTTCAGCCAACTTCCAAATTTAGACAAAGAAAAAAAGGCTATTTTTGGGAGAAAGCTTAATGCGCTTAAATTAGAATTTACTACTTTTATAGAACAAAAAAGCAAGGAAATTGTAACTGAAGAGGAAAAAATCGATCTTACCTTCCCCTCTTTTTATCCAAAGCGTGGTACAAAACATATTTTAAGTTTGGTTAGCCAAAATATATGTAGAATATTTCAAGATTTAGGTTTTGTAATTGTTGAAGGCAAAGAAATCGAAGACGAAAGACATAATTTTACTGCACTAAATATACCTTTAGAACATCCTTCAAGAGATGCTTTTGATACTTTTTATTTAGATATAAAACCTACAAGAGATGGTGGCAATTTCTTATTACGGAGTCATACCTCACCTTCTCAAATTCGTGTTATGGAAACAATAAAACCACCATTAGCAGTAATTTCTCCGGGCAGGGTATATAGACCAGATAAAGTGGATGCTTCCCATTCTTTTATGTTTTTTCAGATTGAAGGTTTTGTTGTAGACAGAAATATAAATTTTTCTCATCTAAAAGGGGTGCTTTTATATTTTGCAAAGAAATTTTTTTCTGAAGATGTGGCTTTGCGATTTAGACCCCACTTTTTCCCATTTACAGAACCATCGGCTGAAGTAGATATATCTTGTTTTCTATGTAAAAATCAAAAATTCAGTAATCAAAAATGCGGCGTGTGCAAAGGAAAGGGTTGGCTTGAGATTTTAGGTTGTGGCATGATACATCCAAAAGTTTTAGAGAATTGCAAAATAGATTCAAAAAAATTTAGAGGTTTTGCCTTTGGCATGGGGGTTGATAGAATAGCTATGCTTAAATTTGGAATAGGTGATATTAGACTTTTTTACGAAAACGATTTAAAATTTTTAGAACAGTTTTAGGTTATGAAGTTTAGTTTAAATTTTGTAAAACAGTTTGTAAATATAGATATCGCTGTTGAAAAATTAGTAGATACCCTCACTATGTGCGGAATTGAGGTTGAGGATTTTCAAAAAAAAGACGATGATTGGGTATTTGATATTGAAGTTACAAGTAATAGATACGATTGGCTTTCAATCATTGGGATAGCAATGGAAATCGCAGCCTGTTTAGGTAAAAAAATAAAGGTTAATTACCCTACCATCAAAAGAAAGCCTCTTATAAAAAATAAAAAAATCTTAATTGAGGATTTAGAAGACTGTCCATTTTATATAGCTAGAATAATTACTAATGTAAAAATTAAGGAAACAGATACTCAAATTAAAAAACTTTTATTAAATTGTGGGGTAAGCTCTATAAATAATGTTGTTGACATAACAAATTATTGCATGCTTAAATGGGGTAATCCTTTGCATGCATTTGATTTAGATAAAATTGAAGGAGATATAGTTGTGCGTAGGGCAAAGGAGAGGGAAGAATTTGTTGGCATAGATGGGAAACAGAGGTTTTTAAGTCCAAAGAATTTAGTTATTGCAGATCAGAAGAAGATAATCGCATTAGCAGGTGTTATGGGTGCAAAGATTAGTCAAGTAGATAGCAATACAAAAAATATACTTCTTGAGGCAGCAATTTTTTCACCAGTTACTATAAGAATTTCAAGAAGAGCAATAGGATTAGATACAGAAGCCTCTTATAGATTTGAGCGAAAAGTATTTAGTGGTTATTTAGAATACGCTTCTTCTGAAGCCGCTTTTTTGATGGAAAAATTTGCTTTAGGTAAATTTTGTGGTTATTTAAAAGTGGGTAAACTTCAAATAAAAAAACCTTCCTGGATAACTATAGATTTAGATAAACTTAATTTGTATTTAGGGATTAATGCAAAACAAAAGGATGTTAAAAAAACATTAAATAATTTGGGCTTTAAAGTAAAAGTTTTTCCTAAAAAACTTAAAGTAAAAGCACCTCAATTTAGATTAGATATAGAAAAAGATGTAGATATCTATGAAGAGTTTATACGTATATTTGGATACAATAAAATTCCCTCAACAATACCCGCATTAAATTTTAGAAATATTCAAGACCCAATGTATGAGTTTAAAAATCAATTGAGCGATTTTTTTACAGCAATTGGATTTAACCAAATAATAACTTATAGTATCCAATCAGAAAAAGAATCAAATTTAGTTGACCAAAAAGATTTTATCCGTCTTTTAAATCCTTTAAGAGAAGAAGAAAATGTATTAAGGCAATCTCTACTTTTAGGTGCCATAAAGACAATAAGGCATAATATAAACCGCAATAGGCAAAAATTATATTTATATGAAATAGCAAATGTTTATTTTATGAAAGAAAATAAAGTTTTTGAGGAACCAGCATTAGCTTTAGCTATAAATGGCAAGGAGAATGATGTTTTTTATCTAAAAGGTGTTGTGGAAGAATTTTTAAAATATCTTTCAATAGAGAAATTTGATTTTAAAGAAGAAAGTTTACCTAATTTTACTAATGCCTTATTGATAACAGTAGGAGATAATATAATTGGGTTTTTAGGCAAATTAGACAAAAAGATAATAGAAACATTTGATTTACGAACAAATTTAAATTTTGCACAATTTAATATAAGCCTACTTAAAAAATTTATGACAGAAAAACAATACAAACCTTTTAGCATTTACCCATTTTCATTTAGAGATATAAGTATGGCTTTAAGAAAAGATATAAAATTTTTAAAGATAAATACAATTATAAGAGAAGGATCAGAATTCGTTACTGATATTAATATTATTGATATATATAAAGGAAAAGATATACCAGCTAATTTTAGTGCTTTTACTTTAAGAATTTATTATCAATCTAATATGCGAACCCTTACCTCCCAAGAAGTAGATAATTATCATAACAATATAAGAGAAATATTAGCAAAAACAGATGGGGTTATTTTAAGATAATTTTTAATATTTGGCATCTTGAAAAATTTTTTTATGTATGGTATATTAAAAATGGAAAAAAATACCCTGCCTGTCTCGTCGATAGGTAAGAGTGCTACAGCTAACACCATATTAAAAGGGAGCCAAATCTCCTCTTATCTGAGGGTAAGCAGGATGAGGCGCCCACTTGTATGAGGAAAGAACTGGTAGCAAACACCTATGACGGACCAACGGCAGGGTTTTTTATTTTTATATTTTATGGATTTACCTTTAGCAGTAAGATTAAGGCCTCAAAGTTTAGATGAATTTGTTGGGCAAGATCATATTTTAGGAAAAGGAAAGTTTTTATGGCGGGCAATTGTATCAAAGAGGCTTTCTTCTTTAATCTTATCAGGTCCTGCTGGATGCGGAAAGACAAGTTTAGGTTTTATTATTTCAAAGGAACTTGATGCTGATTACCAATATTTAAATGCAGCATTTACCTCTATTGAACAAGTAAAAAAAATTATAATAAAAAGCAGACAAGATTTAGAAAAAAATAAAAAGAAAACAGTTATTTTTATTGATGAGATACATAGATTTAATAAATTACAACAAGAGTCTTTAGTTCCTGATACAGAGACAGGACAGATAATTTTTATTGGCGCAACAATTTATAATCCTTTTTATTATCTCATACCTTCATTAATCTCGCGTTCAATCGTTGCAAGGTTTAGGCCATTAACAAAAGAAGATATTTTAGTAATTTTAAAAAAAGCTTTAGAAGACAAAGAAAGGGGTTTAGGAAAATTAGAAATCAAAATTACGCAAGAAGCTTTAGATTATATTGCAACTATTGCCTCAGGAGACGCAAGAAAAGCCTTAACCGCTTTAGAAATTGGAGCATTTAGCACTCAAAATAAAGATAAAAAGATAGTCTTTGATATAGAGGTTGCAAAAGAAAGTATACAAAAAAATATTTTTTACGATAAAAAAGACACCTATCATTACGATACAATTTCAGCTTTTATTAAATCTATTAGGGGCTCTGATCCAGATAGCGCCTTATATTGGCTTGTGAAGATGCTTACAGCAGGTGAAGACCCACGTTTTATCGCAAGAAGATTAGTTATTTTGGCAAGTGAGGATGTTGGCAATGCCGAGCCTTTTGCTTTAGTTTTGGCAACGAGTTGTTTTAAAGCAGTTGAGTTTGTTGGGTTACCTGAAGCAGAACTTATTTTAGCCCACACCACAATTTATTTAGCAAGTTGTCCAAAATCAAATAGTTGCTATTTGGCTATAAATAGCGCAAAAAAAGATATTCAGGAAGAAGAAACAAAACAAGTTCCAGAACATCTAAAAACCTATTCAAAAAATTATAAATATCCTCATAAATTTGGTGGCTATGTAACCCAAGATTATGGAGTAAATAAAAAATACTATTTTCCAAAAGATATAGGCGAGGAAAAGAAAATAAAAGAGTTTTTAGAAAATCTTAAAAAAACTTTCCAAAACCAAACCCCTTAAAAAATACTTAAAAGCTTTCTATTCTCGTAGTTTAAACCCCTTTCCACTTACGAAGTGGAAAAACTGCTTTTGCAAAGTACAGAAACTGGATACCATTTACCTAAACCTGTCCTATCGTTACCGCAAAACAATGTTTATGAAGTCATAATGTCATCTTAACTGTGAAGCAAAATGTCATATTATATATGGATCTTTGTGATATGGAAATTACTGGATAAACTGTTCACCCTGAAATACTCTAAAATATACTTACCAGGTATAACGTGAAGGGTAATCTTACCATAAGGCTAACTTCTTTTATGGACAAACTCAAGTTCATATGATTAAGTTTTGTTTCCAAAAGAGAAGATATTGTCATTTTTAAGGGTTCTTTGCCATTTGAAACAAAAGATGCCATCTAAGTTGATATTTTGTGATAAGGGTTTAAAGACAGAC
>JAMWCT010000038.1 GCA_023819525.1 Candidatus Omnitrophota bacterium
CTTTATGAAATTTAAACTTAACCCCTCCTATTAATTTTATTGCCTCCTCAAGGGAGAATACCGGATGAGGCCTAATCCAGATATCATAATGGTTTTCCCTGCTGAAAGCTATCTCTAAAAATTTTATAACCTTAATGTACTCTTCTATGCCGGTAGCAAGTGCGACAAATAGATTAGAGATAGGCGATCTTCTTTTTTTTAGTCTCCCGGTAAAATTAGCTTGCCTCAAAGCGCACCCTGTTTTTACTAAAGGCGATGGGAAATTTCCCATTTCAATCATTATATTTCTTGTAATTTCTCCCATTGTAATAATTAAATCTGGCAAAGGAGTAATTTTTGCTTCCTCTTTAGTCAAAAGAAAATTTGTATGTCTTAAGGAAAGGGAGGCATGTTGATACCCTATTATCTTTGTCTGCGGTGAAAATTTTCTTAACGCTAAAATTATCATTTTCTCAAAAGAACGGTTTTCAAAAGGATAATAGAATCTGCTTAAATGTTTGCATTTAGAACAAAGGTCTTTTATCGAATAAAACACAAGAATATTATTAAAAAAACGCGTGGAATTATATTCATATCTTATATATCTATTCAATAAATAAGATAAATCTATTCCATATAATTCAAGTACATTTTTTATTTTGAATTGTGAAAAGAATTTCTTTAAGGAAATAAAAAAACAGACACTTATGCTTTTAAAACAAACAAAGTACTCTTTAGGATAGATATTGTATTCTTCGGCAAAACTATTTGCCTTTTTCAACATCTCTCTATAAGAATCAAAAATCCATATCAGGCTTATAAAATTTACTTTACTAGCACTTAAATAATCAGCAAATTTTCCAAAATAAAGATCATGATATCTATTATTTTTAAAAGATGGGCTATATAGTAACGACATAATTACTAAATATAATCTGTCAACTTTTATTTTCCTTTTGATATAAATAAGAGATATAATTTTTTGTAGGATAGTAATTAGAAAAGCGTAAATAATGGCTGCGGGAAAGATATCCTTTATTATCTTTTTAAAATTATACTTTTTTATTGCATTGATAATATTCACATCCTTATTTTTTCCGAAAATTATCTTTATTTGCTTATACAAATCGTCATCATCATCTATAATTAAAATATTATTGTATTTACCTACAGAGATAATCCTGTTTATTAATATCATATGATACACTCTGTCACACAAATAAGTAGTAATAGGATTCTTGTTGGTTAGATTTAATGCCCACCAGAATAAGCTATTATTCTCTACATTCAGATTACCAATGAAGTCACGATATATTTTATCGTAATCATTAACAAAATTATTACCCCTAATAAAATCTGTGGTTATTCCTTTACTTTTAAGATAATCTATGATTTCTTTAGAGCAACTATCGTATTTGATTCTGATAATATATAATTCTGAAATGTTGATCTTCTTAAGTATTTTATCTAGCAACTTTTTATTATTTGAAAAAATAATATTATACATTTGCAGGACTTATTTATTTTAAATTTCTTATGAATCTTGCCGGATTGCCTGCCCAGAGTGTAAAAGATGGGATATTTTTCGTCACAACGCTACCAGCGCCTACGACAGCCCCTTTACCTATAGTAACACCCTTCAATATTATCGAATTAGCACCTATCCAAACATCATCTTCTATAACTATTGGTTGTGATTTCACATTTTTTAGTGAACCAATTCTTCTTTCCTCATAATCCATCGAATGAAAATCAGTATCATAAATTCTGACATTAACCCCTATATTGACATAGTTTCCAATCCTTACCGAAGAGCAAGCATAAATCACACCCCCGGATATTCCAGAATTGTTTCCTATATATATTTCACTATATCTTGCAGGAGCAGCAAGAATTAATCTGTGATTTATTCCTGCCAGATTTACTCTTAAAAGACTTGTAAGCACTACATTATCGCCTAAAGTAATCCTTGCTTGTTTATGTTTATTAATTAAAGGAAGGCCGTATGTTTGAAGATTACTACCAAATTGGACACCTTTTATACTACAATAAATTCTTCCTATCACAAACCAAGGATAATATTTAAACATAAAAATTTAAATAACCCTCTTGTAAGTTGTAGAAATCATCTTTACGCGCTCATCTATTTTAAACTTAGAGTTATAAATCATTACATCCGACTTATCAGCATTTCTTTGGTCGCAATTCTCGCAGATAAGTCCACTATTTTTATAATTACCGCTTAGATGACATTCTTTTATCTTATTATATAAAGGTGAACTAAAAATTTCTTTAAGTGATTGCTTTTTTAAATCCCCTAATGTAAGCTTCCCATCAAAATCAAAACAGCACATATTTACCGTGCCATCCACCTGAACCTGTAATGGTCCTTTAAAAGGCCTACCACAAGTTTTTAGTTTATTCTTCTGGACCTTGCGGTAATTTCTACCATTTACCCAATTATGCGGACGCCAGACTTCTAATAAATCTACTTTATCTTTCCAAAAGTTAATCCAATTTTTTATACACCCATCATTTGAACCATCAACAACATTAAAGGTAAGAAGTAATTGGGTGTATCTTTTAATCTTAGATATAGCTAATAAATTGTCTTTTACTATGTTAAACAAATTTTTATTTCTAACTCTATGCACTTTCATATAACTGGTAGGATCATTACCATAAAAACTTACTCTTATAGAAGTCACGCCAACGTTTTCTAATTCTTTAAATTTCTTTATATTAAGGAGCGAACCATTAGTAAGAATAAGGATATTTTTTATACCTTTCTTTTTTGCATATTCTATCTTTTTATTTAAAGTTTTATCTAATAGGGGTTCACCTAAACCCGGAAATGTCAAAGTATCATACTGGTTAGTTTCGCTCAATATCTTATCAAGTAATTTTTTAAATAACTCAAAACTCATCGTTTCAATCCTACGAGTTAACTTATCACGAGGACAAATAATGCAATTATAATTACACTTAGTTGTTATCTCAAACCTCATATCGTTATTTTTCGGAATCATATTTCTCCTCTCTTATAAACGAAAACCAAGGCATTGGGTAAACCCTATTGCTAAAATACCAAACCAAAAGAAATCTGCTTAAAAAGGTCAAAAATGTTGCCTGAGCTGCACCTATTGCACCATTTAGTTTAATGAGTGTGTAATTAAAAATAATATTAATAATTACAGTAATTACAGCAATTATGCTTAATAAATAAGTTTTTTTCTCGTAAAATATATAACTTACTACCATTGTATACATTCCATGAACAGCATAACCTAAAGCAAGCCAAAATATAAATTGAGATGCACCGTAAAAATTTTTACCTACAAAGAATTTTAGAAAATAAGGAGTAATAATAATCAAAAAAAAGGCAGCTAAAAGAATTAAAACAAAATAAAAATATGTAAATTTAACTAATTTTATTTTTAGATCTTCTGTGATTTGGCTTAATTTTTCAAAAAGAATAGGAGTCCAAGACAAATTAAATGCACCTGCAAAGAAACCAATAATTGTGGCTATAGAATAACCTACGCTGTATATACCTGTGATAGATAAACCCACCATCCTATTTAGAAAAAATCTATCTAAAGCCCCTACAACAGTAAATCCTAAAGAGTGAAAAACAACAGGAATGCCATAAGATAAGATTTTTCTAATATAATTAGAATTCAAGGATAAATTTAAAGAATAATTTTTTATAAGGATGTAAATACCTATTATAAAAAATAAAATTTTATTAATAGCTATCCCAAGCACTCTTCCTTTCCAGCTTAAAGTAAACAATACTAAAAAAATTGATAAGATTATTTCTATAAAAGTATGAGATAACTCCATTATAGCGTAAGGAATTGGTTTTTGTTTAAATATAAATAGTTTGAAAGGGATAATGTAAATTGCATAACAAAAACTAATAATAGGAAGTAAAAATAACCAATTATGGGGGATAAATAATTTTTGCGAGATAAAAGACTTCAAAAAAAAAGTTATAATAATAAATATCAAAAAAACTATAAAATTGATAAATGCGGCATTAAAGATAAACTTAGAGAAATCAAATCCCTCTTTGTCCTTGTCAAAATAACCTCTACTAACAGCGTCGGTACTACCCATAGAAACTATCACGTTTACTATTCCTATTAGTGCCATAAAAGTAGCAATTATTCCATAGTCACTCGGCGAGAGAAAACGTGTCAAAATAGGTAGCAGAAAAAATGGGATTGCCTGATTGATAAAATTAGCCCCTGTATAAAAGGTAGCTAATTTAAAGACACTTTTTGTCAAAAGTGAAATTATCATATGCTTTGAAGAAAACTCTTTTCTTTCTTCGCAATGCAAAAATCTTTAGCTATATAACTATTAAATAAATTTTTATGCACTAAAAATTCCCGAAATCTACTTATTGCTTTACCATCAAGATAAGACTCCAGCTTGCCTTTAATATATAGCTCTAAATAACGATTATAATCTTCGTCCGAAATATTAAATAAAAGTTCATTTACTCTGTATAATAATTCAGTATAATTATGGCAAACTAATCCTGGTATAGCATCATAAAAGGTCTCCCTAAATTTGTCATTGGCATCATACCAGATTGCTCTCTTTCTTGCTGATAAAGCCTCAAATGTAGTGGAAGTAAAAGGAAAGGATATGGTTAAATCGCTAAAAGCTATTATCTCTGAAGAATTTACCCACTTTTCTTCTCCACCTTTAACACAAAAACAACGAGGATGATTTTCTAATTTCTCATACATACTTATAATCTCATTAAAACGAGAGGAAATTTTTTTATGATAACCTCTCGATTTTTTCTCTTTAAGAACAATAAAAACTTCTGACAAATCTTCTAATAACCTGAAAATACCCTCCAAGAATTTAATTCCATCTTTATAATTAGTAATAGAATCATCATGAAAGGTACTATCAAATACAGAAATTAATTTCATTTTATCTTTATATTTCTTTTTATGCAAGGTAATTATAAGCTTAGACTCTATTTTTTTCTCTCGAATCTCTCTCAGATGCTCTGCCCATAAACATCCAAAATTAACAAAATTATTAAAATTGCATTGTGAAGATTCAAAATATTTTGCCACAAAATCATTCCATATAACAAAATAATCATAATTTAAAAACCCAAAATTATTATGTCTATATTTAACATCTTTTGAAAAAAAACAACCAAAATTTATCGAGTCCATATAATAATATGTTCTACAACCTTTCTTCTTTAAAATAATATTCCTACAAATAGAATGTATTCCAAAATCACAGTAAGTAATTAAATGTTCTATAGTTACTTTTTTAATTAAGCCTTCCCATTTCAAATAATAATATAAGATTCCCACAAAGGCTTCTAAAAAAAACTCCTTTTGAAAGTAGAATAATAATTGCAAATAATAAATTAACATATCCTTTATATCATTTAAAGATATAAAACTATCTAAATTATCAATGTAATCTAATCTTTCTGTATCTAGATATTCTTTCTGAAAATTTGTAAGTTTTCTATAAGAAATAAATAGACAATCTTCTTTCTTTATCAATTTATTATCTACCAAAAAATCTACTTTTTGAATTCTATTTGAAAATTGTCTATAAGGAGAAATTATCATTAACGCGTACTTGTAATGTGAACTTATATCCTTTTTTTTACAATATCCAATTCTTTTTGATATTAACCAGCCTAAAAAACTAAAATATTTTAAAAGGAATAAAAACTTCCTCTTGATAACTCTAATATAAGAAAAAAATCTTAACCAAAAAGGAAATATTATATCTTTTATTTCAAATAAATCTGCCTTTACCCTTTTTGCCCATTTATAAAAAAATAAATAATCTATCACCTCACAGCCGTCTGTTCTATAAACCTCAATACCATTAGAAGGAATAAATATTATCTTTTCTTTGGTAAACTTTCTTTGCAGTTCATTAAAAATAAAATTTAAATAATAAAATCTTGCAATTTTTTCATTAAGAACTTTTTTAAAAACTAAATTTATATTCTTATTTTTATATAATTTATAAGCTTTCTTTAGCAAAGATGATTCTTCTATAATGCGAAAAAATTTATCTATATTATCAAATGCCAAATCATAATATACACCTTCAAATGTATGCAGTTTATTACCAAGATCTATCTTTATAATTTTCCCTATACCAATATATTTTTTGACCCATTTAGAGAAAATAGATTTTTTGTTTAGTCTTAAATAATAGATATCCTGTTTTCTAAAGAAGTACCATCTAACTATATATTTATGAGAAGGCTTTAATTCTTCAAAAATTACCATATTTTTTAATATATTCTTTTTGAGCAATTCCCATAATGATATGATCTAAGAACTTTCCATCTATATAAAAAATCCCTTTTATTCTACCTTCTATTACAAAACCTACTTTTTTATAAGTCTTAATAGCACGTTTATGATTACTATATACGCCTAATGTTATTTTGTTAATATTTAATCTCTTAAAAGCATATTCTAATAATAATTTACATGCTTCTTGTCCATAACCTCTACCCCAGTAGTTTTTATCTCCAATCATAATTCCTAAATTGGCAAATCTATGTATCCAGTTAATTCCGCCAAGTTTTATATTTCCTATATGCTTTTTAGTCTTTTTATCACAAATTGCAAAGATTACATCTGTCTTAGAGTTTTTTATTCTATTGTAATAATCATTTAACTCTTTTAATGTAGTTGGAAAAACCCCAGTTTCCATATATTTTGTAACTTCCCGGTCATTAATCCAGCAAAGATATTTTTTATTAATATCTTTTTCAACCAATGGTCTTAATATTATCTTTTTCCCAATCAAAAATGGAACACTTGGGTTTTCTTTCGTGTCTTTCATTTAATTGTCTCTAAAGTTAAAGGAATTCCTTTTTTAATATTAGTTTTTACCTTTTTCCCTAAAATTTTATTCAAATATTTTGGAGCAAGACCATATGCTGGTCTAATAGATTTAACATTTTCTTTAGTAAAAATTTCGCCTTTTTTTATATCTTTTACTACAAAAAGGGAGCGTCTGAAAACTTTACTTTTTTCTTCATCCTTAGTTAAACTACCTTATTTAAAATTTACTCAGAAATTTCCGTATTTCTTGTTGAAAAGATTTTGTTATTTTATCAAATTTTTCTACTAATCGGTCTAATCTTTCACTTTCCAGCTCAAAACCATAAATATTTCTAAAAAGATGTCTAAAAGCAAGATATTCATCTAATTCAGCAGCTAACCTTTTGGAAATCACCGCTGGCCGGACACCTTTAATTTCTATCGTCATCTGATGAAGAAGTCTTTTGTGCCACTGTTCACTTAGAGGTAGCTCTCCGTTTATTCTTCGCGCAATGATTTCAAAAATTCTCTCACAAGCATTATAAAAATCATGCAAAATTGAACCCTTTGCTCTTCTGTAAATATGGCTGTCACCCTTGCATTCAGAAATTTCACTTAATAGTTGATTAATATTATTTAGTTCTTCCTCAATAAAACTAACTATTTCTTTCTTCTCATTTCTTTGCATCTATACAAATACCTCCCATATTTATCAACCTTTTTCCTGAAGTTAAGTGGCATATCTTCATATGCTCTGATATCAAGATTAAACTTGCTTAACCTTAAGCAGTATCCATATGCTTTAAGATATTTATCTCCAAGCCCTTTTACCACAAGATCAATATCCGATGCCGTATCAAAGTATTTTTCTTTAGCCAGACTCCCATAAAGAATAATTTCTTTAGCCCCAAATCGTTTTTGTAAGATACAAGCTATATGTATGGCTTCCTTTAAAGCCTCTTTCCGAAATTCTCGCTTTAAATTTTCTTTTAGTTTATGAATATTATCACTTATATTCATTTTACTCTACAAATTTTATGTTTAAAGGAATTCCTTTTTTAATATTAGTTTTTGCCTTTTTTTCTAAAATTTTATTCAAATATTTTGGTTTAAGTCCATTTGCTGGTCTAATTGATTTAACATTACTTTCAGTAAAAATTTCTCCCTTTTTTATATCTTTTACTACAAAAAGAGAGCGTCTGAAAACTTTACTTTTTTCTTCATCCTTAGTTAAACCATAATGAATTTTACCTAAAGATTTCTCAGCATTTCTTATATTTTCAACTAAACTTTTTAGTTCTTGTGGTTCTAATGAGAAAAAACTATCTGGTGTTTTTATCTTTCTTGATAAACAAAAATGTTTTTCAATTAGTTTTGCACCTAAACAAACACCGGCAATAGATGTAGCTATACCTAAAGTATGATCCGATAGCCCTATAGGTAACTTAAATCTTTTTTGCATATCAGGAATGGTTTTTAGGTTCATCTCTTCATATCTTGCCGGATAACTTGAGACGCATTTAAGTAACATTATATCTTTTGTACCTGCTTTTTTGGCAGCCTCAACCGCCTCTTTTATTTCAGCTAAATTTGCCATACCAGTTGATAAAATCAAGGGTTTTTTTGTTTTGGCGATATATTCAATTAAAGGTAAATCTACTAATTCAAAAGAAGCAATTTTATGTATGGGGACGTTTAGCTCTTCTAAAAAATCTACTGAGGTTTTATCATAAGCAGTTGCAAAAAATATTAACCCTAAATCCTCAGCAATTTTTTTTAATTTCTTTAGCCAATTCCATGGTGTATATGCCTTCTTATATAACTGATATAAAGTTTGTCCACCCCATTTTGGATGTTTAATTATAAAGTATTTATTATCACACTCAATAGTTAAAGTATCGGGGGTATAGCATTGAAACTTTACTGCATCAACACCGCACTCTTTTGCTTTTTTAATTAAAGTAACTGCTCTATTAAAATTCTGACCGTGATTAGCAGAGATCTCTGCAACAATAAAACAGGTTTTTAAATTTTTTAAATTCATATTATAATTAATATACCAAAATATTTTTCCAGGAGTAATTTTTAATTTTTTCTTTAACTACAAAATTATCTTCTGAACAAGAAATTATCGCTAAAGTCTCTATTTTCGCATTTAAAGTAGAACTTGTTTTTTTTAAAGAGATTGCATGTTTAGGAGTAATGGTCATTGCGCTTTTTATCTCAAATAGATGAAGCTTTCCTTCTAATTCAATAACTAAATCTACTTCCAAGCCATCTCTTGAACGTAAATAATACATAGAAGGTCTTCTCCCAAAATGCAAAAATCTCTTCCAAAAATCACAAACTATCATCGTCTCAAATAGATTTGAAAAACTTGGGGTTTTAAATAAAACCTTCGCATCATCAAAACCCAAAAGATAAGAACATAAACCTGTATCAGTAAAATATATTTTAGGACTTTTTATTATACGCTTACCTATATTTCTATAATAGGGATAAAGCAAATAAACCACTTGAGCGGTTTCTAAAAGTGAAAGCCATCTTTTAGCGGTAGGCATACTTATACCTACATCGCGCGCAATCTCTGAAAGATTAAGAATTTGAGCTGTACGAACAGCGCAAGAAATTAAAAATCTTTCAAATTGGTTTAAATCGCCAATATTTAACAGATTCCTTATATCCCTTTCTAAATAAGTAGTAATGTAAGAACTAAACCATATTTTTCTGTCTACTTTTTTACGGGCAGAAATTTCGGGGAAAAAACCTCTTAATAAAATTTCACTAAGAGAAATTTTTTCTTCAGATTTACTCTCTATATCTATTTTTCTAACCCAATCTAAAATATCTTGTGTATTTTTGCCTTTATTAATCCTTTCAGAGACAGAAAAAGGCAGAAGCGACAAAACCGCTATTCTTCCTGATAAAGATTGACTGATTTTATTCATAAGCACAAAATTCTGAGAGCCTGTAAATAACCATTGGCCAGCTTTTCGATTTTGGTCTATTTTGGTCTTTATATAAGATAACAATTCCGGTACATATTGAACTTCATCTATAATTAGAGGGGGTTTATATTGAGCAAAGAATGCTCTTGGATCCTCTCTGGCACGTATTCTTATATCGGGATCTTCTAAACTTACAAAATTATGTGTCTTTGAAAAAAGCATTTTAAAGAGCGTAGTTTTACCTGATTGACGCGGTCCGGTAATTACTATCGCAGGGAAACTCTTAATCGCCTTAAGAATTACTTTTTCTAAAGTTCGAGGTCTAAATTTCATATTTTTATTTTACCCTTAATTTTTAATATATCAAGTTAAATTTGCCGGGTTATTAATATAACCCTTAATATTTAAAATTCTATCCTTTCTCTTAAATCTTAAATTGGTAAAGATTCTGTAGCAGTAAAATAGTCTTTTTAAGTTTTTAAAATTCATATCTTATTAAATATTAAACCCATAAACTACATTTTCTAAATCTGAATAATTTTTAGAAATAATTTTAAATTTTTTTATATCTAAGTCCTTACATAAATCTTTAAGCTTTCTTAAATCGGATTTATCAGGATTTATTTTTACTTCGTAAGCTTCCTCTTTATTTAAAATAAAATCAATCTCTACTCCACTTTTTCTTTGATAATAGTTTAATTCCCCTTTTTGCTGCAAATTTTCAAATATACTATTTTCAAAAAGAACCCCCATATCAGCTTTTACAAAGTGATTTATAAGTCCACTATCACAAATATAAACCTTTGGCATTTTTCTTATTTCTGTATCTTTACCTTTGCTAAAAGGCTTTATTGTTTTTATAAAATATGTGCTTTCTAAAAAGTATATATATTCGGTTAAGGTTGGACGAGAAATTTTTAGTTCTTTGGACAGTTTCTGCGTATCTAATTTAGAACCGGCGCGTTGCATTAAAAGTAACATCAAATCTCTTACTACTTCATTTTTCCTAAAATCCCCCAATTGCCTTATTTCTAATTGAAAAAATGAAGTAAAAATTTCTTCTAAAATTTTCTTTTTTCTTAAAACATCGTTTTCTAAAACTACCTGGGGAAAACCGCCAAATAAAATATATTCTTCATAAAAAGGCGATATTGTATCAAAAATAGACTTCGTAATTTCTTTAGGATTCTTTGGTATTTTTAAATTAATTTCTTTAAATAAAAGAAATTCGCCAAAAGTTAAAGGATGCAATTCAAATATAAATTTTCTTCCTGACAAACTTTCAGAGAAAAGATTTTTTAGATAAAAATTAGCAGAACCTGTAAGAAAAAATTTAATCTGATAATGATCGTAGAAATATTTCACTACCGAAGGTAGATTCCTTACAAATTGTATCTCATCGCAAAATACAAATGCTTTTTTAGAGAAATCTATACCTAAAAGTTCAAAATTCTTTCTTACCTTTTCATAATTTTCTGCTTCAAAATATTTTCTGTTTAAAGGATTCTCAAGGTCTAAAAATATTTTATTATTGGAGTCTATCTGAGTATAAATCAAATTCAAAAGCGTAGTTTTTCCAGTTCGCCTCATTCCAGTGATAATAATGGCTTCTTGTGTATTAATGTATGGCTTTATTTTTTCTAAAACAATTCTGGGCTTAATCATAGTCATATTTTACAAATAGTATTACTTTTTGTAAAGTATAATTTTGCAATTAGTATTAATAGGTGCCATGAAAACACATTTTATAATAACTTTTATACGCTTACATAGATAATAAAATTTCTTATTTATCCATACGTAAAGTCTCTTCTAATTTTTTTTCTACATAAGTAGCAATTTTTGAATTTTTAATTTTTTTAACCCAATTTTTTGCCTTTCTAAAACTAAATGATTTTGGAAAATGTAATTCTGGAAAATAACCAAATTGCTTCTTTTTATATGCAGACAAATATAAACAATCAACCAATGCTTTCTCTGGTTCAGCAATTAAAAAACTTCCCTCACCTTTATACCAATTAAAACCATCAAAAAATGATGGTGCGATGCGATGTAGAGAAAATGTTGCAATTTTGGTTTGAATTTTTTTGGTATGTCCGGTTGAGGCAAGGGTGATTATTTGAGGAATCTGCTCAATTATTCCATAAAGATGTAATGCGCTTAAGAAAGAAACATAGACGCGCTGATGAGGAAATAAAAAAGAGATGGCAGAGTAGGGGCTGAGACGGAAATCTTGTGTTTGCGCCCATATTCCATGGTAGATTTTAAAAATTAAACCCTGCCTTTCTAAGAAATTAAGTGCCTGTGTTACACAAGAAGAAGACTTACCAGAAATAGAACTTAATTCATAAGTGGTAAATATTGGTCGATTTAACTTTTTTATAAAAACAAGCATTGATTGTCTAGGCATATTAGTTCTTATAACTCCTCAACAAAATTTACTACTTTTAGTTTAACCTCATCCCATAATCCAACGGAATTATATACTGGTTGGTCTTCTTCAGATAAATAAGCAAGGACTGTATCTTGAAATTGCTTAAAACTAACTCCATAGATATTTTCATATATCTTTCTTTTTTTTTCGCCATTTATCTTTATCTGGACTGTTTTAGTAGGATTATATTGAGAACTTAAAATATACAAATCAAAGATATCTCTTGCTTGAACTATTGTTCTGTAAGCAATAGCATTGAGTTTTTGTTGTATTGTAGACTGGATATTATAATGTGCAACTACTAAAGGAGGAAGTTTATAAATCCGCAATATCGCATCTAAAACTGGCTCAACGACAATTCCTTCATCAAGCCCTCTTCTTGAAAACTCAATTTTAGTGAATAAATCTTCGCCAGAAAAGGTAATAAGATGAATTTTAAATCTCTGAGTAGTTTCGGTTTGTTTTGCCTTTAAGATATCAGGGGAAACGACCTTTTCAATTCCAAATGGTTTAAGTCCGTCGTTAAAAAGAGGAGATTGAAGTATCTTCATAATTATTTCTTTAAGGACAACTACCTTTATCTCAGAGATATCTAAATCCATATCCTCTGAATAGCGAAAACTCTTAAAGAAGAAACGTAAATTTACTCCACCTTTAAGAGCATAACCCTTCTTAACTTTTCTGCCAAACCACCTTAAAAATTCCAAATGAAATATTTCTCTTAATTGTAATAGATTATACATAATATGTATTATAATTTAGTTATATCTAAATTTCAATACATTATTTGTTTATTGCGTAAAGTATAATTTCACAATCAGCATTAACTCTCTAAAAATTTAAACCTTAATTTTTAATATATCAAGTTAAATTTGCAGGGTAGTTTAAAATTAAAAATGTTAATATTTAAAAATTCTATAACCTCCTCAGTTCTAAAAGCATTCTCTACCACTTCTCTTAGAAGCCCTTCTGCGGGAATAAACTCTACTGGAACTCCTTCAATAATTAGCCATTGTCCTTTCCATTCATTGTAACCTTTA
>JAMWCT010000039.1 GCA_023819525.1 Candidatus Omnitrophota bacterium
GCAGAAAGATTTAATTTGCCAATTATTTCTTTTATAGATACCCCAGGAGCTTATCCTGGAGTTGGAGCCGAAGAACGAGGACAGGCTTTTGCTATTGCAGAAAATATTTGTCAGATGTTTTTGATAGAGACCCCAATTGTAGTTATTGTTATTGGAGAAGGCGGAAGCGGTGGTGCTTTGGGTATAGGTGTTGGAGATAAAGTATTAATGATGGAATATTCATATTACTCTGTAATTTCTCCAGAAGGCTGTGCGGCTATTTTATGGAAGGATTCATCAAAAAAAGAAGAAGCAGCACAAGCATTAAAATTAACAGCGCAAGATCTTTATAATTTTAAAATAATCGATGAGATCGTTCCTGAACCAGAGGGAGGAGCGCACCGTAATTCTCAACAGGCAGCTTTAAATCTTAAAAACACACTTATAAAAAGTATAGATGAACTTTCTAAAATTCCAATCCAGCAGCTTTTAGATAATCGGTATAGAAAATATAGATTAATAGGGGTATTTAAGGAGTAAATGATTGAAATTATTATACTTGGTTTTTTAAAAGAAAGGCAAGCTTCAGGTTATGATATAAAGAAGTTTATTGAAAAAAAATTAGATTTGTTTTCTGGAATTGATACAAGTTCTATTTATTACCCCCTACAGAAGATGGAAAAGGATGGTTTGATACAGAAAAAAGAATTAAGGGGACAGACACATCTTAAAAAATATGTTTATAAGTTAACAGAAAAAGGCGAAAAAGAGTTCATCAAGTTATGCAATAAAACGCTTATCTCACCACGTCGGCCATCCATTGATATTGATATCCCACTTTATTTTTTACCTCATCTTCCTAAAAAAGATGTGCTTAGTCGGCTGCGGTTACGTAAAAGATTTTTATATCAGGTTAAAAAATGGTTTAAGGAGAAATTTAAAGAATATAAATTCTTGCCACATCAGATACTTTTGTTTAAACATCATTTTCAACTTTTATCTGCTGAAGAGAAATTTATAAAAAATTTTATTGAATTTATAAAGCACGGTAATGGAAAAGATAGTTATAATTGAAGACGAGAAAGAGCTTTTAAATTTTTTAAAAAACTCTTTACAAAAGTGCGGCTTTGGTGTGGTTGGGTTAGATACAGGAGAAGATGCACTTAAAAAAATAGAAGAAATTAAACCAGAATTTGTCATTTTAGACATAATGTTGCCTCATACAGGGGGTTTAGAAATATTAAATTGGGTGAAGACAAATTATCCACATATAAAAGTTATTTTAGCAACAGCAAAAGATAAGATTGAGGATATGAAGAAAGGATACTCTTTAAGTGCTGATTACTATCTTACAAAACCATATACAACAAGTGAACTCCTAAAGGCAATAGAATTATTGCGAGCCATTAGTTAAAGTGCTAAAATAAGATAATAAAATTTATTAAAAATTATTTTTTAATTACTATGGGGAAAAAATCCATTTTATTATTACCCTTAAAAAGAAAGCTATTTATTGCTTTCTCTTTGATCACCATTTTACCTTTAGCAGTTTTGATTAACTATTTTTATGGGACGTTTACCAATTTTAATTTGTTTTTGAAAATAGTTTTAATATTTATAGTTTTTTTAGGTTGGTATATTATTTTTGAGATTTCTTTTTCTGTCATAAGAATTTATACTACAACAAAAAAAACAATCGCAAATTTAGGCCAGCCCTTACCAAATATTACTAACGAAGTAGAGAGTTTGGAAAAAATTATGAATATGCTTGCCTTGAAAGTAAAAGATGGTTTTGGCCAGTTAACGGAATTAAGTCAAAAAACAGAAGAACTAAATAAAGAGGTCTCAAGAAAAGTCTCTGTGCTTTCAGCTATTTTACAGGCAAACGATTTTGTTTCTAAAGGCGCTTCAGTTCAAGATGTAATTCAGTTTTTAGTACGCCGCTTACAGGAAATATTATCTATAAAAATATGTTCTTGTTGTATAAAAACCAATAGTAAAAAATATTTAGAACCGCTTATATGTATAGGCACCGATGCATTAACAATTGAAAAACTATTGCAAAATGCCAGCGATTATCTTTTATCCTTAAAGGAAATAGTTACTTTAGATATAAATTCTTTAAATAATTTTTTAAGTAATTGGGCAAAAGAATTAAATATACAAACTGTAATTATTTCACCTTTGTATATAAAAGAAAGTTCTTTAGGCATATTATTTTTTGCAACATATGAGGATCGTTTTTCTTTAACCGAAGATGAACTAAATATATTAAATCTTTTTTCAAAAAATATAGCCATTATTTTAGAACACCAAAAATTATTAATGAAAGTTCAAGATTTAGAAATAGTTGATTATTTAACAGGTTTATATAATGATAAATATATAGCAAAACGTTTGGATGAAGAAATAAATAGAGCAGTTATTTATCGCAGACCTTGCGGTTTTATGTTGCTTGAGATTAAAAATTATGAACGATTCCAAAGCGAATGTGGAATAAATGAGGCTGAAAAATTGCTAAAAAAAATTGCCAGTTTAATAAAAGAAGAAATAAGACCCATAGATATTATAGGTAGATTTTCTATGAATACATTTGCAGTTGTTCTTATAGAAAGAAATAAACGGCAGTCACAAGAGGTTGCAAATAAGATTAAAGAGAAATTAGATCTTTTCTTTAGTAATAAGTTTAAAATAGTTTATGCAGTAAGCGAAACACCTATTGATGGGACGAGCGCAGACCAACTTATTTCTTTCGCCCAATCGCAACTTAAAGCTCTACAATAATGCAGATACAAAGAAGGGTTGAGAAACCATTAGGTCAACTTTTAATAGAACGTGGTATTATATCGCAGAAAGATTTAGATAAAGCTCTTGAAATCCAAAAAAGAGAAGGTGGTCTTTTAGGTGAGATATTAGTAAAATTAGGATTAACAAAAGAAGAAATTATTACACAATGCATAGCTATACAATATGGTTTCCCTTATTTACCTTTAGAGAATTATGAAATACAAGAGGAGGCATTAAAAATAATTCCAAAAAATGTCGCAAGTTACTACTGCCTTATCCCTTTAGATAAAATAGGAAACAATTTAATTGTGGCGATGGCTGAACCTTCTAATATTCAAGCAATTCAAGATTTAGAGGATATTAGTGGTTGCGATATACAGATATTTATAAGCACCCCTTCTGATATAAGAAAATGTATCGAAAATTTTTATAAATAAATTTATGAAACCCGAAAGATTTACTACCTTTTTATTAGAAAAAAAAATAATTTCTAACCAAGATTTAGAAAAAATTATAAGCATCCAAAAAAGCAAGGAGGTCTCTTTAATAGAGCTTCTTATAAAAGAAGGCTACATAACTGAAACAGAGGTAGTGAATCTTCTTTGTGAATACTTTTCTTTTGTGCCAATTAAGATAGCAAATATAAATATTTCTAAGGAAGTTTTAGAACTTATCCCAGAAAGTGTTGCAAAAAAATATTTAATTTTGCCTATCGAAAAAATCGGTTCCACCCTCACAGTGGCTATGGCAGACCCTTTAAATGTCATTTTAATAGATGATTTAAAAAGAATAACAAATTGCCACATTAATCCTGTAATCGCTTCAATAACAGAGATTAAAGAAGAAATTTATAGATACTATTCAAAACCTTCAACCGAAACAATAGAAGATATAATAAAAGATAAAACAGCAGATTTAGAAGTTATACAACAGGTTCAAGAAGAAATATCAGAACAGACGATACTTCGTTCTTTAGATGAAGCCCCTGTAATAAAATTTACAGATTACATTTTAAAAAAAGCAGTTGAAGAAAAGGCTTCAGATGTGTTAATTGAGCCTTTGGAAAAAATAAGTAGAGTTCGTTTTCGTATAGATGGAATTTTGCGCGAGGTAGAAACTTTTCCTAAAAAAAATCATCCCTTTGTAGTTTCAAGAATAAAGGTTATGTGTAATTTAAATATTGCTGAGTTTAGATTGCCACAAGAAGGTAGATTTCGCAAACGCTTTTTTAATAGAGATGTTGATTTTAGAGTTTCGGTTCTACCTTCAAGTTTAGGAGAAAAAGTTGCATTACGCATTTTGGATAAGTCCGCTACTATTTTAGATATTGGGCTTTTAGGTTTTGAAGAAGACCTATTAAGTAAAATTAAAGAAGACAGCCTAAAGCCTCATGGTATGATTTTAGTTTGTGGTCCAACAGGTTGTGGCAAAACCACCACTTTATACTCCATACTTACTTATATTTATACACCGGGTAAAAATATTGTTACAGTTGAAGATCCTATAGAGTATCAGTTGCGCGGAATAAATCAGGTAAGTATTAACCCAGCAATCGGTCTTACATTTGCAAGAGTTTTGCGTTCCATATTGCGACAAGATCCAAATGTCATTATGGTTGGTGAAATCAGAGACACAGAGACAGCGGATATCGCTATTAAAGCTTCATTAACAGGACACTTATTACTTTCAACTTTGCACACCACAACCAGTGCCGGTTCGGTGACAAGGCTTCTTAATATGGGTATAGAACCATTTTTACTTTCTTCTACTTTAATAGGTGTTTTAAGCCAAAGGCTTGTTAGAAAACTATGTCCTAAATGTAAACAACTTTACAATTTGCAAGATGAGATCAAAGAAAAATACGGGATTAAGAAAGATACAGTAATTTACAAAGCAGTAGGTTGTAATTTCTGTCAAAACACTGGTTATAAAGGAAGAACTTTAATTTGTGAATATTTGCAAGTTTTGCCAAAAATAAAAGAACTTATAAATAAATCAGCATCTGAACCAACCATTAAAAGAGAAGCAAGACTTTTGGGTATGCGAACTCTGCGTGAGGATGGTTTGTTAAAAATATCTAAAGGCATAACGACTTTAGAAGAGGTTCTTAAAGTATCAGCCCCTGATGAACCACTTTAAAAAATATGACTATTAAAGAAAAAATATTAAGTTACATACAAAAAGATAAAGAAATTAAAAAAGAAATTTTAAAAGAACTTACCGAAACAAATGATTTTGCAAAATTTAAACAACTTTTGTTTGAAAATCGTCTTTGTAGTGAGGAAGACCTACTTCTTATTTTTTCAAAAGAGTTTAGAATACCATTTTTAGACTTAAAAAAATATAAAATCTCGCCCCAGAACAAAGAACTTCTTCCTTCTGAAATAGCTTTTAAATATAAAGTTATACCTTTATGTAAAATTGGCACTGCATTAACAATTGCTACCTCAAATCCTTTAGATGTTATTGCTTACGATGATATAAAAGTTGTTACAAATACTGAAAAGGTAGAAATTGTTCTTTCCAAAGAGGAAGACATTTTAAAAGTTTTAGAACTACTTTATAAAGGAACTATAGAAGAGTTTGAAAGGTTTTTTAAAGAATTGGAAACTTTTGGCGACGATACTGTTTTGGCAGAAGAAACAAAAACTTCACTGGAAGAGTTAATTAATGAAAGTAAACTTCCTCCAATAGTGCGCGCAATAGATTTGATTATCTATAATGCTTTAAGAAAAAGAGCTTCAGATATTCATATTGAGCCTCAAGAAGATAGATTACTTGTAAAATATAGAATTGATGGTGTATTACAAGAGGAGTTTAGTTTTCCAAAAAAAAATCAGCAGGCTGTAATAGCACGTCTAAAAATTATATCGGGCTTAAACATAACTGAGTCGCGCTTACCTCAAGATGGTCGTTTTAAAGTAAAATTTGAAGGAAGAGAAATAGATTTTCGGGTATCAAGTCTACCTGTTAATTTTGGTGAGAAGTTTGTATTAAGGGTTTTAGATAAGGAATCATTATCTATAGGACTTAGCAATTTAGGTTTTTCGCAAGAGCCTATGCGGATATTTAATGAAGCAATTAAGGCTCCTTTTGGGATAATATTAGTTACAGGTCCTACAGGTTCTGGTAAATCCACCACATTGTATTCAATTTTAAATTTACTTAACCAGTCAGATAAAAACATTGTAACAATAGAGGATCCAATTGAATATCATATCGAAGGGATAACACAGATACAAGTTAATCCTGAAATAGGCTTAAGTTTTGCGCAAGGTTTACGTGCTGTTTTAAGACAATCTCCAGATATAATTATGGTTGGTGAAATTAGAGACTCAGAAACCGCAGATATTGCTATAAAAGCATCTTTAACAGGAGAACTTATTTTTTCCACTTTACACACAAATAATGCGGTTGGGGCAATTACACGTTTGATAGATATGGGGATAGAGCCATTTTTACTCGCCTCTTCTTTAGTTGCCACTACCGCGCAAAGACTTGTGCGAAAACTTTGTCCAAAGTGTAAAGAACCATATAAATTAGATGAAGAGACAGTAAAGAGATTAAATATCAAGGATATAAAAGGCGATTTTTTTAAAGCGGTAGGCTGTTCCTTTTGTAACAATACTGGCTATAAGGGAAGAATTGCAATTATAGAAATTCTTTTTTTTGATGATAAAATGAAAGATATGGTTATACAAAGAACCACAGAAGATAAAATAGTTGAATACGCTTCTAAACAAAGAGGTTTTAAGCTTTTAAGAGAGGATGGTTTTTTAAAATGTAGCGAAGGCATAACCTCAATAGAAGAAGTATTGCGTGTAACAACAGAATAATATGGCTTTATTTTTGTATGTAGTAAAAAATAGGGAAGGGAAAATAATAAAGGGTGTTTTAGAGGCCGAAACACAGGAAAAACTTATTGAGCATTTTCATAAGGAAGGTTGTATAATTATTTCCATTACCCAAACCAAGGCAAAAGCTAAATTAAAAACAAAAGGGAAGATAAAACAAGATGAGTTAGTTGTTTTTTCAAGACAATTTACGACTTTAATTGAAAGCGGTATTCCAATAGTTGATTGTCTACTTATTCTTAAACAACAGATACAAAACTCTTATTTTAAAAACGTGATGGATGTAATTTTGAAAGATGTAAAGGAAGGTTCTAGCCTATCAAGTGCTCTTTCAAAACATCCAAAAGTTTTTCCTGAAATTTATGTAAGCATGGTGGAGGCAGCAGAAGCTTCTGGAAGTTTATCCGAGATCTTAGACAGGCTTGCAATATATTTAGAAAAGTCAAATGCTTTAAGAAAAAAAATTACTTCTGCTATGTATTATCCTGTAATCGTTGTGCTTTTAGCCAGTTTAATCACAAGTTTTTTAGTTTTTAAGATAATCCCAACTTTTAAAGGCATATATGAGTCACTTGGAGGAAAATTACCAATCTTTACTCAAATGTTGATAAATTTTTCAGATTTTTTACGCCAAAATATTATTATTATATCTGGTGTGTTTTTTTTAATAGTAATTGGTTTTCAAAGGTACATAACTACACCAAAGGGTAAAAAAAAATATCATAAGTTTTTACTGCGTTTACCTATTTTTGGAGAGCTAATAAGAAAAATCGCTATCGCAAAATTTGCAAGAACATTTTCAACTTTAATTAAAAGTGGTGTTCCAATTATAAAATGTCTTGAAATAGTAGCAAAAACCTCTGGGAATAAAGTTTTAGAGGAAGCTGTTTTGCAGTCAAAAAAATTTATACAGGAAGGTCAACCGATTTCAATACCACTAGAAAATACAGGTATTTTTCCACCTATGGTTACCCGTATGATTGCTATAGGAGAAAAAACAGGTAAATTGGAAGAGATGCTTTCAAAAATTGCTCAATTTTATGAAGAGCAGACAGATGCTGCTGTTGCTGGTTTATCAAGCCTAATTGAACCTGTAATCATTTTATTTTTAGGTGTGGTTATAGGTGGAATTGTCGTTGCACTATTTTTACCAATAATAAAGGTCACTGAGCTTTTGGGTAAATAAATGGAAAAAACCATTTTCCACTTCGTAAGTGGAAAAGCTAAATATATAAACAATAAAAAAGGGAAAATTTTTATGAAAAACATTAAAAGATATGCGTTTTTGGTGACTATGATGTTTTTTGTTTTTAATTTTTTTCTAATAAATATAAAAGCAGAATCTGAAACTAAACCGGAAGAGGCCACCCAACTAAATATAGAGGATAATGCGTTTGAACCATTAATAAAAGCTGTAAATGAAGCATTGACAAAATTAGGAAATAAACGGTTAGCAGTGCTTGGTTTTGCAAGTGGAGAAGGTGCCTCTTTTATCAAAGAGACAATTATGATTTCTGATAGAGTAATTCAAGCCTTAATTGCTTCTGGTCTTTTTGAAATTGTTGATAGGACTTTATTAGGTTTTGATAATGTGGCTAATTTAAATATAGAAAATGCAAAAAAATGGTCAGATACACTGAATTTAGGTTCAGTTCTTACTGGTACAGTTTTTAAAAAGGGAGCTAATATAGAGTTAAATTGGCGTCTTATTGGGCTTAAAGATCTAACGATTTTAAGTGTAGGCACTTTGAGTGTAAAAAATATTACTATGGCAAGAGACGGAAAGTCAAACTTAATTGATTTTCTTACAGAAAAGATAAATGAGATTAAAGCAACTAATTTAGCGCCAGAAATTAAAGAGAAAGGTATAATTAAAACAATTGCTGAGTTTTTACGACCCGCTCCAGGGGTTGAATATACTTATACTTTTTTCCCTTGTGATATTGCTACGCTAGTATGTAATGAGTTAAATCTAAATGATGGTTTTTATAAAATATACTATAAAGATGAATTTGTAGTTACGGTAGACAAGAAAGGAAATATTTTAGAAAGTTATTACTATGGTAAAAACAATCCAGTGCGTAAAGATATAGATTTAGAAAAATTTTTAAACAAGAGTAATTAATGGGATTTTAAAAACTTCATAAATCCAAACTACAACCTACCATTAAAGCCTATCATAAATAACTACTTATAAATATAAGGATTTTATAAACCACTTTCCACTTACGAAGTGGAAAAAATATGAGAAAATTTATTTGACAAAAAATTTAATTATTTTATAATTTTTTTGCAGAAGGAGAATATTTTTGAAGAGAAAAAAAATAATTTTTTTATTTTTACCTGCCTTAATTATTGAGTTTTTTATCCATCAGAATTTTCTTTCGGCTAACCCCCCAAGTAATTTACCTACAAGAAATTTAAGAGGGTTAGGTAATGCAGTTACTACTTTGACTTCTGATCTTGTAGTGAATATTGCCTCTGTAGGCAGACCTACCAGCGGAATTTTTAATCCTATTGAAAATAGGTTTGAGCATACTGGCACCACTGAGCGCGCTGAAGACCAGATTATTTATGTAAGTATTCCTGCCACGGTGGTAGTAACTAATGTAGGAAGAAGTCCTGCTAATCTCATCAGTGTAGATTTAGAGTACCAAAATTTAGGTTTTCCTTCAAGTTATGCCTTTTTCTTTTCTGTGCCTGGTTCAAGAATGGAAGGTTGCGCTTATTTTGAAGAAGAATTAGCTCCGGGCACAAGTAAAACCCTTAACGGTAAAATCATTGCTTATCCCAGAACCTTAAGAGAATATAAACAGATGCAAAGCAGAAGCAGTCGTTTTCGTTTTCGGGTTGATCCTCAAGATGCGGGTTATCCACAAGGCAGGGTAAGAGAATCAAATGAAAGAAATAATTATTCCTCATATACAGACCCTATCGTTTTTCCTGAAGTATTGCCTGATTTAACCGCCAGTATCAAAGAAATATCCTTGCCTGTTTGGCCAAGGGATGGAAGAAGAGATTACAAAGTTATTCCCCGGCTAACTGTGGAGATAAGAAATTTAGGAGATATAGATCAACTTGATGGCTGTCCTATTGGCATTGAAGCTGACTATCCGGTGGCTCATATAGCCTGGTCGCCTATTTTGATTACTTGGGTAATTGGCAGGATTAATGTAAACCAACCGCGTTTAATGACCTTTAAGAATGTAGAAATAGATAGCTATAGCACTAAATTAAGAACAACCATTGATTATGAGGGGACAATTAAGGAAAAGAATGAAAGTAATAATTCTTCTGCAGAACATCAAATTCCCCAGACAATAAGTACATTAACCCCTGAAGTAGACACAAGGCATTAAAAATTTAAAAGAAAGGAGTAAAGATGACGAAAAGGATAATCTTTTTTTCTTTGGGTTTGGTGTTTCTGTTAAATTCTTCTGTATTTGCTGAATTACATATTAGTCAGGATCTAACCGGAATATTTTATAATGTAGAAGGAAACAAAGAACGTTCTTTTTATCCTAATCATGATATTGATTATCTTTATGAAGGAAGCATTGATTTTAAAAACCCTTTTAAAAGTTATGAATTATTTGGAAATATTGAATATCGCGCAACTGATGATAGATTAGTAGATGTTCAGGATTTCAGTATTGAGAGGATGTATTTTGGGCTGAAAGGCGAGATGTTTGAGTTTTTAACCGGTGATTTTTATACTAATTTTTCCGAGTATTCTTTGGGTAATGCCTTAAAAGGGCTGAAACTGGTATTAGGTAATGAGAGGTCCTCTCGACTAACTTTAGTAGGAGGTATGGATACTTCTAAATGGGAAGATTTGTGGGAGAAGCGCTGTGAAGATTCTTCAATAAGAAAATATGTTTGGGGTGGGCGTTTAGAGAATAATTTTTTTAATAACAAATTAAGTTTAAATTTTAATTACGGAGGTGCACTTGATGATCCAGCATATGTTGGATCTTCTAATAAACAATTATTAATAAATGTCTTTAGTACCGATTTAAAATATGTCATTAATGATTATTTTACATTTAGTTCAGAACTTGCACAAAGTTTTACTGATGAGGATAAAAGACTTGATGAGGTAAAGACTAAATCAGCTCGTGCCTTAAAGGCGGTTTTGGAGTTTAATAGCTCTGTCTATACCTTAACTACTGCTTATTCAAGGGTGGGTAATCATTTTTATACAACCGGAGGTTTTTCTGCTTCTGATTTAGAGACCCTAAACTTTGATGCAATGTGGTTTATGCCTTTCCGAATTAAGTTTACCCATTATCTTCATACTGATAGGGATAACCTTTCAGATACCCAGACCACCACAACTCATCAGATCAATCCTGGTGGCAAATTTTCTCTAATTTTACCTTTCGACATAAATGTAGATTTTGGTTCAGACCTGCGCAAACGTTTCTCTACAGATAAATCTACTAATTCAAAAACCTATACCCATAGTTTAAATTTAAATAAAGATTTTAGAATCTTTTATTCTTCTTTAGGTTATTCTAAAACTATTGTATCAGACAAAATAAGCCCTTCTTCAGAAAGAGAGACTGATACATATTCTTTGGCTTTGGATGGCAATTTTGATATCAAAAATGTAAAATTAAGTTGGAATTTTAGCCAAGATATAAATCATGATTATTATAAAGAGGTTAAAGAGGCAGATTTTTCTACAACAACAGGTTTTGGGTTAAAACTTGACTTTCCTTCTTCGCTTAGTTTATCTGCTAAAGTGTTATTTTCTGACAACAATTTTTATCAAAATGATACAGACTCAAATAGCAATCAATATTCTTTTTCTTTATCGCGCAACATAAAGGATAATTTATCTTTTGAATTAAGTTATGACCATAAAGGTTATGAATATGTAGATGGAGATAATAACTATGCAGAAAGAATTTTAAAGTGGAAGTTAAGTTATAGATTTTAAAAGAAAAGGGGGTAAAATGGTGAAAAAATTTATTTTAATTGCAATAGGGTGTTTTATTTTTTCTGGTTCGGTTTTTGCACAAGGATTATTGGTTAACAATAAAGAAATAGATGAAGGGAGCACCTTAAATTTGTTTTACGATGATTTAGAGCAGGGAAAAATCTTTTTTTCTATAAAAGCATATAAATTAAGTAAGGCAGAAATAACTTTTGACCAAGGAAGAACGTGGCAGGAAATGCAAAAGGAAAAGGATTATTTTATTTTTGGTTATCGGCCTTTGCAGGAAGAAGAAATTAGGCCTGAATTACTTTTAACAGAAGAGACCGGTTCAATCAGAACCTATAAACCCAATATAAAGATTATTTATCAGAAGAGAAAACCAGATGAGGCGGTTTTATTAGTTTTAGATAAGATGAAACTTTATTATGAGCAGGAAAATATTGATAGATTTATTGATTTATTTTCTACTAGCTACCCCGATAGGATAAAATTTAAAGAGGCAATCCAGAATGATTTTTATAATTACAAGAATATAAGATTAAGATATAGAGTTGACCGCAGTTCTTTTGACACTGACTTTAAAGGCGCAATCTTAGATGTCTATTGGGAAAGAAAATACGATGATAGGCAAGGAACAAATTTTTCTGACTCGGCTAACATTGCTATACGTTTAGAAAAAGAAGGTCCTAATTGGCTAATCTCTGGAATGCGGGGAAATACTATTTTTGGCTCAACTTTATTGGCAGGTGCAGATTTAAAGATTACCAGTTCTGATATAAGCGGAGATGGATATACAAATCAGGCAGTAATTCATAATATCGGAAGCACTGAGGCAAAGAATTTTACAGTAAAGTTTTATGTCGCTGCAATTGGAAGCCAGAACTATACCTTAGATGGCTCTGCACATAATATCTCTTCTTTGGCTGCGGGTTCCCAGACCACCGTTACCCATAATATGTTTGCTATTCCTCCTTATACATTAAAAGTAGTGGTGGATGAAGAAAATGTGGTTTCTGAGAGTAATGAAAACAATAACTCTGCGACAAAAGAATTTGGATCATAAAGATATTTTGTTTTAAGGAGGTGAGGGAGGATGGATAAAAAATTATTCTGTTTATTTTTAATTACCATTTTCCTTCTTTCCTTCAGTATCATCTTCGCCCAGATACCTTTGAAAGGAAAGACAATTTTAAAAGTAACAGATAACCAGATGCATGATTTTTTAAACCAACTAAGGTCTAATCCTATTACAAGTAAATATGCATCTATCTTAAATAATTTAA
>JAMWCT010000040.1 GCA_023819525.1 Candidatus Omnitrophota bacterium
CTATTAAAAAAAGAAAAAAGCGTTAAAGAATTTACTGTTACTAAAGATATTTCTGCCGGGGGATTTCTTTTTGTTTCAAAAGAAACGATAGACATTGGAACTATAATTGAAGTTACAATTGAATTACCTGATGGAATAAGTGCTCCGATAGAATGTTTAGCAAAGGTTGTAAGATTAGAGGAAATAGAAGAAAACAAACTTTATTATGTTGGTGTTTGTTTCTTAGATATGACAAGTGAGCAAAGGTATAGATTAGAAAAATTTGTGAGTTTAGAAATTTCGTAAAAGATGCCAGTTTATAAATATACAGCAAAAAAAGGTCCGCAAGAAGTAATAAAAGGCAAAATTGAAGCAGCCTCTGAACGTGAGGCAATTGAGAAGTTAAGCCAAGAGGGCTATTTACCTATAAATTTAGAAGAAATGGCTTATGAAACCTCTAAATTAGTTAATGATAACGCTTTGAAACGTTATAGAGTAAAATCAAAATACATAACTGATTTTACTAAACAATTAGCCACTCTTCTTAAAGCAGGTATGCCAATATTAGATGCCTTAACTACAATTTCCGAACAAGTTCAAAATCTTGCTTTAAAAAATATAATTTTAAGTATTTATAATGACATCAAGTCAGGAATTGCGTTTTCAACTTCACTTGAAAAATTCCCAAATATTTTTTCTTCTTTTTATATTTCAATGGTAAAAGCAGCCGAAAATAGTGGCAATCTTTATAATGTATTATTACAAATAGCTGAATATAGAAGTAAACAGGAAGAATTATTTTCACGCATAAAAATTGCCCTGTCATATCCATTGCTGATGTTATTTGTAGGTTTATTAACAATAATATTTATGTTTACATTTGTGATGCCGCGATTATTAAAAATATATTGGTCTTTACAACAAAAACTGCCTTTGCCAACTAAGATTTTAATTTCTATAACTTCATTTTTTCAAAAAAAAGAGATTTTAATAGCCATTGTTGTAATATTAGCAATTTTATTTCTCTTTAGGCGATTTTCTAAAACAGAAGAAGCCAAAATTAGGATTGATAAATATAAACTACAACTACCGATATTAGGCACATTTTTCTTAAAAACTGAACTTACAAGATTTTGTTATACATTAGCTCTTTTAATACATTCAGGGGTACCAATAGTAAAGGCAATTAATATTGCTATACCAATTACAAGAAATGAAATTATACGAAAACATTTATACCAAAGTTGTCAACATTTAGAAGAAGGTGGTTCGTTTGGTAAGAGCCTTAAGGCATCAGGTGTTTTCCCTCCTTTTATGAGTAATTTAATTATAATTGGTGAAGTCTCAGGAAAGCTGTCCGATAGTTTATATGAGGTTGCTACAAATTATGAAAAAGAAATAGACCAGATGCTTAAACTATTTTCTGCACTACTTGAACCAATTCTTATTTTATTTATGGGGTTAGTTGTTGGCTTTATTGTGATAGCTATGTTGTTACCAATATTTGAGATTAATGTCGCTATATAAAATTTTTTTAAAAGCGGATGAAATTTTTGTTTCGTTTTATACTAATAAGCTTTTTATTTTTTAATATTTGGTTTAAAGAAGCCATATCTAGTAATTGGAAAGAAATGCAAAGTGAACATTTCACAGTCTATTATGTTGGAGATGATAAATTTGCAAAAGAAGTTTTATCGGCAGCAGAAAAATACTATCAACATATTGCTTTTGATATTGGTTATCCGCGTTACTCAGAGTTTTGGACTTGGGATAAGCGAGCAAAAATCTATATATATCCTACAAAAAATGATTTTTTAAAAGCCACCTCTCAACCTCAATGGTCTGAGGGCATGGCAAATTATTCAGATAAAACTATTATAAGTTATGCCTGGAGTAAAGGCTTTATAGAGTCTCTTCTTCCCCATGAAATGGCACATCTGATTTTTAGAGATTTTGTTGGTTTTAAAGGTGAAATACCTCTTTGGTTAGATGAGGGCGTTGCACAATGGGCAGAGGTTGCAAAAAGACAACATATAAAAGAACTTATAAAAAAATTCTTTAATGATGATGCATTACTTTCGTTAAACGATTTAACTAAATTAGATATTCGCAATTTAAAGGACCAAAACCGTGTCTATATTAGACCAACTCGCACTAAAGAAGGAGGAAGCGGTGTTTTATTTATAAGTTTAGAACAATTAATCAGCACCTACTATTTGCAATCTGCATCTTTAGTTGGTTTTTTGATCGAAAGATATGGCTCATCGGATTTTGCTGCGTTTTGTCGCCAGTTGCGCGATGGTAAAAGTTTAGATGAAGCAATTAGAGCTGTTTATGGTATTCATTTTGAAAACATTGAAGAACTTGAAACAATTTGGCGAAAATATATAAGCGAAAAATGATATAAACTTTAGAAGCAAGGAGGAAGGATGTCGAAAAAAATTAAAACTTTTACATTAATAGAATTGATGCTTGTTGTGGTTATTATTGGAGCATTAGCAGCAATGGTGTTACCTAGATTTGTAGGAAGAGGAGAGCAAGCTCGTATTGCTATAGCAAAGGCAGATATTGAATCAAATATTGCTACAGCACTGAAATTGTATGAGTTGGATATAGGTAGTTTCCCTACAACCTCCGAAGGTCTAGAGGCATTATTAACAAAACCACCGCTGATTACAAATTGGAAAGGTCCATATTTAGAAAAAAAACCCATAGACCCATGGGGAAGGGAATATAAATATAAGTCTCCAGGCGATCATAGAGCAGATTACGATTTGTATTCTTTAGGTAAAGATGGGCAGGAAGGAACAGCAGATGATATTAAAAATTGGGAATAAAAAATATAGAGGTTTTAGTCTTATAGAAGTTATGGTTGCAACAGTATTTTTGATTTTTGGGACGATTTTAATTTACGAAACTTTTTTTACTTTGCTTGATGCATTTAGCTATTATTCAAATTATTTAACGATTTTGCCATTATTTGAAGAAAAAATTTATAAAGCGCAAAATGCGTTAAGTAAAAACAATATTGAAATTTTAGAAACCCAAGGAGAATTTATAAAAGAAGGAAAATTTTTTTTATGGGAGATATCTTATGATGCTGATGACCAGTTAAAGGATCTATTTACTCTTTATAGAATTTTTGCAACGATAAGATGGCGGGCGGGAAGAAAAAGTTTTACTTTAGAACGAACAACTTATGCTTTGTATAAAAAATAAAAAAAATTTTACCCTTATTGAATTAATTATAGTTATCGGGATAGCTACTGCTATATCTTTTGGAATATATAAAATGTTTAGCAGTGGAGCAAAAATTTGGCAGAAGATAAAAAGTATTACTTTAGAAGAAGATATCAATATTTTTTTTCAAAAATTTAGTTTAGAATTAAATAATACATTTAAGTTTAGTTTAATTGATTTTAGTGGTGAGATTGACAGAATAATGTTCCCAGCTATTATAAATAGTTTTTCTTTAAAACAAAAGTCACCGGGTGAGATTAAATATTATTTTGATAGTAATAAAGGGGCATTGATTAAAGAAGAGAGAGATTTTAGTCAGATATACAATGATAGCGAAGGTATAACTAAAATTTTATTAGATAATGTTGCTTCCTGTAAATTTAGATACTATACTTATGACGAAGAAAAACAAGAATATGTTTGGCAAGATAATTGGAAGAATAATAAACTTCCATTGGCAGTAGAAGTCAATTTAGTTTTTTATGATAATGGTAAAATAAAAAATTTTATTAAAACAGTTGATATTCCAACAGCCAACTAAAATGTTATTAGAACATAAAAAGGGAAGTATTTTAATTTTGTCAATATGGACAATATTTTTTCTTTCGACTTTATCAATTATTTTAGGATATAATATACGAGGGAAACTACATTTAATAAAGCATATTGAGCAACTAAATACTAGTTTTTATTTGCATCAGCTTGCTATAAAAAAATCGATTGCAGAAATTTTAAAATCAAAAAAAGATAGTTGTGCTTTTTTAGGTAATAAAAACGATATAAATTTATTTGGTGAAAATGAAATTAATTTTTGTGATGTACCTAATGCTATTCATAAGGCACAAATTTACAATAACCTAAAACACTACTATGGTATCTTTGATGAAGAGCGAAAGATTAATATCAATATAGCCTCGCAAGATTTACTTACAAGACTATTTCAGACTGTTTTAGGGGTAGATAAAATTGAAGCACAGGAACTCGCAGCTTCTATTATAGATTGGAGGGATACGGACAGTTTTTTATCTATACCTTTTGGAAGCGCTGAAGATAATTACTATAGAGCCCTCCTGCATCCTTACGAAGCAAAAGATGCACCTTTTGAGGTTTTAGAAGAATTACTTTTGGTAAAAGGGATGAATATAGATTATTTTGAAAAAATAAAAAGATTTGTCACTATTTATGGTGATGGTAAAATAAATATTAATACCGCACCAAGAGAGATATTTTTAGCGGTAGGTTTAAACGAAAGAACAGTGGCTAAATTTCTTTCTTTTAGGAATGGGCGAGATGGAATAGAAGGCACCTCTGATGATATTGTTTTTAGCAGATACGAAGATATAATTTTAATTTTAAAAAATTCAGGTGTTTTTAACGATAATGAGTTAGTTCCTCTTACGGCCGCTGTTGAGCAATATTTTAAAGCTAACTCTGAGTTTTTTCTCGTTAAAAGCTATGTATTAGTGCAGGACAAAATGAGTAGCAGTGCTTATTTTATTGTTAATTTAGATGGCAAAATTTTATATCAAAGACAAGTATGATTAAATTACCAAATTTAAAACTTAATCCTTTTTGGCAGCCTCGTTACAATGAAATAGTTGGCATTGAGTTTGGACACAATATTTTAAAGATTTCTTTTTTAAAGTCTTCAAATGCGAAAAAAGAAATAATAAAACTTGCTAGTGCCAATATCGCAGGTTTATCTGACGATAATATATCAAAAATTCTTAATTCATCTCTATACTCTGTAAATTTTAAAAAGCCCATTATTGTAGATGTTATTACTCCAAATTTGACTATAACAAAAAATATTGAAATTCCCTCAACAAATCCTGATGAGATACGTCAAATTATAAATTTACAAGCCGCAAGACACACTCCATATTCAAAAGATGAAATAATTGTAGATTATATTGAACTGGGGGTATATAAGCAGAGTTATACAAAAATTTTATTAATAATTGTTTCAAAAAATATAATTAAGAAACATTTTGAAATAATCGAAAAAAGTGGTTTTAATTTAGATGGTGTATGTTTTTCGCCAGAAGGTATAGTTACTTTATTAGGAGAGGAGTTATCAAAAACAGAAGACCAACAATCCTATATACTTCTTAATGTAGATGATGCCTTCACAGATTTTGTGATTATTTTTAGAAATAAACCAATTTTTGTAAGAAATATACCTTTAGGCTCACAAATATTTCTTATCGATAAAGAACAAAATCTTGGGAGATTTATAGAAGAGATTAAAAAATCTTTAGATGCTTATCAGATAGAAGAAATTGAAAAAATTCCAAAACAGCTTCTTCTTGTAGAAGGCGGTTTGATATTAAAAGAATTGCAAACTTTATTGTCTTCCAACTTACCTTTTTCAATTAATTTTTTTAATTATTTAAAATTGTTTTCTTTAAATGCCGATGTCTCAAAAACTATTTCTACTTTCAATAAGGTATCATTTTTAAATGTGATTGCAACGACAGCAAGCTTTGGCAAGGTAAAAGTTAATATTCTTCCGGAAGAAATAAAACTTAAAAAAGCATTTGAAGAAAAAAGTAGAGAGTTAATTAAGAGTGGTATATTTTTGATATTAGCATTTGTTTTATCTTTTTCAGTAATGATTACCAAAATCTATTTTAAATCTATTTATTTACAAAAATTAAAAAATTTACATTTGAATGTTTCGAGCGAAGCGAAAAAATTAGAAAGTGACTACACAAAAGTCAATTTTATTAGGAATTATATAACAAATAGAGGATATTCTTTAGAAGTGTTAGCCGAAATATATAATAGTTTACCACAAGAGGTAGAATTATCTGGTATAAGATTAGAGAAAGAAGGGAGATTGGTTATACAGGGAACAGCCGATACGATGTCTACAGTGTTTTTATTCGTAGATAGACTTAATAAAGTAAAATATTTTAAAGAAGTGAGAACAAAGTATACGTCAAAAAGAAAAGAAGGGACTTCTGATGTTACTGATTTTGAAATAAATACACAGGTAAAAAAAGAAGATATTATGAAAGAAAAATCGTGATGATTAAAAAAATTAAAATTTTCGATATTATTAAAAATCTTTCTAAACGAGAAAGGACTTTTCTTTACATAGCAGTTGTTATTGTTGGTTTTTCAATTGCAGACAGATTGATTGTGGGGCCAGTTTTTTCAAAAATTTTTGCACTGAATGATGAAATAAAAAAAACAGAGCTTAGTATAAAAAATAATCTACGTATATTGGCACAAAAAGATAAAATATTAGCCGAAAGTTCAAAATATAATTTGTTTTTAACTAGCAGCAAGACAGACGAAGAAGAAATAGCTTTATTTTTAAAAGAAACTGAAAATATCGCAAATAAAGCTTCTATTTATTTAGTGGACCTAAAACCTACCACCTCATCACAAGAAGGCTTAATGACAAAATATTTTGTTAATCTAAATTGTGAAGGCCAAATGGAGCAAATTTTAGATTTTATGTATCAAATAGAAAACTCAAATAGTTTAATGGCAATCGAAAGATATCAAATATCCCAAAAAGCAAAAGGTTCATCTGTTGCAAACGCTAATTTTGTTATTTCTAAAATTAAATTAAAATAGAAAATATGTTTTTTTAAAAAAGGGGGAGTGATGAAAAAGAAATTTATATTTTTTATTTTTCTCATTGTTACTTTTTTAAATTCATATGCAGAAGGTCCAGTTTTGCTTGATATGAGAAATCAGCTTTTCGATGAAGCAAATCAAATTAAAACTTTGCTTGTAAGATCAAATGAACCCGCTATCTTGATCAATATGTGGAATTCTTGTATGACAACTATTATACAACTGAATGCATATTTTTATATGTTATCAATTTTTGATGCAATAAAGACCGATTTCTTAAAAGATGATCCAACAGTTTATATCACAATGTGGCTTCGAGAGATGAAAAAGACAAATGAACTGAATATAAAAAATTTGACTGATACTAAAGCGTTAGAGCCGGAAGTGAAGACGTATATAGAAAAACTAAAAAAATATTTTTCAGAACTGGGCAAACTTTTAGATGTTGAAATAGATAAAATAACCGTTGTTAGAAAAACATTAGTTATCAAAAAACGTTCTAGTTTATAATTACAAAAAAAAGGAGGCATTATGAGAAAAATATTTTTTGTTATTTTTGCTCTTGCCTCGGTATTTTTTTGCACAAATTACGGATTAGCTAAAAGCCCTTCTGCTTCGTCTTTAAAGGAAGAAATAACGAGTTTATCAAATGAAATCCAAAGCCTAAAAACACAAATCGATGAGATAAAAAACAACTTTAGTATTTTGTCTGATAATGTACAGATAAACGAAGTAGGATTATCAAATTTCAATAGTAAGTTAGACAGCATAGAGGCAAAACTTGAAAGCCTTCGTGCACAATTTGATAAAATTTCTGTAGATGTAAATAGCTTATCGTCAAAAATATCATTTTTAGAGTCGCGAGTTAGCAGTTTAGAGGCAAAGAGTCGTTAATTTTTGTAGTGCAAATTGCCAATATAGCTTTTTGTATATTTTATTTTTTTTAAAGTGAATAGTTTTTGCGCAACTTTGACATTTTCTCACTAAAAATCTCCCTTTTGCAATTTGTCCCGAGACTGCCATAACAACTCCATCATTGTTTATGGTAAAGCCAGAAATAATTTGCTGGTTTGTTAGTGGCGTTACATAAAAGTTGTTTTATAAGCCTTTACTGAAGTTTGATAGAAGATATGTTACTAAAAGTAAAAAACTTATAAAAATTGCAAATATTTTTTTAATTAAATTGTTTTTCATGTTTAAACTTATTTTATTATCTACAAATTTAAAAACATATCAACAGCCTTGACAGTAAAAAAATAATTGTTATGATAAATTTGCTAACTTAAAAAATATATGTTAAAAATCGCATTTGCACAAATTAATCCCACAGTTGGTGCTTTTGACAAAAATTATAAGAAGATTTTTGACTTTATACAAAAAGCAAAATTCAACAATGTTGATATTTTAATATTTGGTGAGCTTTCAATTTCAGGTTATCCACCAAAGGATTTATTATTGCAAGAGGATTTTGTTGAAAAAAATTTAGAAATTTTAAAAAAAGTTAAAAATTCAACTGATAATATTGCTGTTGTTTTAGGTTCAATCTATAAAAAAAATGACAAAATCTACAATTCGGCCTTTTTGTTTTACAATAAAAAGATATTAAATATTTATAACAAAGTTAACCTTCTAGCCAATAGTTTTTTTAATGAAAAAAAATATTTTAGTGAAGGGAGTGCCTTAAAATATTGTAAATTCAAAAATTATAAGTTTTTTCTGACGCTTGGAGAAGACATATTTTGTAAAAAAATAACCAATTACATTAAAAAAGAAAAAATTGATTTTGTAATAAATCTATCTGCAATACCTTTTTATCTTGAAAAGAACAAATTTTTTTATTCTAACTTGTATAAAATTGCCAAATCCATAAATTCATTTATTTTTTTTTGTAATTTAGTTGGTGGACAAGATGAAGTTGTATTTGATGGAAATAGTTGCGTGATTTCTCCCTATGGTAAGATTGTTTTTTTATGCAAAAGTTTCCAAGAAGATTTTGGGATATTTGAGTTTGATAAAAAAATAAACTATAAACAATTATCAATCTGTAATGATAAAGTTAAATTAGTATATGAGGCTTTAGTATGTTCAATTAGAGATTATGTTTCAAAAAATAATTTTAAATCCGCTATTGTTGGCGTAAGTGGCGGAATAGATTCAGCAGTAGTAGCTTCTTTAGCGACAGCTGCTTTAGGGAAGAATAATGTTTTTGGTTTAATTATGCCATCGCGCTTTAGTTTAGCTTCTAGTGTTTCTTGCGCAAAAAAAATTTGTGAAAATTTAAAAATAAATTATAAAATTATTGATATTGAAAATATATTTAGTACAATTTATAAAATAATTGAGCCATTTTTTTTAGATAAAAAGTTTGATGTAACAGAAGAAAATCTTCAGTCTAGAATTAGGGGGATTATTTTGATGGCATTTTCTAACAAATTTGGACATTTAGTTTTAAATACTGGAAATAAAAGCGAATTGTCTTGTGGTTATAGCACTCTTTATGGAGATTTAATTGGCGGTTTTGCTATTTTGAAAGATATATACAAAACTTTTATATATAAACTTGCAGAGTATATTAATAAAGTAGCAGGTTTTTTAGTTATTCCGAAAATAGTTTTTACTAAAGCCCCTTCCGCAGAATTGCGTAAAAACCAAAAAGATACAGATACTTTACCACCATATTCTATACTTGATCCTATATTAAAATTTTATTTAGAAAATAATTTAGAACCAAAAATGATTGCAAAAAAAGGCTATAGTGTAAAATTAGTAAATAAAATAATTAAAATGGTTTTTTTAAGTGAATTTAAAAGAAAACAAGCTCCTATAGGACCAAAGATTACTTATTCAGCCATATTTAAGCAAAAGGATTTACCTATAACAAATAATTTTTTTTAAAAAGAAGGCGAATATGAATAAAAAATATTTATTGTTTTTTCCGGTAACATTTTTTTTGATATTTAATGCTTTTGGATTTAAACTAAAAAGTTCTGCTTTTAACCACAATCAACTAATTCCATCAAAATATACCTGTGATGGTAAGGATTTATCTGTGCCGCTTTCTTGGAGTAACCCCCCAGAAAATACTGTAAGTTTTGCAATTATTTGTGAAGACCCAGACGCACCGGGGGGCAACTGGATACATTGGATAATTTTTAATATCCCAAAGAATATGGAGAAATTAGATGAAGGCCTACCAACTGTTAGAAAATTAGAAAATGGCATATATCAAGGAAAGAATGATTTTGGAAAATTTGGTTATGGTGGACCTTGCCCACCGGCAGGTAAATATCATCACTATGTTTTTAGAATATATGCTTTAAATAAAATTATATCCAATTGCGATGATATTTTAACAAAAGACGATTTGATTAGAGAGATGGAAGGCCATATACTCGAAGAATCAGAGTTAATTGGTTTGTATAAACATTAAAAGATTAAATATGGAGTATATTGCTTTTGCACTAAAATATAGGCCAAAAAATTTCGATGAAGTTGTTGGGCAAAAACATATAGTTTCTGCTTTAAGAAGTGCAATTTTAAAAAAACATCTTCATCATGCATATCTTTTTAGTGGTCCAAGAGGTACAGGTAAAACTTCATTAGCAAGAATTTTTGCAAAGTCTTTAAACTGTTTTGAAGGCCCTACAATTAGCCCCTGTGAAAAATGTATAAGTTGTCTTGAAATTAATCGCACAACTGCTATGGATGTAATTGAGATAGATGGAGCATCAAATAGAGGAATTGATGAGATTAGAACTTTGCGTGAAAATATAAAATTAACCCCAACATATTCTCGTTACAAAATATATATTATTGATGAAGTGCATATGCTTTCGCAAGATGCATTTAATGCTTTGCTTAAAACTTTAGAAGAGCCACCCCAACATGTAAAATTTATATTTGCCACCACACACATACATAAAGTCTTACCTACAATTCTTTCTAGATGTCAAAAATTTCAATTTTTTTTATTATCCATAGAAGAAATAGTTGAAAAATTAAAACGAATAATTAAAACTGAAAATATAAATATCCAAGAAAATATGCTTTATACGATTGCTAAAATATCAGATGGGAGTATTCGCGATGCAGAGTCTTTGCTTGACCAAATTGTGCCTGTAATTTCAGGTAATTTAACTTTAGATGATATTTTTGGATATTTAGGAATAATCAGTGAAGAAATTACAAATCAAGCTATAAAATATATAATAGAACGCGATTTGGTTCCTTTGCTTGAACTTATAGACTCTTTAGTTAAAAGCGGCAAAGATTTAGGATTATTTTTAAATACAATTATTGAGCATTTGCGAAATTTACTTTTATTAAAAGTGTCCCAACAAAATTTTGATGTTTTAGTTTCTCTTTCTCCTAATACAAAAGCCTGTATGAAGAATTTAGCCAATTCTATTTCAATTTCAGAAATTTTAAAGATTTTAGATTTATTAATTGAAGCAAAAGATCTATCAAGTCGTCTTTCGAGCATGCGGATACCTTTAGAGCTGGCATTTATAAAGTATATGTATAAAGAGAATGACAATTTAACATATCCTAAAAATTTAATATTAAACAATGAATTAATAAATACCTCAATAGATAAAGAGCAAAAAATAGATGAGGGGTTGGGTGATACAAAAGCTCTTTTTGAAAAAGAAGAAATCAAATTAGATGCACCCGAAGACGAAAAAAAAGATGATAATTTGATATTAACAGATATAAAGGCTAAATGGCAAGAGATTATTTTATATATACAAAAGATAAGAGCAGCAATTGCATCGCATTTGGCTTTCGGACAACCAATTTCATCTTGTGGAAATATTGTAAAGATAGGATTTACAAAAGAAAATTGTTTTCATAAAGAGGTTGTAGAAAATAATAAAAATTTAAAATTTATTAATGAATCCATTTCAAAAATTCTAAATAAAAAAATTGGGATAAATTTTGTTTTGCTTGAAAATACAAGAGTTTCAGATGTATCTGATTTTAGCGCAAAGCCACAGACAAATATCCAGACCAAAGAAGAAATTGCGCAAAATAGCGAGTTTATAAATGATATTTTAGATGCATTTGGCGGTTCTATAGATGTAGAAAATGTTGATTAATTATGGCTTTTCCAAAAATTTTTAATGAACTGGTTGAAAGTTTATCGCGCTTTCCAGGTATAGGAAAACGTAGTGCAGAACGCCTTGCATTTTATATACTTAAAATGCAGCCACAGGAACTTAAAAATTTGATACAGAAAATGGAAGAAGTACACAAAAATATTCGACCTTGCAAATTTTGCAATAATTTTTCTACAGAAGAGTTTTGCTCTATATGTTCAAATCCTAACAGACAGCAAAATGTAATTTGTATTGTGGAAGAACCAAAGGATGTTTTAGCAATTGAAAAAACCTCTCAATATAATGGTTTATATTATGTTTTACTTGGAAAAATCTCGCCTCTTGAGGGAATAAGTAAAGAAGATTTAAATATTCGTAAATTAATTAATCGTATTGAGAGCGGAAAGATCACAGAAGTTATAATTTCTACCGACCCTGATAGCGATGGAGAATTAACGGCACATTTTTTAATACAAAAATTATCACAATATAAAGTAAAAATTTATCGCATCGCAGTAGGAATACCTTTAGGAACACAAATTGAATATATTGATACCGCTACTTTAGGGCAGGCTTTATTAGATAAAAAGCCAATCTTGACTTAAAAGTTAGTTTAGATATAATTTAATCTACTTTCCCCG
>JAMWCT010000041.1 GCA_023819525.1 Candidatus Omnitrophota bacterium
AAAAAGTTTTTATTGATCCAAATGATATTGATAAAGCGATTATAAATGGTATAGCAAAAGTTGTTTTAGATGGTGGAATAATAGCTATACCAACAGAAACAGTCTATGGTTTAGCAGTTGCTGCAAAAAGCAGCGAAGCTGTTCAACGCCTTTACCAGATAAAAAAAAGGTCAATAGATAAACCATTTAGTTATGTTGAAGATGGAATAGATGATGTGATAGATAATTATTTCTCTACCTTAACCCCTTTTGGTTATAGATTAATTGAAAAATTCTGGCCAGGACCTTTAACAATAGTTTATTATTCAGGCAACGATGAAAAAATCGGCGTGCGCGTCCCCTCACATCCTGTTGCATTTGAAATAATTAAAGCCATAAACCAAGAAGTTTTTTTGCCTTCCGCAAATATAAGTGGAGAAAAAGAAGCAACACAAGCAGATGAGGTTGAGAGTATATTTGTAGATAAAATAGATTTAATAGTTGATAGCAACTCTTCTTTAGTAAAAGGAAAACCTTCAACCGTAATTGATCTTACTTATAAACCTTTTAAAATTTTAAGAGAGGGACTTATAAGTGAAAAAGAAATAATAGATGTTTTTATTAAAAAAAGAATTGTTTTTGTTTGCAAAGGAAATACTTGTCGCTCACCTATGGCACAATTTCTATTTAGCAAGTATTTAATAGAAGCTAAACCTTATCTAAAAGATAGATACGAAGTATTATCAAGGGGGGTTTTACCTTTAGGTGGTGCAAGGATAACAAAAGCAGTTGAGGATATTTTAAGAGAAAAAGAAAACATACATACAGAATATTTCCTCTCAAAGCCTATAGACAGGCAAACCCTTCTCTCTTCAGATTTAATTTTTGTTATGGAGGATAGTCAACAAGAATATTTAGTGAGTTTAGAGCCAACTATTGAAGGAAGAATATTTCATTTAAAAAAATTTTTGCCACCAAGTTTAGAAAAAGATATTCCTGATCCAATTGGCAAAAGCTATGAATTTTATGAGGAGGTATATACAATCATAAAAAAAGCTATTTTGGAGTTAATAGATTGGCTATGAAGATAGCTATTGCAAGTGATCACAGAGGGTTTAAATTAAAGATTTTTTTAGAAAAGTTTTTAAAAGAAAAGGGCTACGAAGTAATTGACTTTGGAACTCATTCTCCTGAACCTTGCGATTATCCAGATTATGTTTACCCAGCAGCCCAAGCAGTAAAAAATAAAAAAGTAGATAGAGCGGTGGTGATTTGTTACACAGGTATTGGTAGCTGTATTGTCGCAAATAAATTAAAAGGTATAAGAGCAGCTTTAGTAACAGATTTAGCAACTGCAACTTTATCAAGAAGACATAATGACAGTAATGTATTGGTTTTGAGTGCGCGAAACAGTAGTTTAGAAAAAACCAAAAAAATAATTTTAAGGTGGTTAAGAACAGGATTTGAGGGTGGCAGACATCTGCGCAGATTGAAAAAAATAAGTTTAATAGAGGAGAAAGAAAGATATGTTTGAAGAATTAAAGAAAGTTGATCCAATTGTTTATAAAAGTATAATTGGTGAACTTAAAAGACAGAGAGAACATATTGAACTAATAGCAAGTGAAAATTTTGCTCCTTTGGCTGTAATAGAAGCGCAAGGAACTGTTTTGACTAATAAATATGCTGAAGGTTATCCAAAAGCGCGTTGGTATGGTGGTTGTGAATATGTTGATGAGGTAGAAGAGATAGCGCGCCAGCGAGCAAAGGAATTGTTTGGGGCTGAATATGCAAACGTGCAACCCCATTCTGGAACAAGTGCAAATATGGCTGTTATGATGGCGGTTTTAGAACCAAAAGATACAGTTTTGGCTATGGATTTAGCATGTGGAGGACATCTTTCTCATGGGCATCCATTAAATTTTAGTGGCAAATTTTATAATATTGTTGCTTATGGCGTCAATAAAAATACAGAGTGCCTAGATTATTCTGAAATAGAATATTTAGCAAAACAACATAAACCAAAGATGATTATAGCAGGTGCAAGTGCTTATCCAAGGATCATTGATTTTAAAAAATTTCGTCAAATTGCAGATAAAGTTGGGGCTTATCTTCTAGTAGATATGGCTCATTTTGCAGGCTTAGTTGCTGCTAAAATATATCCAAATCCTTGCGAATATGCTGAATTTGTAACTTCAACTACACACAAAACTTTAAGAGGACCGCGGGCAGGTTTTATTTTATGCAAAAAAGAATTTGCAAAAAAGATTGACACTAACGTTTTTCCGGGTTGTCAAGGCGGGCCACTTATGCATGTTATAGCAGCCAAAGCAGTCGCATTTGGTTTGGCGCAAACTAAAGAATTTGTTGAATATCAAAAACAAATCGTAACCAATGCAAAACATTTTGCAAAATGTATGGAGGAGAAAAAATATCGCATTGTCAGCGGTGGAACAGATACACATTTGTTTTTGGTAGATTTACGTTCAAAAGATATTACAGGAAAAGCTGCAAGTGAACTTTTAGGCAAAGTTAATATTACAGTAAATAAAAATCTTATACCATTTGATCCTAAACCACCGGCTATCGCAAGTGGTATTAGGATAGGAACTCCCGCTATAACCACAAGGGGCATGAAGGAAAAAGAAATGGAAAGCATAAGTAATCTTATAGATATAGCAATAAAAAATAAAGATAATCAACAAGCTCTATTAAAGATAAAAGAAGAGGCACTTGCTTTAACAGCAAAATTTCCTTTATATAATTTATTAGATTAAATGGCAGAAAAATTAAAAAGGCCGAGTTGGGATGAATATTTTATGAAGGTTGCTTATTTAGTTAGTGAACGTTCTACTTGTTTAAGAAGAAAAGTAGGAGCAGTTTTAGTTAAAGATAAGCAAATTTTAGCTACAGGTTACAATGGTGCGCCTATAGGAATAGCACATTGCGATGTTACAGGTTGTTTACGCCAAAAGTTAAATATACCTTCAGGCCAACGTCATGAAATTTGTCGCGGTTTGCATGCTGAGCAAAATGTATTATTGCAAGCAGCTAGACACGGTGTTTCAGTTAAAGAAAGCGCTCTTTATATTACAAATACACCTTGCATTATTTGTGCGAAGATGATTATTAATGCTGGCATAAAAGAAATAGTTATAGCTAACTATTATCCAGATAAAATGGCTTTAGAATTTTTAAAAAAAGCAAAAATTAAATTAAGAAAGTTAGATTTAAAATGAAATGTCCATTTTGTGGTCATAATGAGGATAAAGTTATTGATTCAAGAGAAACATCTGAAGGTATGGCTATAAGGCGCAGACGTGAATGTTTAAACTGCAACAAGCGTTTTACCACTTATGAATACGTAGAAAAAACACCCCTGATGGTTATAAAAAAAGATGGCAGAAGAGAGGCTTTTAATCGCCAAAAGATATTAGCCGGTTTACTAAAAGCCTGTGAAAAAAGATCAATAGGTGTTGAGCAATTAGAAAAGATTGTAAGTGAAATAGAAAGTGAGATCCAAAAAAAATTCGATCAGGAAGTTGAATCACGCTTTATTGGTGAATTGGTTATGGATAGGTTATCTAAATTAGACGATGTTGCATATGTAAGATTTGCTTCTGTTTATAGACAATTTAAAGATATTAATCAATTTATGAGAGAATTGCGTGAGATTTTGAGCAAAAAAATTAAATAATTTTAAATATGGTAGAGGCTGAACTTTCTAAAATAATTATTGACGAAGAAAAAAGCGAACAGCTTATTATTTTAAAAGAAAAAAACGGTAACCGCTCACTGCCGGTAATCATTGGGTTGGTTGAGGCTACTGCAATTAGAGCAAAGCTAAGCGGCTATGTTCCTCCCAGACCTCTCACACATGACCTTATGTGTAATATTATCACAGAATTAGGGGTAAGTTTAGAAAAAGTAGTCATTGATAAATTATTAGATAATACTTTTCATGCAAAACTTTATTTGCGAAAGGATGGTATAATTAAAATAGTTGACGCAAGACCTTCAGATAGTATAGCTTTAGCAGTGAGAACAAAGTCGCCTATCTTTATAGAAGAAGAGGTTTTTGAAAAACTGTCAAAAGATGAATTTAATTTTTAACTCCCTCCAAAAAAGGCATAATTACATCCAAATTTAAATAAAAATTATTTATGTTTACACAATTACTTAAACAAATCCCTTATTTAAATCTTATTATACAACTTTCAAAAAAACATAATGTAAATATTTGGCTTGTTGGTGGCTTTTTGAGAGATTTGATTTTAGAAAAAATTGGTGCTTTATCTCAAAAAAAATTTGATTTTGATTTTTGTGTTGAAGGTGAGGTTTTATCGGTCGTAAAGGAATTTGCTAAATTAATATCCTCAAAAGTTATTGTACTTGATGAAAAAGAATTCAGTTTTAGAGTAGTTGCAAAGAAAAAAAAATTAACATATACATATGATTTTGCAAAGATACGCGCAAATACTTTTAAAGAAGATTTGTCTTTGCGTGATTTTTCTATTAACACTTTAGCAATTAATTTACAGGATAAAGATTTTAGTCTTATTGATTATTTTGGGGCTCAAGAAGATATAAAAAAAAGACTTTTAAAAGTAATTAAAGAAAGAGTTTTAAAAGACGATCCTTTGAGAATTTTACGTGGCTTTTCTTTTATGGCTAATTATGGTTTTAGGATTACAGAAGAAACTAAGTTGGCAATGATAAAATATAAAACTTTGTTAAAAAAAGTTTCAGCAGAACGGATAAGTGAGGAATTATTCAAAATATTAATTTCTGATAATTCTCATCCTGCTATTAAGTTAATGAGCGATTTAAAAATTATTGACCAGATAATTCCTTATATTAAAAATATGCGTGGTGTTTGGCAGGGAAGATATCATCATCTTGATGTATGGGAACATTCATTAGAAACATTAAAAGAATTTGAAAGGCTTTATAAAAATAAATTTTCTAAAAATCAATTTTTATTTGGGTATCTTAATGAGGAGTTAGGTTTAGATAAGAGGCGACTTTTAGTAATAAAATTAGCTTGTATTTTACATGATATCGGCAAACCAAAAGCAAAAAGACAAAAGGGCAAAAAAACAATTTTTTATGTTCATGAAAAAATAGGAAAAGATTTAGTTGAAAAGATCGCTGATAGGTTAAGGTTTTCCTCTAAAATTAAAGAGGTTTTAACGAAATTAGTTTTGTGGCACTTAAGGCCGGGTTATTTAGCAGATCAGATTAACCCTACAAAACGTGCAATTTATAGATTTTTCAGAGACACACAAAGTGAAGGTGTTGGGGTGATACTTTTGTCTTTAGCTGATTGGCGAGCAACTAAAGGTCCACTTACAGATACCAAAAAGAGAACTAAACACGAGAGAATAATGCTTAAAATTGTCAATAATTATTTTTTGGAAGCACAAATCAAACCCCTTAAAAAAATAGTAGATGGTTATGATATAATGAGAAAATTTAATCTTATACCTTCCCCATTAATTGGAAAGATTTTAAATAAAATTAAAGAAGAGCAGGTATTAGGTAAAATAACTAATAAAAAAGAAGCGTATAATATTGCAAAAAAAATAATTTTAAAATTTAGGAGGGATAATTATGCAAATAGGAGGAACTGAAATTTCGGTTATCGAAGCTGACATTACAGAGGTAGATGTAGAGGCTATAGTAAATGCTGCAAATAATAAATTCTATATGGGAGGTGGAGTTGCGTTAGCTATTAAAAAGAAGGGTGGGAAGGTTATTGAAGAGGAAGCGATTAAAGAAGGGCCGGTTGATTTAGGGAAGGCTATTTTAACAACTGCGGGAAGTTTGAAAGCAAAATACGTAATACATGCTGTTACGATGGGTATGGATTTTAAAACAGATGAAGAGATTATAAGAAAAGCCACAGAAAACTCACTCTTGCTTGCACAAAACAATAAAATAAGTTCAATTGCATTTTGCGCTTTAGGTTGTGGGGTTGGTGGATTTCCATATGAGGCATGTGCAAAAATAATGGCTCAAGAAGTTTTTAAATATTTAAGAGAAATAAAAAACCCTACATTAAAAAGGATTGTGTTTGTTTTATATTCACACCAAGCCTATCAAGTTTTTTTAAAAAATGTTTTGGGATATTTAGAGTATATGTATAAAAAAATTTTGACAGGACCGTATCTGACAGTTGATGGGATAGTTGAATATAAAGACGGAATAGTTATGGTTGAGCGTTCTAATCCACCTTTTGGATGGGCTTTGCCCGGAGGTTTTGTTGATTATGGCGAAACAGTCCAAGATGCGGCTGTGCGTGAAATTAAAGAAGAAACAGGACTTGATTTTTTAGATGTTAAACAATTTAAGGTTTATTCAGATCCAAAAAGGGATCCAAGATTTCATACAGTTTCTGTAGTTTTTGTAGGTAAAGGAAAAGGTAAACTCAAAGCAGCTACCGATGCAAAAACTGTTGAAGTTTTTCAATTAAATAATTTACCAAAAAAAATAGCCTTTGACCATTATAATATAATTAAAGATTTCATTGCCTATTCCCAATGCTGCAAAAATAAATTTAGCTAATAAATATAATGGTTTTTGAGGATATGCTAAAGATAGATGGTAGTTATTTAGAAGGGGGTGGACAGATTTTAAGGACTTCTTTAGGATTGGCTACAGTTTTAAATAAAGAAATAGAGATTTATGATATAAGAAAAAAGAGAACCAATCCTGGTTTAGCAACTCAACACTTAAAAGTAATAGAAGCATTTAAAGAAATTTTTAAAGCAGAAGTGTTAGGAGATAAATTAGGTTCTTATAATATTAAATTTTTTCCGTCACAAGAAATAAAAAGTGATTATATAAAAATTGTTCCTAAAACTTCTGCTTCTGTGGGTTTGATATTGCAGGCTATTTTACTTCCACTTTATTTTTTAAATAAAAAAGTTACTTTAGAAATTTCTGGTGGAACCGCAGGAAAATGGGCTATACCTGTTGAATTTTATCCATATGTTGTTTTTCCGCTTTTAAATATAGAAGCTGAATTCAAAATAAAAAAACGTGGTTATTATCCGAAAGGTGGTGGTATTGTTATAGTTAGTTTTAAAAATTTTTCTTTTAAAAAGATAGATTTAGTTGAAGCAAAAAATTTAGAAACTATAATTGTTATGAGTTTTGCTTCTAAAACCTTGCAAAAGAAAAAAGTTGCAGAACGTCAATTAGAAACAGCTTTAAATATATTAAAGCAAAACTTAAAAAATACTGAATTTCAAATAGAACTTGAATATTTTGATACAGAGTCTATAGGTTCCCAAGTAAATATTTGTGCAAGGTTTTCTTCCGGTGCAATTCTTTGGGGTGATTCTTTAGGGGAACCAACAAAAAGTGCTGAAGACGTTGGAAAAGAAGCGGCTAAAAAACTATTAGATGAAATAAATGTTAATTCAGCCTGTGATGTTCATCTGGCTGATAATTTAATTCCTTATGTTGCATTTTTAGGAAAAAAATTTAGAACCTCTTCTATCAGTAAACATACCTTAACAAATATTTGGGTATGTGAAAATTTCTTAGGAAAAATTTTTAAAACAGAAAATAATATAATAGAAAGAATTGGCTAAATTAATTTATGAAACTAATTCAAAAGCCTTTACGCTACATTAAAGGAATAGGTCCTAAAAAGGAAGAACTTTTAAAAAAAATTGGCATTTATAATATAAAGGATCTACTTTATTATTTTCCTTTCAGATATGAAGACAGAAGAAATTTTAAAAAAATAAAAGAATTAGTGGATGGTGAGTTTTGTGTTATAAAAGGTAAAGTTTTGGCTAGAAACTTTAGAAAAATACCTTATTTTGTTAAAAATACTCATATAAGAAGTATTTTTAATATATTATTTGAGGATGAAAGTGGTATTATTGATTGTGTTTGGTTTAACCAGCCATATTTAGTTGATATTATAAAGGTTGGTGACAACCTTATTATATATGGTAAGGTAACTAAAACTGGAAATAAATTACAACTTGTTTGTCCTGAATATGAAAAATCAGATAATGATGAGAATTTTTTAAATTTAGGAAGAATTGTAGGTATATATAAATTAACCTCCTCGCTTACGCAGAAGTTTTTAAGAAAATTAATATTTAATACTTTAGAAAATGCAAAAAAAGAATTAATTGATCCTTTACCTTTTGATATTCGCAAAGAAAAAAATTTTCCAAATGTTATAAAGAGTTTAGAACAAATGCATTTTCCTTCTTCTTTAAAAGAGGCACAAATAGCAAGAGAAAGGTTTATTTTCGAAGAGTTGTTTTTTGCACAAGTTCTTGTATATTTGCGCAAGGCAAACAGGAGGATGCAAAAAACTGTCTCTATTAAAGTAGAGCCACGAGTTTTAGAAAAAGTAAAAAACAACTTAGGTTTTTCATTAACATCTTCACAAAGCAAGGCAATATTTGAGATAATAAATGATTTATCAAAACCTTTTCCAATGCATAGATTATTGCAAGGTGAGGTTGGCTGCGGCAAAACAGTTGTAGTTAGTTTTGCTATTGCAGCAACTTGTTTTTGTGGTTTTCAGGTAGCATTTATGGTCCCAACAGAAATACTTGCTTATCAACACAAAGATACTTTAGAAAGAATTTTAAAAGGATTTGGCTTTAAAATAGAAGTTTTAGTTTCTTCATTTGGTACAAGAAAAATTAAACAGATTAAAAAAGATTTAGAGGATGGAAAAATAGATATTATAATTGGCACCCACGCGCTTATTCAGGAAGAAGTTAAATTTAAAAATTTAGCCTTAGTAATTATAGATGAACAACATAAATTTGGCGTTGCCCAACGCGCACTTCTTCCAAAAAAAGGCATAAACCCACATTGTCTTATTATGAGCGCTACACCTATTCCAAGGAGTTTAGCTTTATCTTTATATGGAGATCTTGAACTTTCAGTAATTAGGGAATTACCTTTTGGTAGAATTAAGCCCAAAACTATTTTGTATAGCGAAAACGACAGAGAGAAAGTTTATGAATTTTTAGAGAGCAAATTAAAAGAAAATAGGCAAGTCTATATAATATACCCTGTAATTGAAGAAACAGAAGAACAAGATTTGAAATCTTTGGAAGCTATGCATGAAAAGATTAAAAACCGTTTTTTTAAATTTACTGTTGGAAAACTTTATAGTTCATTGCCTCAAGAAGAAAAGATAAATACAATTAAGGAATTTATCGAAAATAAAATTAATATTTTGGTTTCCACAACTGTTGTGGAGGTAGGTATGAATATAGAAAACGCAACTGTAATGGTTGTTGAAAATCCTGAGCGATTTGGATTGGCACAACTGCATCAATTACGTGGTAGAATTCAGCGCTCTAATCATCAACCTTATTTTATTCTTATAGGTAAAGAAGATTATCCTATGAATGCAAAAAAACGATTAGAAATTATAACAAAAATAGATGATGGTTTTAAAATTGCTGAAGAGGATTTAATTTTAAGGGGTCCAGGAGATTTATTTGGGCTTTCTCAACACGGTTTTCCAGATTTAAACATAGCAAATCCCATAAGAGATTTAGAGATTTTAAAAGAGGCAAGGCTATATGCTTATAGAGTTATAAAAAGCGATCCATATTTAAATTTGCCACAACATAAATGTATTGCTGAATACCTCAATTTTTGGTTTAAAAAAAGCACTAAATGAAAGTAATTTCTGGATTGTTTAAAGGAAGAAATTTAATTTGTCCAAAAAAAACAAGGCCAGTCACACTTATGGTAAAAAAAGCTTGTTTTGATATTTTAAAGGGTGAAATAGTCAATAAGAATATTTTGGATCTTTTTGGTGGTTCAGGTTCTTTGGGTATAGAGGCAATTTCTTTAGGTGCAAAAAATGTTGTTTTTGTAGATATCAACAAAAGATGTATAGAGGCAATTAAAAAAAATCTTTTACTTTTAAAAATTACTAATAAGGCAATACTTTATCAGAAAGAAGCAACAAAAGCTATAAAAGATTTTTCAAAGAAAGGCATTTTATTTGATGTTGTTTTTTTAGATCCACCATATTACAAAGGTATTTTAAGAAAAGTCTTGCAAACTTTAGAGGTATGTGATATAGTAACCCCCTTTGGGTATTTAGTATGCTTTTGCTATATAAAAGACGATATTAAAAGGGAAATTGTGAATTTTTCACTTATTTTAGAAAAAAATTACGGTCAAACACTTCTTTTAATCTATAAGCACAAATAGTAAATAACGTTTTATGAAGGCAATTTATCCGGGGACATTTGATCCTATTACTTTTGGGCATATTGATATTATAAAGAGAGCATCTTGTATATTTAAAGAAGTTGTTGTGGCTGTGGTGAAAAATCCTTCAAAAGATACACTTTTTTCTTATCAAGAACGTTTACAACTTGTAAAAAATTCAATAAAAAACATAAAAAATGTTAAAGTGGTTGGTTTTAGTGGATTAGTTGTTGATTTTGCCAAAGCTAATAATATAAAAATTGTAATAAGAGGATTAAGGATGATATCAGATTTTGAATATGAATTTCAAATGGCTTTAACAAATAGAGATTTGTGTAGAGGAATAGAGACAATTTTTCTTATGCCAAGTTCCCAATATTCTTATATTTCTTCAAGATTGATAAAAGAAGCAGCATTTTTAGGTGCTGATTTGAGAAATTTTTTGCCAAGAAACGTAATAAAAGCGTTAAACGAAAAGAGATATTCAAAAACAAAAATTAATGAAGATAGCAGTAGCGAAAATTAAAGACAAAGAGTTAGAATTTACTGAAGAGATTGATGTTAAAGATTGGGATATGGATAGCAACGATGTAAAATTTGTTGATAATATCACTCTTATTTGTAAATTTTTAAGGGTGGGAAAAGGAATTTTTGTAGATGCTACTGTTAATACACATAGGATGATTGTTTGTTCACGATGTTTAGAGGAGGTCGGGCAGATAGTTTGTCAAAATTTTAAATTAAATTATGATATAAATAAATTAGGAGATTATCTAGAAATAGATGATGACGTTAGAGAAGAAATTCTTCTTAATTTTCCTATGAAAGTTTTATGTCGGCCTGATTGTAAAGGTTTATGTCCTAAATGTGGAGTTAATTTAAATTTTGAGGATTGTAAGTGTAAAAGACAAACTTAATGGAGGTTTAAAATGGCTCACCCAAAACGTAGACATTCACATTCAAGAAAAAAGAAGAAGCAAACCCATCAAAGATTAAGCACACCCACTTTGGTTCAATGTTTGGAATGTAAAAAACTTAAACTTGCTCATATGGTATGTCCTTTTTGTGGATATTATGGAGGTAAAGAAGTCATAAAAAAAGTCCAGAAAGAGAAAAAAGATAAGACAAAAATATGAGTTATAGAATAGGCCTTGATATATCAGGAGGCGATTTTGCGCCAGATGAGATTTTCAAAGGAGCACTTTTAGCAAAAAAGGAATTAGAAGATAAGATTGTTTTAATCGGCGTAAAAGAGGAAATCCAGCAACAAATAAAAAAATACAATTTAGATAAGAATACTTTTGAGATAATAGAGGCGCCTGAAAAAATATCTATGGGAGAATCTCCAGCTGTAGCGGTGCGAAAAAAGAAAGGTTCATCGCTAACAATTGGTTCAAAGTTGCTAAAAGAGAAAAAAATAGATGCTTTTGTTTCTTGCGGGAATACAGGCGCATGCGTATGTGCTGCAACTTTAAATGTTGGTCTAATTGAAGGTATTGAACGTCCTGGCATAGCACTTAAAGTACCAACAAAAAGAGGGGTGTCTCTGTTAATAGATGTTGGAGCAAATATTGATCCTAAACCTATACATCTTTTCCAATATGGAATAATGGCTTCTGTTTATTATAGATTAGTTTTAAATAAGAAAAATCCAACAGTTGGCTTGCTTAACATTGGTGAAGAGGAAACAAAAGGGCCGGATTATGTTAGAAGTGTTCATAAACTATTTTCCGCTTCGCCTATTGATTTTATTGGAAATATAGAAGCAAAGGATATTTTTTCTGGGGTTTGTGATTGTATCGTCTGTGATGGATATGCAGGCAATGTGGCTTTAAAAGTAGCAGAAGGAGTTGCAGAGACAATGGGAAAATTTTTACTTAATGAAATAAAAAAAGATTGGTTAGGAAAGTTAGGATTGTTATTGATATTAAATAGCATAAAAAGATTTAAACGCTTAATTGATTATTCAGAATATGGTGGAGCGCCACTTTTAGGTGTGGATGGTATTGTTATAATTGGCCATGGGCGCTCCAATGCTCTTGCTGTAAAAAATGCAATTAGAGTAGCCACAAAAGAAGTTGCCTATAATTTAAATACAGAAATAAAAAATAGCATAGATAGCGTTTGTCAGGATAAAAAAATAAAAGAATTATTATTTGAATAAAATAAATATGTTGTCGGCTAAAATAGTTGGTTTAGGTAAGTATCTACCGTCTACAATATTAACAAACAAAGATTTAGAAAAAATGGTTGATACATCTGACGAATGGATTACTCAACGCACAGGAATAAAAGAACGCAGAATCGCTCAAAAAGGAGTAGGTTCTTCTTTTTTTGCCCACCAA
>JAMWCT010000042.1 GCA_023819525.1 Candidatus Omnitrophota bacterium
CTTATTCGTTTAGAGAAGTAAGTCTATCTTTGGGCGCAAGTAAATGGCAAACTATAAAAAATATTGTTTTGCCAAATGCTTTACCTGGAATATTAACCGGAACTATTTTAGGATTAGGCAGAGCCGCCGGTGAAACTGCTCCTATACTTTTTACTGTTGCTGCATTTTATTTGCCAAAATTACCTAAATCTATATTTGACCAAACTATGGCTTTACCATACCATTTGTATGTAATCTCAACACAAGTCCCTAATGTAGATGAAAAAATTAGATATGGCACAGCAGCGGTTCTTTTATTTTTAGTATTATTTATGAATTTAGTTGCAATAATTATTAGATATAAATTTAGGAAACAAAAAAAATGGTAACAGAAAAATATAAAATAGAGATTATAAATTTAAATATTTGGTTTGGAAATATATATGCACTAAAAAACTTAAATATAAATATATACCCTAATGAAATTTTAACTATAATCGGTCCGGCCAACAGTGGAAAGACTACTTTTTTAAGGACGCTAAACCGTTTAAATGAACTTGAACAAAATTTTAAAATGCAAGGATTAGTTAAACTTGATGGTTTAGATATTATGAAAATGAATGTTGGGATTTTACGAAAAAAAATAGGAATGGTCTTCGCTTTACCTACTCCTCTTCCGCTTTCAATATTTGATAACGTTGCTTATGGAGCACGTATGCATGGCATAACTGATAAAAAAAAATTAGAAGATATTGTGGAAACAGCTCTTAAAAACGCCTATCTTTGGGATGAGGTAAAAGATAGATTAAATACTTCTGCATTTAAATTGTCCGGTGGGCAACAGCAAAGACTTTGTATAGCAAGAACGTTGGCCGTTGAACCTCAAGTTATTTTATTTGATGAACCTTGTTCTGGACTAGATCCCATTTCAACAGCAAAAGTAGAAGAAGCACTTATTAAATTAAAGAAAAATTACACACTAATATTGGTTACAAATAATGTAAAACAGGCAGCAAGAATTGGAGACAGAACTGCTTTCTTCTTAAGTGGCCAATTAATTGAGATTGATAAAACTAATAAAATTTTTACCACACCTTCAGATAAACGGACGGATGACTATATTAGAGGAAGATTTGGTTAAATTAGCTATGAGTGAGATTAAAATAAAAGTTAAAAATTTGAATTTATGGTATGGTAATTTCCAAGCTTTGATTAATATAAACGCTCAAATAAAAGAAAGACAGATTACTGCTATTATAGGACCTTCTGGTTGTGGTAAATCTACATTGCTGCGAACATTTAATCGTATGAATGATGTAATTGAAGGCGTTAAGGTAACTGGCGAGGTTATAATAGATAATGAGAATATTTTAGACAAAACTACAGATGTTGTAATGTTAAGAAAAAAAGTTGGTATGGTTTTTCAAAGACCTAATCCATTTCCTTTAACGATTTATGAAAATATTGCATTTGGACTAAAAATACATAACAATTTAAAGAAACCTCAATTAGATGATATGGTAGAAAAATCTCTTAAAGAAGTTGGTTTATGGGATGAGTTAAAAGATAAGTTAAACAAATCGGCTTTATTATTATCATTAGAGCAAAAACAAAGATTATGCATAGCAAGGGCTGTCGCTATAAAACCAACAATACTACTTATGGATGAACCTTGTTCAAATTTAGACCCACAGGCAACTTTAAGGATTGAAGAATTGATGCATCAATTAAAATCTAACTATACTATTGTAATAGTAACGCATAATATGCAACAAGCTGCAAGGATTTCAGACGAAACCGGATTTATGCTTTTGGGTGAACTTATAGAATTTGAAAAAACACAAGATATCTTTACAAATCCCAAAGATAAACGCACAGAAGATTATATTACCGGTAGATATGGATAAATAAAACTTTAATAATTTAATTTAAATGCTAAAATGTGCTAAAAAGGAGTTGTGATATGGAAAGATATTTTGATGAAGAATTGAAAAAGTTACACAAAGATATTCTGCGGATGAGCGCTTTAGTGCAGGAATCAATTTTTAAATCCATTGAAGCCTTAAAAAATCGCAACAAACAAGAAGCTTTGGCAGTAATTTCTTCAGATAACAAAATTGATGAACTGGAATTAGAGATTGATGAAAAATGTATTGATTTAATCGCTAGATATCAACCAGTTGCTAGAGACCTACGTTATATAACAACTGGAATGAAAATCAACGCAGAACTTGAAAGAATTGCAGATTTGGCTGTAGATATAGCTCAAAGGGTTTTGGAGTTAGCAGATAAACCTTTGCTTAAACCACTAATTGACATACCAAAATTATCTATTGTCGCTCAAAATATGGTAAAAGAAGCAATTGATGCATTTGTAAAAAAGGATATTACATTAGCTTCTAAAGTTATTCTTTATGATAAAGAAGCAGATAGATTAAGAAATTTAGTATGCGATGAGCTTGTGAAGGAATATATGTTACGCGACTCTACAACAGCAGATAGGGCAGTTCCTCTGCTTTTAATTGCAAGGCACTTAGAGCGCATTTGCGACCATGCGACAAACATTGCAGAAGATATTATTTATATGGTTGAAGGAAAAGTTATAAAACACCACCCAGAAAGATTAGAATAATCGCAATTGAGATTTATCTATATTTATTACAGCCTTTGCCCAATTACAAAATTGACATTCTTTATTTTGTTGTGGCGGTTCATCCAACAAAAGAGTATCTATTGCTTGTCTAAAAATCTCATATACCCGTTCTGGTTTTAAAGTATCAACTTTATAAACCTCTACACTAAATTTTGCTTCCCCGTTGTCGTCCAAACTCGAGAGTACATAATATATAAGGTAAGCAAAGTTTGAAACATTATAATTGTTTTTCTTTAATAAAAAATTATAACAACTCATCTGTAAAATATAATAAGAACTTGAATCATCTTTTAAGGCAAAACCTCGCGTTTTGTAATCAACAGGTATGTAAGTATCTTTATTTATAATGCATTCATCGAGGGCACCAAATAATTGATTACCATCTTTATCTATAAAACGTAAACCTTTCTGCCAAGACCTCCATTTGTTTATTATATCCTCCCCTATTAAACTTCCCTCTATAAAATTTTTAACTTCGGGCGGTAGGCTATTAATTTTGCGATATTTATCAAAATATCTTTTTATCAAAATATCCATTCCTCTTGGTAAAGTAGAAGCTGGCTGTTCAGGGCGTCTAAAACCCTCGCCTTTTACCATATGAAACCAAAAACATCTTGGGCATTCTACAAAAAGGTTTAGGGTTGTAGGTGAAATAAAAAAATTTTTTATCATATCTATTTAATTACTTTATAATATAAAGCTTCTTTATCTGAAAGTCTTCCTTCTTTAATCATTAATTTTATTTTTTTTATATCAGCCTTTTCCAAAATAACTTGTTCTTTATATATTTGGTTAGAAATTACCTTTCTTTTAAAGTCAATATTTGAAAAAAATATAACACTCATTATAAAAAAAGTAAAGAAAAAAGAAAATTTAAAAAAAGCATCGTTATTTGCCATCAGTTTTTTTTAGACAATAATTACAATTTAGACAATCTAAATCAAATTGACTATTTACCCCAAAATCACAATTTTTATATTTTTTTATAAAAAATCTTTTTAAAATTGCAATTTTATTAAAAAAAGCAAAAAATGCTCCACATACACAAAAATAACGACACCAAAATCTAAAGAAAAATATAGAAAAAAATAATGACACAAAAGCTAAAGTCTTATCAATCCAAAATATAGATCGTTTTAAAAAAAATACTGAAAGTGGCTCTTGCCTAAATATAAAAACATCTCTTCTTACCGATAAAAAAATAACAAAAATTGTCAAAAATACATATTTAAAATATCTTGCTTTGTTATCTAAATTACCTGATATTTTTCTTAAAGTTTTAGTGCTTCCTAAAATTTCTTGTAATGCCCCAAAAGGACATAACCAACTGCACCAAAATTGTCCGAAAAGTATGCCTAAAAAAATAGGTAAGATATAAATAAAAATTTGTGATAAAAATTTAGATGATAAGAAATTAAAGGTTAATAGATTGGCTAAATGATTAAATGAAAAAGTAAGATTACTAATAAATCCTAAAAATATAACAACAAAAAAAAGAAATATTTTCCGCAGCCAAACATTTTTAAAAAAACAATAAAGAATAATTGCAAAAAAAGTAAATATAAAAAGATAAAAACAATTTTTATCAAATATTACATTTTGAGTTGAAATTGAAGATGTTGATTTTTGTTCTGTTAATTTATCTTTAATTTTTCTACCAACCTCGTTAACAATATCTATAATTGCTGTAGATGTAATCGTTGCCCCTGTCATAGTATCTATATTTTGTGTAGAGAACTCTTCTTCAATGAAGCGACCTTCAAACTGTTTTAAAAATTTATCTAAATCTCTTACATAATGAGGAGTCTCTTTATGTTCTAAAACTTTTATGCGAGTGATGTTTCCATTTTCAGTCAAGGCTATCTCCAGCTTAATAGGCCCAGTGAAACCTTTAATATTAGTAACGTATTTATCTGTTTCCAATATATATTCTTTTCTACCATTAGTTTCACAAATATAAGCAAAAAATGGTTGATTTTGAATACTGCATCCTTTAATTACTAAAAAATCTGAAATTTCTTCTTTAAATAAATTTCGTTTTGCATCAATAAAATATGAATTAAGCAAAAAAGCGCTTGCTAATGCAAAAAGAGTATAAGAAGTTCTTATGTAGGGAAAAGATAAAAACTTTATAGCCTGTCTTTCTTTAAAAAAAGAAAAAATCTCTAAAAAAAATAAACTTGCAACAAATATAGATATGAAAAATAAAATTACAAAAGTATTAAAAATTCCTAAAATTGGCAACATAAATAAACCAGTCAAAAGCCCAGCAATAGAACCACCAAAGTGATCTAAAAATTCTAAATTTGCTGCATTTAGAAGTGTAGGGATTTTTTGTTCATCTAAAAGTTTACTTACTAAAGGATAGGAGCTACCAGTAAGTAGTCCTGAAATTAAAAATAAAAATATAAATAAAATAAATTTGACAACTCCTATAATTTTAAGATAAGAAAAAATAAAATAACTTATAATAAAAACAATTCCCTCTATAAATAGGACTGAAAATGTTATATGTGCAGCCTTAAATTTTTTTAGCAAAATTTTGCTAAAAAAACCTCCAAGGCATAAGCCAAACATAAAAATTGCATTCACTAAACCAATTAACTGAAAAATTGTCCCAAAAATACTTTGAAAAAGATAGATAAGACTAATATGGTATGAAAAACCTAAAAATCCAGAAATAAATTGAAAAAGTTTAGCATTAAAAATAATTCTCTTTGTAGATATATTTTCTATACGCAAAAGAAATAAAATTCGAAAAATAAATAATATAACTAAAAAAATAACAAAAAAGATTTGGCCAGTTAAAAAAACCCCTTTTAAGAATTTAACCAAATAAGAATTTGAATATTTTGCTAAAACTAAAATATTTAAAAAAAATGTCAGAGGTTTAGATCTTGTGTTTAGAAAACTTCTATCTTTAAAAAGGGGATTATTCATATATAGATTTCTAATAAAATTAACTCTATCTTCTAAAAAAATGCTTTTAAAACCTTCTTTAAAAAATGTAGAGTCTATGGGCTTAATTTTACTGAAACGTTCTTCTAAAATTTTTACATCATCGGTTATGTTAGATTCTAAATCAGATGCGAAAAACCAGTTTATTTTTTCAGGAACAATCACAATTTTTTTAAAGACCTCACTTAAAGTATAATAAACAGATGAACCATAATTTTTTATTTCTGTGCCCAAAAAGTTTTCCGCAGAAGTTATCCGTGTAGCAAAAACACCTCTTTGGTTTAGATTTGATTTAACCAATTGATAAAATTCTTTTGTAAAAAAGTTATTAAGAATAATATTTGTAGGATCTAGAGTGTAAACTATGACAAAATCAAACTTATTCTTTTTTTCTAAAAATTCTTGAGGTGGCATAAAACTAACTTCTAATCTATTGTCTTTTTTTAAATTTTCTTTTAAAAGTTTAAAATAGGCTTTATCTTCTACGCAATAAGTGATTTTATTTATTGGAAACTTAAGTAATGAATTTATTAGATTTTCAGCACCATAACCAAAGATAAGTATCTCTTTTGCCAAATTAGTCTCTGCCATAAATAGTGCTGCTTCTTTATCTGCGTCTATAACTTCTGGGATACTACTTATAATCTCGCCGTTAGAAATCACTAATACTTGCTTATCTTGTTTAGCTAAAATTAAATGTTGATATGGTGAATAAACTTCTTTCACTAACTTTGCGTTGGCTATCAAATTTTTTAGTCTTAAATTTTGACTAAATTGTATAACTTTTTCTTGATTAATAAAAAGTATAAAAAAGAGGGAAAATAAAATAATATTTATAAAAAAGACAAGTCTTTCTTTAAACCTAATAGACAAAAAACCAAAGACAAAATAAAAAAACAAACTAAAAACAAGAAGGATAGTTTGTGCTGGAATTAATTTAACAATCAAGATAGTTACAATACATCCTGCCAGAAAACTACCTAACGACTCATATATGTAAGCGAAAGAAACAACTGAAGTAATATCTTCTTTTTTCTTAAAAAAATAAATGGCTGTTGTGAAAATTATACCTGTAAAAAGCGAAATAAATGAAGTAAATATAAAAAGAAAAATAAATACTTTTTCAAAAGAAAAAAATTCCCACCTACTTACACCTGCTAAGGTTTTTAGATTTATAAAAAGAAAAATTTGAAAATAAGCAGCCTGTGGATATAAAAGAAGTAATTTAAAAAAATTTTTAATAAAAAATTTTGATAAAAAAGTTGTAGCTAAAAGAGCTCCTATACCTACCCAAAATAACCAAAAAAAATAAAATAAACTTATACCAAGCTCATTACCACCGAAAGAGATAATAAATTCTCTTATTACTAATGTTTGAGAAACTAAAGAAAAAAAGCCTAATATAAAAAATAATAAAAACTTCATTTTAGCCGGCTAAATCGTGTTTTATATAAAGATTTTTTTTATAAAATTTTTTTGTTGGTATAACAAAGTCATCTACAAAATTTTCTATTATTTTATTCTTTTGGTTTAAAAAATTTAGATATGGCAATATAGAAAATAAAAATATACTTTTAAAAATAATTTTTAAAAATTCTTTTCTTGTAAACTCTCTCATTAATACCACCTCCCGGGAATTTGTCTTCCACAGAATTTGCATCTCCCCTCTTTTTCTAAATTATATTCTTTTATGCTATAACCTATTCTTTTTATAAGAAGTTTTCCATCGGCTGGACAATAAGTATCCTCCCCTTCTCCCCAAACATTACCAATATATACATAATTTAAGCCAACTTCTTTGGCAATATCAACTGCTCTACGCAAAGTCTCAATCGGAGTGGGGGGTAAATTTTTTAAAAGATATTGCGGATAGAAGCGAGAAAAATGTATAGGGGTATCTTCTCCAGTATTTTCTTTTATCCAAATACACATTTCTTTTATCAAAGAAAAATCGTCATTTAAAGTTGGAATAATTAAATGGATTATTTCAAACCATACATCCATCTTTTTTGCCAATAATATAGTATCTAAAACAGGAGCAAGACTTGCTGTTGTAACTTTTCTATACATTTGTTCATCAAAAAATTTAAGATCAATATGTAATGCGTCTGTAACCTCTAAAAGTCTTTTTAAAGGCTCTTTATTTAAATAACCTGCTGTAACTAATACATTTTTTAAGTTATATTTTTTTGCCAAAATTGAAATATCTAAAGTATATTCATAAAATGCAAATGGATCTGTATAGGTATATGCAATCATATTACAATTCTCCCGCAAAGTTAAATTTATTATGTCGCTTGGCTGCAACTTAAAGGCTGGGGTATCTTCTGGATTTGCTTGTGAAATCTCCCAATTTTGACAATTCTTACAATGTAAATTGCATCCTGCGCATGCTAAAGATAATATAGGAGAACCTGGATAGAAATGATATAGAGGTTTTTTTTCTATTGGATCTATATGTATTGCACAAGGATATCCATAAGTTATAGTTAACAATTTACCATCTAAATTTACTCTTGCTCTACAATCTCCACGTTGACCTTTGGGTATAATACAACCTTTAGGACAAAGTTGACATTGAACAGTTGTCATTTTTCTTGGTCCTCTTTTGTTGTCTCTTTTATTTCTTTTTTAAATTCTTTAATCGCTTTACCTAAAGAGCGTGCTATTTGGGGAAGTTTAGAAGCACCAAAAACAATAAGCACTATTAAAAAAATTAAAACCAATTCACCGAAACCTATATTTCTAAACATTTTAGCCTCCTCCTTGTCTTAAATAAAAATTAATCCAAAATCAAGCTTTTAAGCAATGCTACTTCGCTTTTTGTTAAGTGTGTTCGCAAGGCTATTCTTTTCAAAGAAAGCATTGTAGGTTCTAAACGATCCTTTTTTATGCGCTTACTTAATTTTTCTTTAATATATTCAAAAAGAGTATAAATATCTTCTTTTTTCGCTAAATCAAGTTTACTTATACAATACAAATTTTCTATCAGATTAAATAATTCATAGCAGACAATCCCTACACTGAAAGAAAGATTATAAGAAGAAAATTCTGGATTTGCTGGTATATAAAAAATACTATCACAAAGTTCTATATCTTCTGCTAGAAGCCCAAAGTCTTCTCTACCAAAAACAATACTTACTTTTTTATTTAAAGACTCTGCAATAATTAGGTGTTTTATATCATTAAAATTATATATAAACTTATATTGACGGCTTCTACGCGTTGTGCCAAAAACAAAATTAGAGTTAGAGGTTGCTTCTTGCAAATCTTTAAATATCTGTACATTTCTCAATATATCTTTGGCCCTTTTAGCTACTTCATAAGACTTTGAGGTTAAATTTGGATTAACTAACTTTAAATTAAAAAATGATGTATTCTTTAAAACACGAGCCACCAAACCGATATTTTCTGGAACTTGCGGTGAAACTAAAATAATTTCAATATTTTTAAAAATTATTCTTTTAAAGGTAGGTATTTTCACCTCTTATTAAAATTTAAGTTTTGAGTTATATCAATAAGGAGTGATTTGTATACCGTTTTCTCTTAAATACTCAAATAGGCAATCTAGTTCTTTTTTGTCACCTTCAAATTCAACTATTGCCCATCCCATTTGCGTAGAAAAAGAAGCCTCAATGATTTTTGGAATAACATCAAAATTTTTAATTATCTGATAAAAAAATGGCTTATCTTTAAAATCAGAAGGTATATTAAGTTCAACTTTCTTTTTCATATTTCATATTATACCACATTTTTAAAATTTGCAAACTTTTCTTTAGGTAAATTAAAATAGCCGATTTTTAAATTAGGAAAATTTTTTTTAAGTAAATTTAAAAGATATAAAATACCTTTTGGTTTAGATTTATTATAATTTTTTATAGTTTTTAAATAAACGTCCGGATCTATATTTAAATTTCTTAGCTGCAACATGTCTATATTTGTATCTTTAACAAATTTGATAAGAGAATTTATTTCTTCTTCTGTATCGCTAAAACCACTGAATACCAAAAGATTTATGGAGACAAATTTTTTATATTTTTTTGCGATATAGATAGATTTAAGAACATCATAAAATGAATAATTAGTTGGTCTAAAATAAAGTTCATAAGGTTCTTTGTGTGTGCTATTTAAACTTATCCTAAAACTATCAATACCGGATTTACAAAGTATTTCTATATTTTTTGGAATACTTGCGTTTGTATTAATATTTATTGTGCCTTTTGTTGTTTTGTTTCTAACTAAAGTTATCGCTTCTACTATAAGTTTAGTATTTAATATTGGCTCCCCCTCGCAACCTTGACCAAAACTTACAATAGATTCTCTTGCTTTTATTAGGTGATTATACATTACTTCAAACACCTCTTCTACGGTTGGCCTAAATTTTATACGCTGATGGGATGCAACGCAATCAGATTCTTGATAAGAAAGACAACCTATGCATCTAGCATTGCAAAACATTGAGGTAGGTAGTGGTGCTTCCCAGCGCTTTAAAAATAAATTTTTTGCTGCCAAACAATTGTAATTAAGAGCACAATTTGCTAAGTGTCTGTAGAGCCTATTTTTTGGATAGGCTTTTAAAAATTCTATTACCGCTTTTTTTATTTTTTTCTCATCATAAAATCTTGGACTTTGTCGTATCCGCCTGTCTATACGTATTGCTGTAGTATAAATATTACCGTTATAATATCCACAGGCGGTATATGCCCAAAGAGGAAGTGTCGGGCTATTTTTGTTATTAAGATAGGCGGGGTTATATAAGCGCAAATAGGCTGGAATTAAAAATGAAGCTACAGCATATGCTGGTTTATTTTCAAATTTATCTAACAATACAAAACTTTTTTTGCCAATATCATATCCAACAGGTATTCTATTAGGTAAATAAAAGAGCAAGCTTCCCTTTGGTAGTTTTATCAACTCATCAAAAGAAAGAATTTTAAAAATATTGCCAGATGAGCAAGCCATACGTAAAAAAGGATGTTGATAAAGTCTTCCTTTCTTATCAGAAAAAAGCAAATAAGGTAAATCCATCTATTTAAGAAATTTTAGAAAAAGATGTTTTTTAAAAAAATTTATATAGCATATAAATGCTGTTTTAAGTTCATCCCAGAGAATAAAAACTCCAAGCAATAAAAAAACAATGGCTAAAATAATTTTAAATAAACTTAAATGTTTTTCTAAAAAATTATTAAGTCTTTGCGAACCGACGCCTATTAAAGAAAAAATAAAAATAACTATTAAAGGGAAGATAAATGCTAAATTATATAACAATAGATATGCAAATGCTTTTAATTTATAAGGTGTATATTTTAAAATAAAAACTATTGTAGGTAGATAAACCTGACCTGTGCAGGCTGCCTCTAATATTGAAACTAAACAACCAATTGTAAAAGAACTAATAGCTAAATTAAAAGCATTCTTGTTGGTATGGCGCAATTGCGAGCCGATAACAACATTTATCCGCTTTTTCAAGAACTTAGGTAATTGTAAAGAAATTACATTAGCATCTTTTTCTTTTTTAAATTTTAAACTGTCATAGAAAGAAAAAGCTGCAAAAACAAAACAGACAAAAGCTACTAAATAATAAAATATTTTTATTACTAAATATATATTTTTGACTGCATACAAAAAATTAAAAAATCCTAAACCTATTAATAGATAAGTAAGTAATACAGAAAGACAATAAAATGAACCTATTAAAATAATTTTTTTCCTAGAATAACCATAAACTGCTAAAAAAGATACAAAAAATACTATAACTGCAAATGCGCAGGGATTTATTCCATCTGCTAAACCACTACTTAAAATTGCAAAAACGGAAAAACTTTTAAAAATATCCAAAAGATCTTTAAGAGTAGTGGTTAATTCAACATTCTCTTTTAAAGCTTTTTTTATAACTTTATCTAAATTAATCTTTACCTCATCATATCCAACCAAAAAGGTATCTCCAACTAAAATAGAAGGGACATAAGCACCTTTTCTTTTAAACCGCTGTGAAATTGAAATTAATTTTGCCAAATTATCTTTATTATCAGAAATGTTTAAAAATTCCCAATTTATTTTATCTTGATATTTTATTACAAGTGGGGCAACAATTTCTTCTTTAGTTTGTAAACAAACTTTACATTTTGGTGAGTAAAATACTGTAACAGTGGGTTTTTGGGAACAAAAGGTAGAAATAGGAACTAAAAGAAGGAAAACAAAAATTATTTTTCGCATAAGTTTAAATTATAGCATTTTTTTATAAAAATACAATTTATGACATAAAAATGTAATTTAAAAAAATGTTTTTTTAAAAAATATTCTCTGATATAATTAAATTCCAAAAATAATTTATGCGCGAGTGGCGGAATGGAAGACGCGTATGGCTCAGAACCATATAGGTAAAACCTGTGGGGGTTCAAATCCCCCCTCGCGCATTTAAAAAAATTTTTCCACTTCGTAAGTGGAAGGGGGTTTTAAACTTTATGCCTTTATTCTTAAAGCATTAAGCATTTTAACTGCCAGCACTCCCATTTTTTTTATTTAGCCAAGATAATTTTGTTTTGAAATTTTTGGTAAGAAGGTTTGCTGCAACAGGTCTTAAATAAAGTTTCATAATCTTTGATTTACCATGCACTCTATTTTAAAACTGCTATTGCCACTACAAGAAAATATTGCCTCTTAAAAATAGCACCCTTCTTCTGTTTGATATCCTTAAGGAACTTAAACTTTTTTTATTTCTTGTTTATTGTTCATCTAAAAAATCTATATAACCTTTCTTTTTAAAATATATTGAAGCATACTTAAAATTCAATTAAATAAACCCACTCTTACGCTAATTATTTACCAGATAGTATTTCTTTTATATCGTCTACAGTAGGAATCTTACCAGAAATCTTAACCTCGCCATCTACAACAACCGCTGGTGTAAACATAACGCCCTTTTTGGCAAACTCAGCTAC
>JAMWCT010000043.1 GCA_023819525.1 Candidatus Omnitrophota bacterium
AATGTAATTGGTGAAGTTATAACCTCGTCATCCTTTTTTATTCCTGCGGCTAAACAGGCAATATGTAAAGCAGCAGTACCACTTGAAACTGCAACTGCATATTTCGCACCTGTATATTTACATAAAGCATCTTCAAACTCTTTTACTTTAGGTCCTTTAGTAATCCAGTCAGATTTTAATACTTTTACAACTTCTTTTATATCTTCTGAGTTGATATATTGGTGTCCGTAAGGAATTATTTTCATATATTCTCAGTCAATTTTTTTAATTCTTCAATTGTTAACCATTTTGTATTTTTATCACTCGTATATCTAAATCCATCAGGAAGTTTCCTACCACCTTGCCATAAATCTACTTTCCACCAGGGATGTTCTGGTTCTATAACAAAAAAGTCATCAAATTCTAATGAATGGCGTGCTTCATCTTCTGTTAAAAGACACTCATGTATTTTTTCACCAGGGCGAATACCTATATATTCAATTTGACATTCAGGAGCAATTGCTTTTGCTAAATCAATTATTTTCATACTTGGTATTTTGGGGACAAAGATTTCTCCACCATGCATTTTTTCTATACAACTTATCACAAATTCTACTCCTTGTTCTAAAGTAATCCAGAAACGCGTCATTCTTTCATCAGTGATTGTAATTTTTCCAGTTTTCTTTTGCTGTTTAAACAAAGGTATAACGCTTCCCCTTGAACCCACTACATTACCATATCTTGCGCAAGACATACGAGTTTGCCTAGCGCCACCTACATAAGAATTAGCTGCAACAAAGAGCTTTTCCATACACATTTTAGTTGCTCCATATAAATTTACAGGATTAACCGCCTTGTCTGTACTTACCGCAATAACTTTTTCTATATTATGGTCTATTGCTGCCTCAATTACATTCTGTGCACCCAAAATATTCGTTTTAACTGCCTCAAAGGGATTATATTCACAAAGAGGAACCTGTTTTAATGCTGCAGCATGAACCACAATGTTTGCCCCATCCATTGCTCGTTCTAATCTATCTTTATCCCTTACATCACCAATAAAAAATCTTAATGCCGGATGCCCATCAAACTTCTTTTCCATTTCCCATTGTTTTAATTCATCTCTACTGAAAATCCTTAATGCTTTTGGTTTATATTTTTTAAGAACTATTTCTGTAAATTTTTGCCCAAAAGAGCCTGTTCCACCAGTTAAAAGAATTACCTTATTATTTAAAACCATAAAAATCTCCTCTTGCCTGTTTTTCTCTATCCTAATTTTAATTTTTCCATAAAGTATTTTTGTGAATATATTTGATTGAAATTAGGTCTTTAAAAATTTTACTAAAATCTTTTAAAATATTCACCTTACTTTCACAAGAATTACTCCATATTATACCAACTTCTTTTATATTGTAACCAAATTTTTTTGCCAAATAAAGCATCTCAACATCAAAAACAAAACCAGAAGTTTTAAGATATCGTGCGATTTTTTTGGCACAATCTGTTTTAAATAGTTTAAAACCACATTGAGTATCGCAAATACCTTTTAAAATAAAAATCTGAACAAAAAGATTAAAAATTTTACCGGCTATTTCTCTATAAAAAGGTTGATGAACTATGATTTTTGATTCTTTTTTTGCACGTGAACCAATAACAATATTATAATTATTAATATAAAAAAACAATTTAGCTAACTCCTCAATTGGGGTAGATAGGTCTGCATCAGAAAAAAGAATATATTCTCCTTTTGCCTTTAAAATTCCTCTTTTTACAGAATAACCTTTACCTTTGTTTTCTTCATTTTTTAGTAAAATCAATTTATTTTGTTTAGCCAGTTTACTAGATAAGGCAACTTGGGAAGTTTTGTCTACTGAGCCATCATCAACTATAATTACTTCATAATCAATTTCTTTTCTATCTAAATATGTAGATATTTTTTCAAGAGTAACGGCGAGTCTTTTTTCTTCATTATAGGCTGGTATAACTAAAGAAAGAAGCATAATTTATGGGTTAGATTTATTTTAAAGAATTTAATTTTAAGTAGAAATTTTTTTACAAAAATTAGAAATAATTACTCTGTCCTCTTCTTTTATTTGAGTAAAGCGTATCCCTAATCTATAACTTTTATCTTCACGCAGAGTGCAATATCGCACTTCACCCATTAGCTCAATTTTTGAAATTCTAGACTCAAAAGTAGCAGTAGAATCTATTAAAGTAAATTTTATATGAAGCAATGTATTTTCAGGAATTTGATAACTAGTCAATACTGCCATACCGCCTTCACTTAAGTCTATCATTATTGCATAAATCTCCTTATTATTTATAAACATTCGCAATTTAACTGGTTGGTGTATACTATAAATTACTATAAAATTTACTTTAACTCGCTTAAATTTTCTTCTCTCTTGTATTTTGTCTTGCATATTTAACTTGTTATTTTAAGAAATTTTTTTTTGCCAATTTTTAAAACAATACCATCTTTTGGCACTTTGATAACCTGCTCTTTTACTGAGTAAGATGAATAATTTTTTTCGTCAATGACCCATATGCCACCTTGCATAAGTAATCTTCTCGCCTCATTTTTGGATAAAACTATTTTTGCAGCTAAAAGAGTTTCTAATATATCAATTTTATCTGTCTTGGCTTTATATGTAGGCAGTTGTGTTGGCAGCTTATTTTTTGAAAATATGCTTTCAAATTCTTCTTTTTCTTTATTTGCAATTTCATCTGAATAATACCTACTAACCAAAATTTGTGCTAAATACAACTTTGCTTCCTTTGGATGAAGTTTTTTTATTTTATCTAAATCACAATCTGTAAGGAGCCTAAAATATTCCCACATAACTTCATCACTTATGCTCATTATTTTTCCAAACATCTCTTTCGGATCTTCAGTTATACCAATATAATTACCTAAAGATTTTGACATCTTATTTTTACCATCTAATCCTACCAATAGCGGCAAAGTTATTATAACCTGCTGTGTCTGTCCAAAGGCTTGCTGCAAGTTTCTACCCACAATAAGGTTAAATTTTTGATCGCTTCCCCCAAATTCTACATCTGCTCCAAGTTTTACTGAATCATAACCCTGAATTAATGGATATATCATTTCTAAAATAGTCAACGGTTTATTCTCTTTTAGGCGCTTGCTAAAATCATCTCTTTCAAGAATTCTTGCAACTGTATAATTGGTAAGTATTGATAAAAAGTCTTCTAATTTCATATCTTTATACCAAATGCTATTATAAATTATTTTAGTTTTACTTTCATCAAGTATTTTAAAAATCTGCTGGGTATAAGTTGAGGCGTTTTTTTTAATCTCTTGATCAGTTAAGACGGGTCGTTGCGTACTTCTTCCGGATGGGTCTCCAATTTTGGCAGTAAAATCTCCAACGATAAAATAAACAATATGTCCTAACTTTTGTAATTTATATAGCTTATTTAAAAGAACAGTGTGTCCTAAATGAATATCGCAGGCGGTAGGATCAAAACCAATTTTTAACTTTAGTGGTTTGTTTTCGGAAATAGAGATTTCTAACTTTTTGACAAGCTCATCTTCATTAATTAAATCTATAGCATTTTCTTTAAATACAGAAAGTTGTTCTTTTATCGCTATATTTAAATTCATCTATAACAAAATAGACCGGCCAATTACTTTTTTTAATTAAGAGGTAACTTTTGCATCTTGAGATGGTTGGTCAATCTTTGCTGAAAGTCCAATTTTTGCTGCTGAAGCATCTACTTTTATAATTTTGACTTTTAATTTATCTTTTGGCTTAAGGGACTCCAATTTTTCTTTCTCAATTTCTCCAGAAAATACTAATCCTTCTAATTCTTCATCAAGTCTAACAAATACACCAAAATTTGTTACTTTTACAACCTCTCCTTCAAGCACTGTTCCAATAGGAAACTTCTCTATAATTTGTGGCCAAGGATCTGGTTTTAATTGCTTCAGTCCTAAAATAATTCTTCTATTAACTCTATCTATGCCTATCACTTTAAATTCATAAGTATGGGATTTTTTTAAAACTTCTTGAATCCTATTAATTTTTTTTGTCCAAGAAACGTCTTCATTATAAATAATTCCACCAAAACCATTTTCTAATTCTAAATATGCACAATTTTCCCCATAACTAGTTACAGTTGCTTTGACTATTGAGTCCATAGCTAACAAACTATCAACATTTTCCCATGGATCATTTTCTAAGCGCTTTATACTTAACGAAATTTTGCGTTCTTTGGGGTCTATGCTAATTATTTTTGCCTCAACTGTATCGCCGACAGCAAAACTTTCTTGTAAATTTACAATTTTTTTGGTCCAAGAAATTTCACTTATATGTACTAAACCTTCTATCCCTTTTTCTAATTCAACAAAAATGCCATAATTTTGAATATTTGTAATGCGCCCTTTTACAATTGAATCAATAGGATATTTTTTCTCTATTTCTTGCCAAGGGTCTGGTGTTAACTGTTTTAACCCTAATGAAACTCTATTTTTCTCCTGCTCAAAATCTAAAACAATTAAATTTAACTCATCCCCAACAGCCACTAATTCGGAAGGATGTGTAATCTTTTTCCAACTCATATCAGTAATATGTAGTAAGCCGTCTATCCCTCCCAAATCAACAAAAGCGCCAAAATTAGTTATGCCTTTTACTTTGCCTTTTACGATTTTACCGACCTCTAATCCCTCCCACATCTTCTTGCGTAAAAGTTCTTTTTCCTGTTTTATTGCATCTTTTCTTGAAAGAATAAAATTTTCTTTAAGCTTACTTATCTTAACAATCTGAAAATAATATTTTTTGTTTATAACTTCTTGGTCATTTATATTTTTGAATGTGGATAAACTCTGCGGTAAAAATCCTTCCACTCCGAAAACGTCAACCATATATCCACCTTTTACTTTTCTTGTGATCAGCCCTTCAACCAAATCGCCTTCTTTATAATCCTTAATAAGAGTTTGCCAACCAACCATTCCTCGCGCTTTTTTAAAAGAAAGAACAATTTTTCCTTCTTCATCTTCAACATTTTCCACATAAACATCAATCTCTGATAAACTGCTAAGATCTAAACCTGCAAACTCACATAAAGGAATTACCCCTTCTGCTTTATAACCCACATCCACAATAACCTCATTTGAAGTAAAACCTAAAATTTTTCCCTTTATTATTTCGCCTTCCTTTAGCTCTTTTATTGAATTGTAATAAGCATCTTCTAATTCTTTTATTGCTTCTTCCATTATTTAAAATCCCCCTTTTTTAATTTCCTATTTTTAAAAAAATAGGATTTAGAAATTTTGACAATTATCTCTTAAAGTTCTATTTTTGTCAATAAAAAAGCTATGTTAATTTAAAATATCAATTTAACCTTTCAAATTAAAGACTCTTTATTTTTTCTACAACTTTTTTTGCTATTTCTTCTACTGTGTCGTCTTTATCTAAATAGGTAACTTTATCAAAAAATACTCTAATCTTACCTTTTTTTAAGAATCTTGCGCCTTTAGGCAAAACTTTATCTGTTCCGTAAATTTTAGCAACAATTATTGGCAGACCTGTTTTTTTATAAAGAAAACCTACACCAGCCTTGAAATTATTAAAAGTAAAGCTTCTTGTTCCTTGTGGAAAAATTAAAATTGGTTTTTCTTTTAAAATTTTTAAAGCAAGACGTAAAACACCAAAATCTGTTTTCTTTCTACTTAAAGGTATAGCATTTAACTTCTTTATCAAAAATGCAAAAAGTTTATTTCTAAATAATTCCTCTTTTGCTAAATAATATAATTTATACGGACAGGCTGCACCTATTACAACTGGATCAAGATTGCTTAAATGATTTGATGCTAAAATGAAAGGTTTATTTTTTGGAAAGAGTTCTTTACCTTCCACTTTAAAACCAAAAAAAATTTTTAAAATCGCTATGCAAATAGGTTTTAAAATTATATAAAGCATCAACCCATAAACATTCCTTTCATAGAGAATAAATCATATTTTTTCCTAAATTTAATAAACGGTCTGCTTCTTTTTTGTTGCGGGCCTCTGCGTATACTCTAACAATTGGTTCTGTTCCGGACTGTCGCAACATTAACCAACTGTCTTCTGTTATAAGTTTAATTCCATCCAGTTTGTTAATTCTTTTTATTTTTTTGCCTAAAAGAGTTTTTGGCAATTTTAAATTATCTAAACTTTTCTTTAAATTTTTAATTGGAATAGCTGTGCGACTATAGAAATATCTCCCGTATTTCTTATATAAATTATTATATATAAGTTCATCAAAACTTTTATTTTCAACACTTATCATCTCAAATAGTAAGAGTGCTGCAGCCTGGCCATCTCTTTCAGGAATATAGCTTTTAAAACCAATGCCTCCGGCTTCCTCTCCTCCAATACAAATAAGCCCATCTTTAAATAAACTTGATATATATTTAAAACCTACGGGCGTCTCATAACAAGTAATACCTAAATCTAAAGCCACCTCATCTATCAAATTACTACCAACAATTGTTTTACCAATGCCACCGGATTGTTTTCTATTTCTAATCATATGTTGACATAAAAGAGGTAATAATACTTGCGCGTTTATGTAATTGCCTTTACTGTCAAATGTTGCTATTCTGTCGGCATCGCCATCTAAAACTATTCCTAAATCGTATTTACCTTCTTTCATTTTTAATTTCATCTCTTTTAAATTTTCTTCTATTGGTTCAGGCCTAATTCCACCAAAAGATGGGTTATACACACTATGAAGATACTCAAATTTTATAAAGCTGTCACCTAAAATTTTTTCTATAAAATTATCTGCTGCGCCATACATAATATCTACAAGCACTTTTAGTTTTAATTTTTTAATTTTTTCTATATCAGCAAATTTTCTTAAAAAACCAACATATAATTCTGTAAGGTCGGCTACTTTTAAATATCCTTCCTTTTTTGCTTCTTCTTCGCTCATTATTTTTGGTTTATTTTTATAAAGTAGCGCCTCTATCTTATCTGTTAAAGATTTATCTGCCGCTCCACCATCTTTTGTTTTAATTTTTAAACCATTGTATTCAGCACTATTGTGTGACGCAGTAATCATTATCCCTAAATCGTAATTTTTATAAAGACTATGTAAACTTACGGCTGGGGTTGGTATTATTCTATCTGATAAGACTGAAGTTATTTTATTTGCGGACAAAACTAAAGCAACTGTCTTTGCAAATTCGCCAGATAAAAACCTTGCATCGTAGCCAATAACTACTTTTTTTTCTTCTTTCTTCTCATAGCTATGCAAATAATCGGCTATTGCTTGTGCAACTATTTTTACATTATCAAAAGTAAAATCTTTTGCTATAATAGCCCTCCATCCATCTGTCCCAAATTTAATCATACAACTCCTTCTTTTTATTTATAAAGTTTGTGTTCAGTTATGTATTTTTCAACTTTTGGAGAAACTAAATATTTTATAGAAAATCCTTTTTTTATCAACCCCCTTATATATGAAGAGGAAATTCCCACCTGAACAATATCTAAAACAATAAAATTATTTTTTATTCGCAAAGGATATGCCTTTCTTTTTGCGACAATAATTTTTATTTCTTTTTTAAGTTGACCAAAGTATTTCCAAGTAGAAAAATCATTTGCTAAATCAGAGCCGACAATAAGAAAAAATGTGTCACGAGGATAAATCTTTTTTAATTCTCTTACAGTATCTATTGTGTAAGATACCCCCCCTCGTTTTATTTCTAAATCTAAAACCTCAAAATACTTGTTATCTTCCGTCGCTAATTTTGTCATATTAAATCTATCAAAAGCACTTACATTATGACTTTCTTTATGAGGCGGAATATTTGTTGGGATAAAAAAAATTTTATTAAGACCTAATTTTTCTTTTGCTTCTTGTGCTAAGATTAAATGCCCAATATGTGGTGGATTAAATGTTCCACCTAAAATTCCTATCTTCATAAATACGCTAACCACCAAAAGTTTTAAAACAAACACATATTCCTGTTTTATAAAAATTCTTCATCTTTATAATTTCATTTTTTTTTCTATAAACGGTCTGTGTATTTTTTTCTTATGGTTTATGAATTTATTAAAAAACATAATAAACTGTAAATAAAATTTGATGCATTTTGCTTCAAGAACCTCAGCTTGTATAATACGTCGTTTATACATTAAAATCCTCTCTTAACTTTTTATACAAAGAATTAAGCTTAAATAGAACAAAATATTTTTTTAAAATCTCCCAGTTTATGTTTTTTTGATTTGCGGCTATCAAGTTTTTAATATCTTCCATTTCAAAAATTTTACGGTTTGGATTATTAACAAACGATTGGATTTTTAAACCAATTAGGTCTTCTGGAATTAGAATTTTTACGGTTATTTTTCCATCAAATAATTTTTTTTTGACTGCTCTTTTAAGCATCTCTAAAGAAGGAGCTCTAAACGCATATAAAAAATCAATGCTACCAAATATTTTTGCAGGATGATCAAATTGAATAATGTTTTCTGATTCATAAATTACCTCATATAAGTTTTTTGCCATAAATTCTTTAAGAAAATCTTCATGTCTTTTATTAATAAGAAAACCTAAATCTGCCGTTGCTCTTATTACCCCATATATACCCAGTGCAAATCCACCAATGAGTGCATACTCAATATTGTTCTTTTTAAAAGTCTCTATCAATTTAGTAAAAACTTTTTTAAAATCCATTATTCTTGCCTAATCTGACCATCACCCTCAACTACCCATTTATATGTTGTCAGTTCTTCAAGTCCCATAGGACCGCGAGCATGAAGTTTGTCTGTCGAAATTCCAATCTCAGCACCTAATCCAAATTGATAACCATCGCTAAAACGTGTAGAGATATTTTTAAAACAGCAGGCTGAATCTACTTCTTTTAAAAATTTTTTTGCATTTTCTTCATTTAATGTAAGAATGCTATCGGTATGGTGCGAACCATAAAAATTTATGTGTGCAATCGCCTCATCTATATTTTCTACAACCTTTATAGTAACAATTAAATCTAAATATTCTTCAAACCAATCTTTTCTTTTTGCCCTTTTTACTTTTTTTAAAATTTTGCAGGTCGTTTCATCCCCTCTTATTTCTACATTGTATCTATCAAATTCTTGCTTTAGCAGTGGTAAGAATTTTTTAGCTATATCCTTATGAACTAAAATTTTTTCAACAGCATTGCATACAGCAGGTCTTTGCACTTTTGCATTTACACATATATTTAAAGCCTTATCAAAATCTACTTGACTATCTACATAGATATGGCAAACTCCTTTATAATGTTTAATAACAGGTATTTTAGAAAGTTTTACTACTTTTTTTATTAAGGCCTCTCCTCCTCTTGGAATAACTAAATCAATAAAATCGTTTTCTTTTAAAAGAAGTTCTGTAATTTTATAATCTGTCTTTTTGACGATAAAAAACGGACTAAAATTTATTCCAACGTCTTTTATTGCCTTATAAAGAACATTTGCTATAGCTAAATTTGAGTTTAAAGCGTCACTCCCTCCACGTAAAATTCCAACATTTGATGATTTAAACAAAAGACCAATACAATCGCTTGTTACATTTGGTCTTGCCTCATAGATAATAAGCACAACTCCTATTGGAACGCGCATCTTTTCAATAAGTAAACCATTTGGGCGGCTCCACTTTGAAATTAATTTACCTACTGGGTCTTCTAATTTAGCGATCTCTTCTAAAGATTTGCTCATTGAAAGCAATCTTTTTGAATCAAGAGCCAACCTATCAATAAAACTTTTTGATGATTTATTTTTTGTTGCACGCAAAACATCTTTTTGATTTTCTTTTAAGATAAAATTTTGGTTTGTAAGTAAATATTCTGCCATCTTAAAAAGTGCTTTATTTTTTATTTGCGTATCTAATTTGGTTAATAAAAAACTTGCCTCTTTTGCCTTTTTTAATAATTCTTTAACGTATTGCATAAATATAATTAATATTTAACAAAATTGTCCCGATGTATAATCTCTTTATCAAATTTTTTATTCTTAAAATCCCCCAGTTCCTCACAACTATAATTTATAAGACCACAACCTAAAATATTTCCATCTTTATCTAACAAACATACAGCATCATTTTTTTTAAAATCCCCCTCAACTTTTATTATGCCAACAGAAAGCAAACTTTTTCCTCTATTTAGTATTGCCTTTTTTGCACCATCATCTATATAGATTTTACCTTTTATTTTTTTACCAAATGCTATCCAACGTTTTCTGGCTTGTGAAATTTTTTGGCCTGATACAAATGTGGTACCAATTGGCTCTCCAGAAATTATTTTTAAAATAACATTTTCTTCTCTACCATCTGCGATAACCATCTTCACTCCAGCTGCCAGAGCGATTTTAGCAGCCTCTAATTTAGTAATCATACCACCACAAGTAAAAGAATTATCCGATTTTTTTGCTAAACTAAAAATTTGGTTATCGATTTTATTTATAAATGGCACAACCTTACCATCTTTCATTAAACCTCCAACATCTGAAAGTAAAATTAAAAGTTTTGCTTCAATTAAATCTGCAACTAAAGCGCTCAATCTATCATTATCGCCAAATTTTATCTCATCAAAGCTTATCGCATCATTTTCGTTGATAATAGGGAATATTCCCATAGTAAGAAGTTTATCTATTGTGCGTTTAGCATTTAAAAAGCGTTTTCTATTATCAAAATCATCCCAAGTTAAAAGTATCTGAGCACAAAATCTATTAAACTTATTAAATTCCTCTAAATAAGCATTCATAAGAATAATTTGACCTAAAGAAGCAACAGCCATTAGTATATTTGTATCTTGAGGTTTTTTTTCAAAAGATAGTTTATTCAATCCGCAAGGGATTGCACCTGAACTAACTAAAATAACTTTAAATCCCAACTTTTCAGCCTCTAAAATATCTTTTATTAATTTAAAAATTAACTTTTCATCTAATCTCCCTTGCGGGGCTATAATACTACTTCCAACTTTTACAACTACTTTTTTCATTTTTTAGTTCTTTAAATATCTTTTCTTTTAACTTCTCTATTCTGATGTTTTGCTGTGCTGAAACTGTTAAAATTTTTTGCATTTTTTGTATTTTATCTATTTTATCAATTTTATTTAATAAGTAAAAAATTTTTTTGTCATTTAAAATTTGCTTATCAAATTTTGAGATTTCATTTTTGAGCAATGAAAAATCTTCACTGCAATTAGAAAAATTATCACTTATAAAAATTATTATTTTTGTGCGAAAAAGATGTTTTAGGAATTTATTGTCGGCATTTATTTTAATTGCAGGGGTATCTAATACTGTTATTTTAAAAAAGTTAAATAAAAATGGTGCCCACATACAGTGGGTTGTTGTAAAAGGCCAATCCGCTACTTTAAAAGATTTTCCAGTTAATGCGTTAAAAAGTGAGGTTTTTCCTACATTTGCAAATCCTACAATTGCAATATCGTTAGGTATGCGATAATCAAAAATTACTTCTTTTTCTTCTCCTTGCGTTGGCAAAATGCTATACTCTTTTTTAAAATTTCCTTTCCCACCTTCTCCGCCCTTGCAGATAATAAATTGTTGGGATTCTTTATCTAAATCAACAATTATATTTCCTTCTAAATCTTTTACAATTGTGCCAACAGGAACATCTATAATTAAGGGTTTAGCGTCTTTTCCTTTTTTGTTATTGGACCTACCACGCTCTCCATCTTCTGCTATAAATTTTTTATTTAACAAAAACTTGTTTAAATCATAAAGATGAGGGCTCGTCCTTAAAATAATATCTGCTCCTTTTCCGCCATCTCCTCCGCCCCCTATAACGCGACGGTTTGAAAACCTTAACATAGAAACTTCACCTCTCCCGCCATCTCCGGCTTTTAAATAAACCTTAACCTCATCAATAATCATATAAATTTAAAAAGAAATTATGCAGGGATAATTTTGCTAATTACAAGGTGGGTGTAAATTTGACGATGTCCTTTCTTCCAACGAGATTTTTTTCTTCTTCTATACTTATAACTAATAATTTTTTCACCCTTTTTCTCGCCTTTAACTTCTGCTATAACTTTTGCTCCAGCCACATAGGGACTACCTACACTAACTTTATCATCTAAAGCCAAAAGCAGAACATTTTCAAAAGTAACTTCTCCCTCTTTTTGTTTTAGCCTTTCAACCTCTAACTTATCGCCTTCTTTAACCAAATATTGTTTTTTTGATATTTCTACTACTGCCCACATAGTTAGTAGATAGTAACATAACAAACTTAATCCGTCAAGTATTTATTTATATTTGTTACTGTGTTAATAGAACACCTTTTTCCACTTCGTAAGTGGAATATGGTTTTATAAAAAATGTGTTACGTAACTTTTAAAAGCGGACGTCTGGGAACACGAAAATGGACATAAGTATGGTAGTAGCAGTTTTCTTTCTTTTTCGCTTCCTTTTTCTTTCTTTGTTAGTATTGTGAATATG
>JAMWCT010000044.1 GCA_023819525.1 Candidatus Omnitrophota bacterium
TCCAACTGGTTCAGGTAAAACTACTACCTTATATAGCATTCTTAATTGCTTAAATGATATTACAAAAAATATTATTACTATAGAGGATCCTGTAGAATATAATTTGTATGGCATTAGTCAAGTTCCTGTAAGAAGTGAGATAGGTTTAGGATTTGTAACAGTTCTACGTGCTATTTTGCGACAATCACCAGATATAATTATGGTAGGAGAAATCCGAGATATGGAAACAGCAGATATAGCTATGAAGGCTGCACTTACAGGGCATATAGTTCTTTCTACTTTACACACAAATGATGCGCCTTCTGCGATTATTAGGCTTCTTAATATGGGGATAGAACCCTTTCTTATTTCTTCAGCTTTAAATATGGTTGCGGCACAAAGACTTGTAAGAAAGATTTGTCCTTCTTGCAAAAAAGCATATACAATAGATTTAAGTTCATATAACGAAGTCCCTTCTATTTATCGACAAAAGAAAGTCGTTCTATATAAAGGTGAAGGATGTCTAAAATGCGAAAATACCGGTTATAAAGGAAGAATCGCTGTTACTGAAATTTTTTACTTAGATGATACCTTAAAGGAAATGATTATAAGGAGAGCTTCTGTTGATGAGATGAAAAAATATGCGTGCTTAAATTGTGGTATGAAAACATTAAGAGAAGATGCTTTCGAGAAATGTCTAAAAGGAGAAACTACTTTAGAAGAATTAATAAGGATGACCATAGCATAAAATGGAAACATATCAGTATCTTGTTTTAGATTCCAAAAACAAAAAGATTAAAGGTAGAATAAAAGCCTATTCCATTGAAGAAGTAATAAATAAATTACATTCAGAGAAATTACATATTCTCGATATTTACAAAATTGATAAAAAACGAGTTATAGCCAAAGAGCGAATAAAGATCGACGAATTGGTAGTTTTTGCTAAACAACTAGCTTCTTTAATCGCAGGTGAAATACCAATTGTTAAAAGTTTAAGTATTTTAGCAGAGCAAATAGAAAATAAAAAATTTAAAACAGTAATCACAGAAATTAAAAAAAATATAGAAGCGGGGGAAAGTTTAAGTAGTTCCTTTTCTAGGTTTCCGCAAATTTTTTCCCACTTTTTTGTAAATATGGTAAATGCAGGTGAATGCAGTGGTAATTTAGATATAATTTTAGAGCGATTAAGTAACTATTTAAAAAGTTATAATGATCTAATAAAAAAAGTACGTTCAGCGATGATATATCCTTTAGCGATTTTAATTGTCGCTATATTAATTTTAACGGCTCTTTTTATTTTTGTTATTCCTGGCTTCCAAAAGATGTTTGAAGGTTTAGGAGCAAAATTACCACTACCCACTTTGATTCTTATTAATTTAAGTAATGCAATAAAACAATATTTTTTGTGGATATTTGGATTATTTATATTTGTTTTTATTACCTTACACACCTATTTTCAAAAATTTCAACAAGCCAGTAATTTTAGAGAACGATTGATTAAAAATATTCCTCTGATAGGGAGTATTTTTCGTAAGATCATAGTTGCAAGATTTGTTAAGACATTTGCTACTTTAACAAAAAGTGGGGTGCCGGTCCTTCAATCTTTAGATATCGCAGCAAAAGCCTCGGGTAATAAAAATTTAGAAAATAAAATTAAAATAGCAAAAGATGAAATAGCCAAAGGTAGTAAAATTATCGATAGTTTGAAAAAGACTGAATTTTTTTCTTCGATGGTATTAGGTATGATTGGTGTTGGAGAGGAGGGTGGGGATTTGCCAAATATGTTAGAGAAGGTTTCTGAGATTTACGAAACAGATATAGATAATTCTATTGCCGCCCTCATTTCATTATTAGAGCCAGCTCTTATAATATTTTTAGGGATAGTTATCGGTACAATAGTGTTATGTTTATTTCTGCCCATATTACAACTTCCAAAATTGGTTGCCCATTAAATAAAAATTTTTGACAAAAAGAGACATTATATTTTCTGTATCGCATCGATTCACCCCTAAAATTTTTTCAAAAGAGTAAAATTAACCCAAGGCAGAAATTAAAGTTGAAAAGTAAAAAAGCTATGATAAAATATTTTCGTCTTTTAAATCTATAGCATTGACAAAATAAATTCAAAAATTTAAAATAAACTACTTTAATTGTCCCCATCGTCTAGCCTGGCCTAGGACATGAGCCTTTCGAGCTTATGGCGCCGGTTCAAATCCGGCTGGGGACGTTTTTAAAATTATGAGGAATAATAAAAAACCGATAGGAGTTTTGCTTTTTGGAAGTATAAACTGCTTTTTGCTTGGCTTCCTTCCACTTTTTATGTTTTTATTTACTTTTTTTAAAATAAACCCTTCGCATATAGAACAATTAGTAGAGTTATTTAAAAATAAAGGCATAATAATACAAATTACATATCAAAAATTTAGAATCATTAATATAATTTATATACTCATTGCACTTATTTTTTTTATAAGTGGTTTAGGATTGCTTTTTAAAAAAAATTGGGGACAAAAATTAACTGTTTATTTTTCTTTTTTTTGGTTGCTTTTGATCTCATTTAGTGCACTGATAAACCCTTCTTTAATAAGATACTTATTTATTAATGCAATTTACCCTGCAATATTAATTTTATATTTTACAAATAAAAATATCCAAAATTATTTTAAAACCTAATGTGTGGTATTTTTGGTTATATAGGAGAAGAAAGACCTCTACAATTATGGTTAGACGGTTTATCAAGATTAGAGTATAGAGGTTATGATTCTTGTGGAGTAGCTACTATAAAAAATGATTTTATTTTCATTAAGAAACAACAGGGTAAAATTCTTGATTTAAGAACAAATCTAAAAAATTTATCTTTGGAAAAATTTAATATCGGGATAGCTCACACACGTTGGGCAACTCATGGTAAGCCAAACAATTTAAATGCTCACCCTCATATAGATTGTGGCAAAAAAATAGCAATAGTTCATAATGGAATTATTGAAAACTACCTTCTGCTTAAAGAAATGCTACTGGCTGAAAGACACAAATTTTTAAGTCAAACAGATACCGAAGTAATTACCCATCTAATTGAGAAGTTTTATCAAGGAAATCTTTTGGGTGCAATTTTAAAATGCGTAAAAGAACTCAAAGGCTCTTTTGCTATAGCTATTATTTCAACTTATCAGCCAAAGCAACTTATAGGCATAAGAAAGGGAAGTCCTTTAATTTTAGGTTTAACCGATAAAGGACAATTTTTGGCTTCAGATATACCTGCAATTTTACCACTTACAAAAAAAGTAGTTTATTTAGAGGATGAACAGATAGCAATTTTAGAAAAAGATAAAGTAAATATATTTGATTTTGAAGGTAGGCCCAATAGAGTAAATATTGAAAGAATTAATATAAAAGAAGAGCAGGCTTTAAAAAAAGGTTTTCCCCATTTTATGCTAAAGGAAATTTTTGAACAACCAGAGGTTTTAGATAAAACTTTTTTGTTATATTTAAAAAAAGAAAAAATTCATTTTCCTCAATTAAACTTAAAAGAAAGTTTTTTAAAGAATTTAAAAAACATATTTATAACTGCTTGTGGAACCGCATATCATGCCGGCTATTTGGGCAAATATTTTCTAGAAAAATACTGCGGTGTAAATGTGTATATAGATGTAGCATCAGAGTTTCGTTATCGCAATTTTAATTTGCCAAATAGGAGTCTTTTAATTTCAATTTCACAATCAGGAGAGACCGCGGATACTCTTTTTGCAACAAGAGATGCAAAGTCTAAAAAAATAAAAGTTTTAAGTATATGTAATATGTTGGGTTCAAGTTTAGCAAAAATATCAGATAATCTAATTTTAACCCCAGCAGGTCCAGAAATAGGTGTAGCCTCAACGAAGGCTTATACTGCACAAATTTTAGTATTAATTTTATTTTCTTTATATTTGGCTAAAATAAAAAATATAATATCTGAAAAATTTTATCAAGACGCAATAGTAGAACTTAAAGCAATACCAAATTTAATAAGAGAAATTTTAGGACAAAGCAAAAAGATAAAAAGTATCGCTGATAAATTTTCAAAGTTTGGATGTTTTTTATTTTTAGGAAGAGGTATAAATTATCCTTCAGCTTTAGAAGGGGCACTAAAGCTAAAAGAAATTTCTTATATTCCTGCAGAAGGTTATCCTGCAGGTGAGATGAAGCATGGACCAATAGCCTTAATTGATGAATATAGAGCTGTTGTATGCATTGCAGTTTATGATAACTTGTATGAAAAAATGGTTTCTAATATTCAAGAAATAAAAGCGCGTAATGGAAAAGTATTAGCCATATTAAATTATCAAGATATTCAAGCTTCAAAATTAAGTGACGAAGCTATTTATATACCAAGACTTAAAAATCAAGATTTTTCACCTCTACTTATAGCGCCTGTTCTCCAACTTTTTGCTTATTATGTAGCGAAAAATTTAGGGAAAGAAATTGACCAACCAAGGAATTTAGCCAAATCTGTTACTGTAGAATAAAGATGCTATATATTGTTTCTACTCCGATAGGAAATTTAGAAGATATAACATTGCGCGCTTTGAAAGTGTTAGGCAAAGTAGATTTTATTTTAGCAGAGGATACACGTAAAACAGGTCTACTTTTAAAAAACTTTAACATAAGGAAACCTTTGGTTAGTTTCTATGAACATAATGAAATAAAAAAAATTCCATGGGTAATAGAGCAATTAAAAAAAGACAAGCACATAGCACTTGTTTCTAACGCTGGCACTCCAACGATTTCTGATCCAGGATATAAATTAATTTCTGCTTGCAGAAAAGAAAAATTATCTATCACGGCGGTACCAGGACCTTGTAGTTTAATTGTAGCTGTTGCTTTAAGTTCTCTACCAAAAGAGAAGTTTATTTTTTTAGGATATTTGCCAAAAAAAAGACAAGCTAAACTCAAATTATTTAACAAGATGAAAGAAATAAATTTTACTTTTGTTTTTTTTGAGTCACCTTTAAGGCTACTAGATTCTTTAATTAGTCTAAAAGAAGAGCTAGGGAATAGAAGAGTTACTATCGCAAAGGAGCTTACAAAAAAATTTGAAGAAGTTATAGAGATTAATATAGATGATGCTATAGAATATTTTAAGAAAAATAAACCGAGAGGTGAATTTACTGTTTTAGTAGAGAGGTTAAATTAGAAAGGAGTTATTATGGATGATTTACTTAAAAAATTATTAGATAGCGCTGGTGTATCTGGGTATGAAAAAGAGGTTAGTAATATAATGTATAAAGAACTTAAGAAAGTTTCGGATGAGGTTTTTGTAGATAATCTTGGGAGTATTATTGCTAAAAAAGGGGATGGAAAGAAAAAGATAATGCTTTGTGCTCATATGGATGAGGTTGGTTTAGTCGTTAAACATATAAACAAAGAAGGTTACATTAATTTTATAAAGGTTGGGGGTATAGACGATAGAATACTTATAGGAAAAGAGGTTATAATTAAATCAAAAAAAGGCGATGTTTTAGGAATAATCGGTGCAAAAGCGCCGCATCTACAAAAAGAAGAAGAAGCAAAAAAACTTCCTAAATATGAAGATATGTTTATAGATATCGGTGTAAAAACAAAACAGGATGCTTTAGGAAAAATTGAAATAGGAGATTCAATAGTGTTTAATTGTAGGGCTGGGGTTTTAAACGATGATTTATATTTTGGTAAGGCTGTTGATGATAGGGTTGGTTGTTATGTGCTTTTAAAAGTTATGGAAAAATTAAAAGTGGATGCACAAATTTTTGCGGTTAGTTCAGTTCAAGAGGAGGTTGGTTTAAAGGGTGCAAGAACAGCGGCTTTCAAAATTGCTCCAGAGTTTGCTATAATTATTGATACTACAACTGCAGGCGATACTCCTCAGGTAAAAGAAACGGATTCTTGTTGGAAGTTAGGAGAAGGTGTTGCGATCACTTTAATTGAAGCAGCAGGAAGAGGAATAATTGTAAATGAAAAAGTTAAAGAGATGTTTATTTCAGTTGCAAGAAAAAATAAAATAAAATTTCAGGTGGGCATCTTAGAAGGTGGTATGACAGATGCAGCTATTGTTTATATGACAAGAGAAGGTATCCCTGCTGGGGTTTTAAGCGTTCCTGCAAGATACATACATTCGCCTTTTGGTGTTTTTAGTATAAAAGATGTTGAAGCAACAATTTCTTTAACAATAAAGACAATAGAACATATCATTAAAGAAAATCTATTTTAAGGAGTAAATTATGGTCGAAGAAAAACTTTTAAATTTACCATTAATAGAGTTACTAAAGCGCGCTAATAAAATAAGAGAAGACTGTGTTGGGAAAAAATTAGAACTTTGCAGCATTTTAAATGCAAAATCTGGTATATGTAATCAGGACTGCAAATTTTGTGCGCAATCTAGTAAATATAAGACAGGTGCACCAATATATCCATTAAAAGAAAAAAAAGAAATTCTAGAAGCAGCAAAAAGGGTTTTAGATATAGGTGCAGAGCGCTTTGGTATTGTTACAAGTGGAAAAACTTTAACAAATGATGAAGTTTATAAAATTTGCGATGCAATTTCTCAAATAAAAAATAAAGTAAAAATAAAATTGTGTGCTTCGTTGGGTAAATTGGATTTTAAGAGTTTAAAATTATTAAAAGAAGCGGGTCTATCTAGGTATCATCACAACATTGAGACATCTAAAAAGTTTTATCCACGTATAGTAACTACATCAAATTTTAAAGAAAGAATAGAGACAATAAAAATAGCCAAATCAGTTGGGCTGGAGGTTTGTAGTGGTGGGATAATTGGCATGGGAGAAAGTTGGCAGGATAGGGTAGATATGGCTTTGCTGTTAAAAAAATTAGACGTCGACTCTGTTCCCATAAATATTTTAGTTCCTATTAAAGGGACGCCTTTAGAAAACAAAGAACCTATTAGTTGTCTTGATGCTATAAAAACAATAGCGATTTTTAGAATCATACTAAAAGATAAAATAATAAAAATAGCAGCAGGAAGAGAAACCTTATTTGGTGATTTTCAAGGATTAGGATTTTTGGCTGGAGCAAATGGTATGCTTATAGGAGGTTATCTTACAATTAAAGGAAGAAGCATAGAGGCAGACCATAGATTAGTTGCTGAGATAAAAAGAATATGGAGAAATTAGAAAGATTATTAGAAGAACAAATTAAATTAAATCGTTATAGAACCCTTCTATCTATACAAAATCAAAGGGATGGTTTTATATATATTGAAAATAAAAAATATGTAGATTTTTCTTCAAATGACTATTTAGGTTTATCACAACATCCCGCTATTAAAAAAGCAGCAGTTGTTGCTATAAAAAAATTTAAAAATAGCACTTGTAGTTCTAGACTTTTAAGTGGAAATTTAGAACTTTTTAATATGCTAGAAGAAAGGATGGCTAATTTTAAAAAAAAGGAGGCAGGTTTAGTTTTTAATAGCGGATATCAAGCAAATGTTGGAATTATAAGTTGTCTTTGTTCAAGAGACGATGTTATATTTTCTGATAAATTAAACCATGCTAGCATAATAGATGGAATAATTTTGTCAGGGGCAAAGTTTTTTAGATTTAGGCACAACGATATAGGACATTTAGAAGACCTGCTTAAAAAAGAAAGGTATAAATTTAAAAACTCATTAATTATAGTTGAGACAATTTTTAGTATGGATGGAGACAAAGCGCCTCTTAAACAACTAGTAAAATTAAAAGAAAAATATAATTCTATACTTATGGTTGATGAAGCGCATGCCACAGGTATTTTTGGCAAAAACGGTTCAGGTGTTGTTGAAGAAGAGGATGTTTCGGAGAAAGTAGATATTATTATGGGAACTTTTAGTAAAGCTTTGGGTTGTTTTGGCGCTTATGTAGCATGTTCAAAAAAATTTAAAGAATATTTCGTTAACTTTTGTAGAAGTTTTATATATTCTACTGCCCTGCCACCATCAATAATAAATAGTTGTTTAGAAAGCTTAGTGATTGTAAAAAAAGAACCACACAGAAGAAAAAGACTTTTAGAAAACGCTTCTTATCTACATAAGAAATTAAAAAATACTGGATTTAATGCGATAGGTTGTTCTCAAATTGTTCCTGTAATTATTGGAGAGGAAAAAGAAACCATAAATTTAAGTATTAAACTCAAAGAAAATGGTTTTTGGGTTCCTGCAATTAGACCTCCGACAGTTTTAAAGGGAAGCTGCCGTCTTAGATTCTCTTTAAATTACTATCATACAAAAGATATACTTGATAAACTTATAGATGTCCTTGTCAATTAATTTTAAATATATTGATAGAGGGTTCGATAAGGCTATAGTTTTAATTTATGGTTGGGCAACAGATTATAGAATTTTTAGCACGCTTAATTTAAAATATAACTATATTTTTCCAATAAAATTTTCTCCTTTTGGCTTTGTGGAACTTCTTTTAGATTTTTTATATGAAAATAATTTTAAAAAGATTACAATACTTGGATGGTCTTTAGGTGGATTTGTTGCTGCAGAATTTGCCTCTAAATTCTCAAATATAGTTTCAAAACTTATTCTTATAAGTATACAAGAAAGATACGAACTTTCTGATTTAGAAAGGATAAAAGTATATATAATCAAAAATAAAGAGGCATATCTTTATAAATTTTATCACAATTGTTTTTTTGATAAAAAAAGTGTTTCTTTTTTTAAAAAAACACTACTAAAAGATTATTTAAAAGAATTTAGCAGCAAAAGTTTATGTGAGGGCCTAGATTATCTTAAAGTTGCAAAAATTAACCCAAAGGATTTAGACAAGATAGATGATATAATAATAATCCATGGCAAGCAAGATAGAATCGTCTCATATCAGAGAGCGCTTTCCGTAAGTAAGATATTAAATAAAAGTAGATTTTTTTTATTAGATAACACCGGGCATATTCCATTTTTAGAAACGGACATAAGTCAACTTTTATGTTAATCAAAGAGAAAATAATTAAAAATTTTTCAAAATACGCTCACCTTTATGACCTTTATTCTGATATGCAAAAATTTTCTGCAAAAAAACTAATAGAATATTTAAATTGTATACCACCAAAAGATATTCTTGAAATAGGTTGTGGAACAGCTAACTACACAAAACTTTTACATAAAAAATTTCCTTTTAGTTTTATAGACGCCATAGATTTATCAGCACAAATGATAGAAAAAGCAAAAGAAAAATTAACTTATAAGAATGTAAATTTTTATATTTGTGATGGGGAGAATATTAAAGAAACTAAAAAATATGACCTTATTACCTCTAATATGTGTTTTCAGTGGTTTTATAATTTAGAAAAATCGCTTCTTTTATATAGAAGTTTGTTAAAAAAGAAGGGCTATATTTTGTTTTCTACAGTCGGGCCGCTTACATTTTATGAGTTAAATTGTGTAATTTCAGATTTATTTGGGGAAAATAAAATTTTTTTGGCTTCTAATTTTAAAGATAAAATTATGTTAGAAAAACTTATGAAAAAAATCTTTAAAAATGTTTTAATAGAGGAAGTTATTTATAAAAAAAGTTATACTTCCATCATAAAACTATTTAAACATATAACCTATACCGGTTCAAAAGGGGTTGATTTAGTAAAGTATATTTTAACGCCAAGAAAACTTTTAAAACTACAAAATTTATATAAAGAAAGATTTGATAAAATAGTAGTTACTTATCAATTAATTTTTTGTAGAGGTCATAGATGAAAGCCATTTTTATTACAGGAACTGATACTGCTGTCGGAAAAACTATTGTATGTGGTCTGATTGCAAGATATTTCAAAGAGCAGGGCTATAACGTTATTACCCAAAAATGGTTTCAGACAGGTGGTTTTCTAATCGATATAAAGACACATTTAAAAATTATGGGAGAAAAAATAAATGTTTTTAAAAAATATATTAAATACCTCTGCCCATATATCTTAAAATTTCCTTCATCTCCTCATCTTGCAGCAAAATTAGAAGGGAAAAAAATTTTAAAAAATAAAATAAAAGAAAGTTTTAATTATCTTTTAAATAAATTTGATTTCGTAATAGTTGAAGGGACTGGTGGTGTTTTGGTGCCGTATAACAAAAAAAATTTAAGCGTTGAAATCGTAAAAGAGTTAAATTTGCCTACAGTTGTTGTGGTGGCTAATAGATTAGGTGCTATAAATCATACACTTCTGACAATAGAGGTAATACAAAAAAGACAAATTAAAATTTTAGGGCTTATTTTTAATAACTTAATAAAAAATGAAAATGATTTAATTTTAGAAGATAATATAAAAATTATAAAAAAATTAACAAGAAAAAATATATTTGGGGTTTTGCCTTACGAGGAAAATATAGAAGTTTTATATAAAAAATTTTTATCAATAGGAAAAAAAATATTTTCGGCTTTAAAAAATGAATAACTGGATAAAAAAAGACCTAAAATATATTTGGCACCCTTTTACCCAAATGAAGGATTGCTGTAAACTTCCACCAATTTTGATAGAGAAAGCAAAAGGCATAAAGCTTTATGATATTAAAGGCAATATCTATTATGATACTATCTCAAGTTGGTGGTGTAACGTATTTGGACATAACCATCCAAAAGTAACATCCGCCATCAGAGAACAAATTAAAAAATTAGACCATGTATTGTTTGCAGGTTTTACTCACAAGCCTGCAATTATGTTAGCCCAAAAACTTACTAGTATTACTCCAAAAAATTTAAAAAAGGTATTTTTTTCTGATAATGGCTCAACCGCTGTTGAGGTGGCTTTAAAGATGTCTTTTCAGTATTGGAAAAATATTGGTGTGAAAACAAAAAGAAGTTTTGTATCTTTGGATTATGCGTATCATGGAGATACAATTGGTGCAATGAGTGTCAGTGGTGTTAGTTTATTTAATGAAGTTTTCAAACCTTTGTTTTTTAAATCTTTTAAAGCGCCTTCTCCTTATTGCTATCGTTGTCCAATGAAAAAAGAGCTCAAAAGCTGTCAATTAGATTGTATAAAACCTTTAGAAAAATTATTAGAAAAAAGAAATTTTGAAATTGCTGCTATAATTTTAGAGCCTTTGGTTTTAGCTGCCGGTGGTATGATAATTTATCCTAAAGAATATTTAAAAAAAGTTGCCCAGCTGGCTAAGGTTTATGGGGTGCATTTAATATTAGATGAAGTAGCGACTGGTTTTGGTAGGACAGGTAAGATGTTTGCATGCGAATATGCTGAAGTAGAACCTGATTTTATGTGTCTTGCAAAAGGCATAACCTCAGGAATACTACCTTTGGCAGTAACTTTAACTACTGATAAAATATATAAGGCTTTTTATGATGATTATTATAAAAAGAAAACTTTTTATCATGGGCATACCTATACAGCCAATCCAATAGCTTGCGCAGCAGCATTAGCGACACTAAAAATTTTTGAGGAAGAAAAAATTTTAGAGAATTTAAAACCAAAAATTGATTTATTAGCCACAAAACTTAAAGAATTTAATAATTTAGATATAGTTGGTGATGTAAGAACGATGGGTTTAATTGGAGCAATTGAGTTAGTAAAGAATAAAAATAAAAAGATACCATTTTCATTTAAAGAAAGAATTGGATTTAAAATTTATAGAGAAGCTTTAAAAAAAGGACTTATTTTAAGGCCTTTAAGCAATGTTATTTATTTTTTCCTTCCACTTTCTATTAGTAAAAATCAATTAGAATATATCTTATTCACTACCTATAAGCTAATAAAAGAAATAAAAAACAACTTTTAATTTTAAGTCTCCTTCGTTTGCGAAGTGATTAGGAATAGTTTAAAAGAATTAATAAAGGCAAGATAGAGCCAATTTTTAAACCTCTCAAATAAGACAGATCTAGCATTAAAAGATAGGATAAAAAGATGAT
>JAMWCT010000045.1 GCA_023819525.1 Candidatus Omnitrophota bacterium
TAGGTTATCATAAATAAATTCAGCTGTATAAGTTAAGTTTGCTAAAATTCCACCTACCTTTGCTGCTGCTAAAAATACATATTGTGGTCTTTCTTTTTTAAAAAACTCTTCTGTATCTTTTTGACTTCTTAAATCTAATTTATAAAACTTTACTCCTAAAGAGGTTGGATTTTTACTAAAATAATTTGAAACGATATTTTTATATTCTTTCTTTCTTAATACCCTTATTAAGGCAGAACCAACTAATCCTGTTCCACCGGCAACAAATATTTTAGAACTTTTTTTCATCAATATTCTTTTGGGAAAAAAGAATATATGTGGTTAGTATAACAGAAGCCTTTTTCTTGACAGATCTTTATCCCTTCGCCTTTTGGCTTAATACCAACTAATTTTAAATCATAATCAACCATAATTTTTATTAACTCATCAAAAGTAATCTTTGGGCTCCATCCTAATTTTTCCTTTGCTTTTGTTATATCTGCTCTTAAATTATCAGCTTCAGTTGGGCGAAAATATCTTGGGTCAATTTCTACTAAAACAGCCCCTTTCTTTAAATACTTATTTTTTAACTTTAAATCCTTAACTATGCCTTTTTGATTAACTCCTTTACCTTCCCAACCTATTTTTATACCCACATAATAAAAAGCTTTTTCTAAAAATTCTCTTACAGAATGGCTTTTGCCTGTTCCAATTACAAAATCTTCCGCCTCTTCTTGTTGTAAAATTCTCCACATCGCCTCCACATATTCAGGTGCAAAACCCCAGTCTCTTTTTGCATCTAAATTTCCTAAATAAATTTTTTTTTGTTTCCCTATTAATATTGAAGCAATGGCCCTTGTTATTTTTCTAGTAACAAAAGTTTCTCCTCTTCTGGGGCTCTCATGGTTAAAAAGTATTCCGTTAGAGGCAAATAAATTATAAGCTTCTCTATAATTTACAGTGCTCCAATAAGAATAAACTTTTGAAGCTGCATAAGGACTTCTTGGATAAAATGGGGTTTTTTCATTTTGTGGCGCAGGAGCATTCCCAAACATTTCTGAAGATGCTGCATTATAAAATTTAATATTTTTGCCTAACTTCCTTATCGCTTCTAAAATTCTAATTGTACCAAGGCCGGTGATATCCCCTGTATATTCAGGGATATCAAAACTTACTCTTACATGAGACTGTGCCCCTAAATGATAAATTTCATCAGGCTTTATACTATAAATTATATTAGTCAATTGTCCTGAATCAGCTAGGTCTCCATAATAAAGAAATAATTTTGCTCCCTTACTATGTGGGTCTATATAAATATGCTCAATCCTTTGAGTGTTAAAAGTGCTAGCGCGTCTTATCAAACCAAAAACTTTATAACCTTTTGAAAGCAAAAACTCAGCTAAATATGAACCGTCTTGACCAGTTATACCTGTAATTAGTGCTTTCTTCATTTTTTAAAAAACAAAGCTTCGCCCTCTCAGTCACATTGACTGGTTTTTGAAAATAAACAATTTGTTTTAATATGTTGCACTAACTAAAAAACTGTAAATATACTAATTTAAGCTATCTCCACGCAATCAACATCTACAACGCACTGCACCGATGAACCAATAGCATCAATTGATACAACAAGTCTTGTATTTTTATTTCTTTTTTCTACAATAAAACCTTCAACTCCTTTTAATGGCCCTCTTTTAATTATAACCCTCTCACCTATTTTTAGGTATGGGTAAGGTTCTAATCTAATTTGATTTTCTACTAAAATTTTTAAAGAATTTATCACACTATCTTGCACAGGAATATATTGGTCAAAAAAATGAACTACCTCTACAACCCCTTTTTGTTTTAAAATTTGTATTTTATTCTTTAACGCAAATTTTGCAAAACAGTAACCTTTAAAAAGAGGCTCCTCGACAATTTTTATTCTATCTGACCAGCGTCTTTTAAATGTTAATTTTGGTGTGAATGCTTCTATTCCTTTTCTTAAAAACTCTTTCTCCACAAATTTTTCATGTCTTGGTTTAGTATACAAGGCATACCAATTTAAAACATCTAATTGGTTCATAATAGTTTTTAAAAAAGAGTTTATTTTTTTTGAATTTTATTATTTATCCTGTTTAAAATCCAGGCATCTAATAAATCTTTCTTCAGTCGCCAAAGACCACCAATTCTAAAAGAAGGAATTTCGCCCTTTTTAATTAACCTATATAAAGTGATTAGATGTATACCTAAATATTTTGCAGCTTCTTTTGTGGTCATAATTTGACTTCTTGAAGATTTCATTTTTTTTATACCCTCTCCTTCCATAAAACCTCCTATTATAAGGAATATCATATTTTTTAAAAAAAATCAATAAAATAATAAAAAATTATTTTTTTGTTAAAATTGCTAAAAATTGATTAAAAAATTAATTTTTTTGCGAAAGCAAGCTAAATGTTATAAGAAAAATCGCTGAGGCAAGAAATCCAAGAAGATTATGAGGGTAATTTGATGGGCTAAAAGTTTTTAAAATTATCCAAAAAAGCACTCCTCCAATCGCTGCGCCTGTTGCACCAAAACTATTAGCTTTTTTCCAATATACACCTGCTATCAAAGGTGCAACTACTCCTACTAAAAGTATCCCCCACGCCTCTAAACAAAGTTGGTATATGTTTTTAAAATAAATAGCCAAAACTAAAGAAAGGATACATAAAAAAACAACACTTAATTTACAACTATTCAATTTAAATCTCTCACTTGCTTTTGGCAATATTAAAGGAACAATATTATGCCCAATAATGCTGGCTGGTGCTAAAAGTGCACTATCAGCGCTACTCATAATTGCTGAAAGAAGCGCACCAACCATTAAAGCCATAAAAAGTGGTGATAGATAACGTAAAGAAAGTTCTATGAGGATATTTTTTTCACCGATTTCATTAAAAACAATTCTGCCAAAAATCCCTAAAAAAACAGGAATTAATCCAACACTTACATAAAGAAAACCTGCTATTATAGAAGACCATCTTGCAATTTTTGGGCTTTTAGAAGCCATAATTCTTGCAAAAAGATCTTGTGCTGGAAGTGAACCTAACCCAACAATTATCCAAGCTTGAATATAATTTAACCAATCTAGAAAAGATTTACTTTTCGGATAAAAATAAAAAAATTCTTTACTAATTTTTGCTTTTGCAATATTTAACCCACCTATATCTTTTATAAAAATAGGTAAAAGTATAACTAATCCACAAATTAGAATTAATCCCTGAAATAAATCTGTTAGTGTATCTGCCCACATACCACCTGCATAAGTATAAACTATGACTACTATTGTAGAGATCATAATAGAGTTTATAAGAGGTAATCCTGTTAAAGAATTTAGAATATAACCAAAAGCCAAAAGTTGCGCTCCTATCCAACCCAAATATACTGGTATATAAATGATACTTAAAAATGCTGCAACTTTTTTGCTATAACGAAATTGAAAATAGTCTATTATAGTTTGAATATTTAAACTTCTAAGATATCTTGCAAAAAATAAGCCTGAAATAATAAGACATAACCCTGCGCCAAAAGGATCAGCAATTACCCCTAATATTCCTTTTTCGTAAGCCGTCGCTGATGACCCCATACAAGTTTCTGCGCCAAACCAAGTGGCAAATAATGTCCCTATAGATAAAAACCAACCAAGTCTTCCGCCGGCTATAATGTAGTCTTTAGTATTTTTTATTTTTTTACTTGCAAAATATCCAATAAATAGCATTACTATCATATAAAAGATTACACCCAAAATTATATAAATCTGTTTTTGTTCCATTTCGTTTGATTAAAAACCTAAAATTTTAATACAATTGTTACAAAAATGATAATCTTTTCTATCTGTATCCAAAAGAGAATTAGAAAAATGCATTACGCATTTAGGGTTAGAACAATGATTTAAACCAAAAAGATGACCTATTTCATGGACCGCCTCTTTAAGTGCACGTTTTAAAAAAAGTTCTCTGTCTTCTTCTAAACCATAATACGATTGGCGCAATCTAGTAATAGAAATAATACAAACACCTTTTTTTGGTTCTGCTTCGCCAAAGACAAAATTTAATCCTTCTGCATACAGGTCTTTATCGATGATTGCTAAAATTTTTTGATTTTCTTTAGGGGTTTGGAGGGCATTTAAGATAAGCAAAGCAAGATATTGATCTCTCATTTGAGCATACGCATATCGAGGTATATCATATGAACCACCAATATTAACTTTTGTAGAAAAAATCTCTTCTAAATTTTTGCTTAAGTAATTTAAAACTGCTTCTTCTATATTGCCAAAAGTAATAATTTCTAAAGACATTTTCTCTAATGCATAAACTTGATAGATATTCAAAAATATAAAAAATAAAAAAAAGATAAACAGCGTTCTTTTTTTATAAATTAACCAACTTGTGTTTATAGTTATCTTATGGAAAATGTAAATTATGTATATTTTATTTTTGTCCTAGTATTTTTGCAAATTCAACAGGAACTAAAATTATTAAACTATTCTGTTCTGCGCCAATTTCTTGCCAAGTTTGTAATTGTCTTAAAACTAAAGCATTAGGGCTTTCAGCTATTGTTTTAGCGGCATTAGCAAACATCCTACTTGCTTCCTCTTCGGCTGAGGCTTTAGTTAATCTAGCTCTTTTTTCTCTTGCCGCTTCTGACTCTTTAGCCATTGCCCGCTTCATATTATCGGGTATCTCAATATTTTTTATTTCTACACTTAAAATATTTACCCCCCACTCATCTGTGGGTCCTTGTAGCGTTATTAAAACTTCATTTCCAATCTTATCTTTACTCATTAACAAAGTATCTAAATCATACTTACCCACAATGTCTCTTAATTTTGATTGGGCTAACAATGTAGACGCATAAGAAAAATTCTCTACTGCAATTACAGATTTTTTGGCGTCAAAAATTTTATAATATACAACCGCATCAATTTTAACAGGCACAGAATCTTTGGTCATGACCTCTTGTGGTATAACATCCATTGTGCGTATCCTCATATCTACATGATATACGCTATCAATTATAGGAATAACCCATCGCAGTCCTGGATTTATTACTTTTACAAATTTACCAAACCTAAAGACAACTCCACACTCCCACTGAGAAATAACTCTTATACCTGAAATGCCTATAACCACACCCATCCACAAAATTACTTTTATCCAAAACATTTCTCACCTCCTATATTTTATAGTACATATTAAAAAAATTACAGGGTTTTAGCCAAAAGGCTAAGTCTTTGAAGAACCCCTATTAAGTTCTCTTGCTGTAGATCTCTTCTTAAAACACAATTTTCTTTTTTGATTATAATCTTCTTACCATCTATAATAATAGCATTAAATCCATTATTAAACAACTCTCTTATTGTATTTTTTATACTCATATTGTTAAGATAAAACATTACTTCTGTTGGCTTATTTGAAAATATTAAAAATTCTCTATCAAACATTTCATCAGTGGTCTTTACTCTATTGAGAATGCCAAATTTTTTACCAAGATCAAGTAAAAAATAAATAGACTCTTTATAAATACTCAATCTAAAAAAAGAATTTTTAAATAAAGAAATTATTAAATAAAGTGGAGTAGTGTTGCTACCGGCTACAAGCGAAATAGAAAATTTAAGTCCTTGATATTCTCCAATAAAGGTTGGAGTAAAGTAATATTTAGAAACAGTGCCATTTAGGAAAGTTGATAATTCTTTTAGCGCATCTATTTTCTTTTTACTAGAATAAAAAATAAGTACAAGTATAAGTATTATAATTATAGGCGAAATTATTATATATATGATATTTTCACTCATAAAATCTGTTTTTGATTTTTTAAAATACTTACCTGTGTTTTCTTTAAACAAATATATTATACTACAAAACCTAAAAAAAATCAGTTTTTTAAAAATTTTGTATAAGAGCACTAAAGTCAAAGACTTAAAATTATATTTATTTGTAGAAGATTTGTTTTATAATATTAAAATAGTAAAAGTATGTTTTTAAAAAATCTTTTGCTAACAGTAGTTGGTTTTTTATTAATTTTGGTTTCTTTTGTTATTTATTTAAAATGGTTTGAAAAAACAAAAGTTTTTTACCCTACCAAAATAGTTGCTATAACTCCAAAAATTTTTAATATAGAGTATCAAGAAATTTTTTACCAAACAAAAGATAATACTAAACTTTATGGATGGTTTTGCAAAAAAGACACCTTTTTGCCAACAATTTTATATTGTCATGGTAACGGAGGTAACATTTCAGATAGGGTAGGTGTAATTAAATTATTTTTTGATGCAGGCTTTAATGTTTTTATTTTTGATTGGAGAGGTTATGGCTTAAGTGAAGGGACTCCTTCTGAAAAAGGTCTATATATTGATGTAGTTTCTAGTTACAATTATCTTGTAAACAAATTAAATATTCCTTCAAAAAATATAATCGTTTACGGTGAATCATTAGGTAGTGCTCCGGCAATCTATCTTGCAGCAAGAAAGACCGTAGGTTTACTTATATTAAATGGAGCATTTAGTTCTGCTTATGATATGGCTAAAACTATTTTCCCGTTTTCACCAACTTTTCTTCTAAAGACTATTTTGAGTTTAAAATTTGATTCAATCTCTGAAATTAAAAATGTACATATTCCAACATTATTCATCCACAGCAAATACGATGAAATTGTCCCCTTTGCTTTAGCAGAAAAACTTTTCAAAATCGCAAATCCTCCAAAAGAATTTTATATTACAGAAGGTTTGCACAATGAAGCTTTGTTACTTAACGAAGGGGTAATTAAAAAAATTAAGAATTTTGTTAAAAGCCATTTTTATTATGAAGATTCTTGATTATAAGAATTAGGTGGGTTTAATTTATTTATAGTTTCTAAGTTCCAAATTTTCTTTTTTTACTTTTTCTAATGCTTCTTGATTTTTTGCATACCATTCTTTTGTCCGCGCAAGTTGATCGTAAAGATCAGATTCCTCTTTCTTTTTTTCATTTAGTTGGTTTGCTAAAGATTCACATTCTTCTTTTAGTTTATCCCTTTCTTCTTTTATTTTTTCTATTTCATGTTCTAACTCGGAAATCTTAGCCTCAACGCCTTTGTCTTCTGCTTTAACAGAACTTGATTGTTTGAAAAAATAAACAGTAAGCCCAATTGCTACCACAATTAATAAGGATAAAAATAACGTCATATTTTTATTATAGCAACAATTTTTATTTATGCAACTAACTTCTTTACTTGATTGTTGCAACATAAAAAGTCAAGATTTTTGCAAAATAGAAATGCCACCTTCTAAAAGAAAATCTTCTAAAGAGTTTTCCCACTTCGTAAGTATAATGTGGTTTATAAAAACTCTTATATTTATTATCCAAATTTATCCTCGCTTGCTTGGGCAGGAATTGGTTAAAGGTTTTAATTATCTGACTATAAATAGATTATATCGTCTTTATAAAACAAAGAAAGAAATAGTAACATATAATCTCTTAAGTGCCGCGTAATGAGAAAGTTATTTCGGATATGTTCCCTGCCATTTTGGCCTAATTTTTTAGCATATTCTGGGCTATTTAAAAATTGTTTTAATGCAAATGCTGCGCCTTCAATAGACCGGCATAATAGCCCCGAATATTTATGCTTTATCTGCAAAGGTATGCCACCTACATTAGAGGCAACTACTGGTTTTGCCTTCCAGAGGGATTCTGTAACAGTTAAACCAAAACCTTCCTTTAGAGATTTTTGAATAATTATTGTTGAGGCGCGCTGTAATGCATTCACTTCTATATCATTATGTGGTAGAAGAATAACGTGAATGTCTTTATCTTGTTTTGCTTTTTCTTTTACTTCTTCAAAAACTTTTAAGCCTTCTGGATCATCAGCGGCTGTTCCCCCGGCTAAAATGAGTTGACAATCAATATATTTTTTTACAAGTAAATAAGCATCAATCACGCCTATCGGATCTTTTAAGCGATCAAAACGAGAAATTTGGGTAATAATAGGTTTATCTTTTGAAATATTATATTTTTTTAGGACACTATCTATAATATTCTGGGGCAATTCTTTATTTTTGTCACTTAAAGGATCAATGGAAGGTGAGATTAGAAATTGCCTAATCGGAAATCTGTGTGAGAAAGCCGGTGCAGAAAACACTGCTGCATCGTATTTGGTTATAAAATCCATAAGAAATCCAAAAATTCTTTCATTAGGAGTAGAGAGATCAATGTGACAACGCCAAATCCATAGATTATTAGATTTTTTCTTTACAAGAACAATTGGTTGGGGATCATGAATAAAAACGATATCTCCATAGATATTTATCTCTTCGAGATTACGAAGGCTATTCTCCATAAATATATCAAAATCTCGCTGAGTAATTTCTTGTGGTTTCCCATGCAATGCATTATGAAACTTTTTAGTCACCTCAAAAAAATCTTCTCCACCTTTTATGATATCCCATCTTGCATCCACCCCAACTTCTTTTAATAGAGGAACCATGCGATTTAATATCTCGGCAACCCCACCCCCAACTGAAGTAGAATTAATATTTTGAATTATCTTACCTTTTAGTTTTTTTGCAATTAATCTCAGGTCATCAATTATAGATTGCCCAACAATAGGAATATAGTCTTCTATTTTTATCATATGCTACTAATTCTATTTTCAATTATTTTTACTAAGGTTTTACGTAGATCTTCTAAGGTATAGGTGTAAGGGTCAAACCTTGAGATTTCTCTAGCTAATTCTTCATCAGAAAGAGAACTTTCTATCCAGTTAGAAAAATCATTGGTATTTTTTTCTAGTCTTAAGCGCGCTTCAAAAACATGAAAATATATAGAATCTATAGTTATCTTTTTTAAGATTTCCACGAATTCTTTTAAGTCATATGCAATAAAATTTGTGGGTAAAATAAAACTTATCGATTTCATAAAATGGAATTCTTCGCCTTCTCTTGCAAAACTTAATTTAGCTAATGGATTTTCTTTTAAATAATTTTCTATTGTTTGGATTATTTTTTCTCTAAGGCTATGTATATTAGAAAATTGAATTGTATCAATACTGGCCAATTTTTCTGCCAATTCATCTTCTCCTAATACTTCTCTTACCCAATAGGCAAAATCATTGGGTGGTTCAGGAGAAAGATATTGGTGTTGTTGCAAGAATCTATGTGTGTGATGATAGATACAAGAACCAGACACTTTTTTTAGAAGTTCTAAAAGCTGCAATAAATTAGAAGCCTTAAAACCGGTCAACTCGGTTAAATGTATTCGCGTATAAAACCTAAATGGTGTTTTTGCTTTTTTTAATTCTGCCATTTTATTATAGTTCTGCAATAAGCCTTAAAAAATTTCTTACCTCTTGTGTATTTTTTAGATAATACTGCGCTTCTGTTTTTTTAGGTCTTCCAACAAAAATAGTAATTCCTTTATTGTGCAACACCTCAAAAGCATCTTCATCAGTTAAGTCATCGCCAAGATAAATAGGCATAGTTTCTTTTTTTGTAAAACCAGCATTTAATTTCTCAAGTAGCCACAACATTGCTCTACCTTTATTCCAGACCACTGGTGGTGTTATTTCAAAGGCTTTTTTTGCTTTTTTAATCTTTATTTTATTTACTTTTTTATAGGCAGCGGTTGCTTGATGTAGAATTTTTTTCACTTTTGGTATATTGTTTTTTTTAACTAAACGATAATGTAGGCTTAATGATAACCCTTTATCTTCTATAAACGTTCCTTTTATTGTAGATAAATTTATTTTTAACTTATTCCTTATATTTTTAAGTATGTGTTTATATTTAGAGGAAGTTGGATACTTAAACTTTATTTTTGGGCCTTCTATTTCTAAACCATGATTGGCGGCATAAATAACTCTATTAATACCTATCTTTTTTTTAATATCTTTTAATGCTCTACCACTAATAATGGCTAATTGACAATACCTATTCTTTATCAATCTGCGCAATAGTTTTTTAGTTTCTGGCAATAATGTTGCTTCTTGAGGTGTTTTTGCAATAGGTGTTAGTGTGCCATCGTAATCCAAAAATAAAATTATATTTTTGTTATTAAATTTTTTCTTTAATTTATCCCACTCATCAAAAAAATATTGCATAAAACTTTTATGCTACATTTTCTTTAAGGCCGCCAATTCCTCAATAATATTTGCTGCCCAGCGGTAAACATTGTTTTCTATTATAGATTTTCGCATATTCTCCATACGTTTCCTTTTTTCTTCTATAGGCATTTCAATTGCTAACTTTATGGCATCTGCAAATTCTTCAATGTGATAAGGATTGATCTGTATAGCATCGGTTAACTCCTTCGAGGCCCCTGTAAATTGACTTAAAATTAAACTTCCTGATAAATCCTTCTTTGCCGCAACATATTCTTTAGCGACTAAGTTCATCCCGTCATGCAAAGAACTGACGATACAAAAGTGTGCTAACATATAGTAAGGTTCTATTTTTTCTTGTGAGAAATGCCCTTTAAGATATATTATCGGCTTCCAGTTTTCATCAAGATACTTCCAGTTTTTCTTCTCGATTAGTTCATCTATTTCTCCTATAAGTTGATGATAGCGCTGGATATGCGTTCGGCTTGGAGCAGCCAATTGGATAAAAACAATTTTTTTCTTATATTTAGGATATTTTTCTAAAAATCTATCTATAGCCAATATCCTTTCTATTATACCCTTGGTATAATCAATTCTATCTACACCAACACCAACTATTTTATCTTTTAGGTTAAATTCTTCTTTCAATTTTTCAACCTCTCTTATTGCCTCACTATTAGATTTTATATTATTAATATAGCCATCTATACTTATAGGATAGGCCCGCACATATGTTTCCTTTCCGTGTCTTACTACACTAAATTTTTCTGTATCCACTCTAGATTCAAGAAGTCTATTTGCGGTGTCAAGGAAATTGTTGCAGTGATTTTGCACATGAAATCCAACAAGATCACTTCCTAACAAACCATTTAATATTTCTTCTTGATAAGGACAAATCAAAAAGTTTTCCGGATTTGGCCAAGGAATATGCCAAAATAAAGCAATCGTTGCGTCCGGACGTTTTTCTTTAAGCATTTTTGGAAGCAAAGTAAAGTGATAATCTTGGATAAAAATAAAAGGGCTCTTTACTGGTAGTTCTTCCAAAATACTTTCACAAAACTTTTGATTTACCTTTTTATACATCTGCCAATCCTTTTCTCTAAAAATAGGCCTTGTGTGGGCGTTGTGACAAAGTGGCCACAAGCCTTCATTTGCAAATCCATAATAGTAACCTTCTTCTTCTTCTTTTGAAAGCCATACTCTTTTTAAGATATATCGGTTGTCTTCTGGTGGAACACCAAGTTTATTTTTAGAATTGACAAATTTTTTATCAGCATTTCCACTACCATGAGCAATCCAGGTGCCACCACAAGCGCATAAAATAGGGTGTATAGCAGTAACCACCCCACTTGCAGGTCTAATGCATTTTGGCAAGCCAGTAGTTTCATCTAAAACGTGCATATAAGGTTCTCTGTTTGACACCACAAAGAAAGCATTGTCTCCTATTTTTGCATGGATAAGGTCTTTTAATTTTTTCTCTGTCCAGATTTCTTCTTCGTGTAAACGCGCCTGGGCTTCATCAGAAATTGTTCTTCTAGCAACCCTTAAAGACAAT
>JAMWCT010000046.1 GCA_023819525.1 Candidatus Omnitrophota bacterium
GAAGACTGACTGAATGGCTAATAGAATACAATTTCCACAGGCCTCACCAAGCCCTAGGTTATCTACCACCCATCAATTTCCATTTCCGATACCACAAAGTGTTACCAAGGTACCCTTCTTATACGAATAATAGACGAAAATCTAAAATTATGATATAATAAAACAGTGGCAAGAGTAAGCGCTGTTTTTTATATTATATTTATTATTTAAATCAAAATATGGTCAAGAAAAAAACCAAATTTTTAAAAATACTAATGGTGTCAGCGGAAGTTTCGCCATTTACCAAGGCTGGAGGTATGGCTGACGTTGTAAGTTCTCTTGCTTCTTCTCTCAGAAAAAGAGGACACGATGTCCGTATAATAACACCAAAGCATGGTGTTATTTATGATAAGAAATTTAATATTTATCCAATCAAAAATAAAAATTTTTTAATCATAGATAAGAAAAATATATTCAAATATAATTTACTTCGAGGTAAAGAAAAAAACAATATACCAGTATATTTTATAGATCATAAAGAATTTTTTGGAGGCAGGAGAACAATATATGGATATAAAGATGATGCTCAAAGATTTATATTTTTTGATTTAGCCGTGCTGGATGCTGTAAAAAAATTAAACTGGAAGCCAGATATTATACATTGTCATGATTGGCACGCTGGCTTAATCCCCTATTTTATAAAAAATAAATTTAAAAATGACTCTATTCTTAATTCAATAGCAACTATTTATACAATACATAATTTACGTTATCAAGGCATGGTGAACGAAAAATATATTGAAGAAGGCAAGAAAGATAACGGAACTTCTACTCTCCCCCCCTTCAATTCAGAAAATATTATGTATATCAATTTTGCAAAAAGAGGAATTATATATTCTGATATTATAAACACTGTATCAGAACAATATTCTAGAGACATTCTTACGCCAAAATTTGGTGAGGGACTACATAAGTTACTCATAGAAAACAGAACGAAACTCTTCGGAATATTAAATGGTATAGACTACGAAGAATTCGATCCTTCTAAAGATCCAAATATATATGAACATTATGATGTAAATTCTATAGAAAGAAAAGTTGAGAATAAATTACAATTACAAAAGGAATTTGGGTTGAAAGAAGATAAAAACATACCACTAATAGGGATGGCAACAAGATTGGCTAACTATAAAGGTCTTGATATTCTTATAAAAATAATACCTTCAATAATTGAATTAAATTTTCAACTAATGCTCGTTGGAAGCGGAGAGGAAGAATATCAAGATTTCTTTTGGGAATTGTCAAAAACGTATCCTAAAAGATTTGGTGCGCATCTGAATTTTGATACAGCAATAGCAAGCAAGATATATGCTGCAAGTGATATTTTTCTTATACCGTCTGAATTTGAACCATGTGGTCTTACTCAGCTAATAGCAATGCGCTATGGATCTATACCGATAGTAAGATCTACTGGTGGACTTTCTGAAACTGTTGAAGATTATGATCCAGAAAAAGCAAAAGGGACAGGATTTGTATTTGAAAAATATACTAAATCAGACTTTCTAATTGCTATAGTAAGAGCTATTGAGAGTTTCAAACATAAAAGAAGTTGGAATGATTTAATTCGAAGAGCCATGGAAAAAGATTTCTCATGGCATGCTTCTGCAAATAAATATATTGTTTTGTACCAAAAAGCTCTTAAGAAAATAGCCTCGAGTAAAGTTGATATTGCTATAAAAACAGAAGATTTAAAACCAGCTACTCCGACTAAGACTACTATTACAAAAAAAGTTATCAAAATTCCTATAAATATAAAAAAGGTAAGCGATGAAGAAACAGAATATAATCAGTGACAAAAATCTATATTGGATAAATTTCCTTCATCTTTATCAGCCTCCTTGGCAGAAAAAGGAGATTGTTGAAGAGTTTACCAATAAAAGCTACAGATATATTTTGAATATTTTAAAAAAATATCCTAAAACAAAAATTACTATGAATATTTCTGGCTGTCTTACGGAACAGCTTTTAAATTACGGTTTTAGGGATATTTTAGATGATATAAAGAAACTTACGTTAAAAAAACAAATTGAACTTGTCGGATCTGCAATGTATCATCCAATATTGCCGCTAATTCCTGAAGATGAAGTTATAAGACAAATAAAACTTAATGAAAATATAAATAGTAAGATTTTTGGTAAAGCATGGGGAGTTTCTAAAAAAATATACGGTCTGAGAGGATTTTTTATGCCTGAAATGGCTTATTCTAAAAAAGTTGCTAAAATAATATCAAAAATGGGATATGAATGGATAATTTTAGATGAAATTGCCTTAGATGGAAAATTTAATAATATAAATTGGTCTACGAAATATTATATAAAAGATGTAAAATGCAAGAATTCTAAAGAAAATTTTATTGTAGTTTTCAGAGACAGAAAATTTTATAAAAATACTTTTGAAACAGAAAAAATAGACAAAATGCTTAAAAATAAAAATTTAAATAATATTTTTATAGTTACTGCCAGAGACGGTGAAGGATACAATTTAAATTTAAATAAAAAAACTCTTGAAACTATAGAAAAGGTAGTAAGAAATAAAAACGTAGAAACAATGACAATCTCTGAATATCTAAAAAAAATAAAGAATAAAAAAGATGTAGATCTAAAAAGATGTAACTGGGAGAGTGACCCATCGGAGATAAAAAGAAAAGACTACTATTCAATATGGAATAACAAAAACAATGAAATCCATAAAAAATTATGGTTTTTTATAAAGAATATAAAAAAGGTTGTTGATAAGAACAAAAATGATCCAAATTATTTCTGGGCAAGAAAGCATTTAGACAAAGCTTTTACGAGTTGTACTTGGTGGTGGGCAGATGGAAGATTTAAAGGGTATAATCCAGATGAAATAGAAAAAGGATGTCTAGAAATGATAAAATCTATAAGAAGTCTAAATAAACTAGATATATATACTAAAATATATTTTGAAAAAATTTATTCTAATATAATTTTTAAAATTTGGGAAAAACATTGGAAAATATATGAAAGTTGCAATTGATGGAAGAAAATTAGAGAAAAACCCAGCCGGATTGGGAATATATACGTTAAATATTATAAAATATCTAACAAATAAAAAGGTATTTTGTTATATATTCTCTAATAAAAAAATATATCTTAATCTGACTGGGATAAATAAAAATTATATAAAAACAAAAGTTGACGCTCCTAAAAGAGATAATATTTATGATAATAGTTGGTTTACATGGGAAAAGACTGTGCTGCCATATAGATTAAAAAAATGCGATGCTCAAATATATCATCAGCCAGCAAATTTTGGAATTCCTTCTGAAAAAATCCCACAAAAAATCGTAACGACTATTCATGATTTAATACCAAAGGTTTTGCCAGACATAGAAAAAATGAATTTATATGATAAAGTAATATTTGACTATGAAACAAAAGAGGTTCTGTTAAAATCTAATAAAATAATAACTATTTCAAAAAATAGCAAAAGAGATATACTGAAATACTACGGCAACTTCTGTTCTGAAAACAAAATAAAAGTTATTCCAAATGGCTTTTTAAAAGTACCATTAAAAAACATAAAAACAAAAAAATTTAAATTTAAATATATTTTCTATAATGGAGGATTCGGTAGAAGAAAAAATATAATAAATCTAATAAAAGCTTTTAAATTGTTAAACAAAGAACATCCTGAAATCAGACTAGTAATTGCCGGCGAAAAAACTGTAACCTACAAAGAAATTAGTAACTTTATTAAAAAATTAAAACTACAGAAATATATTATGTTTACTGGCTATATCAGCTACAAAGATATGTTATCTTATATAAAAAACGCGGAAATGCTCGTCTTTCCATCATTATATGAAGGGTTTGGGCTTCCAATTTTAGAAAGTATGTCAATACGATGTCCTGTCGTTACTTCTAATGTTGCTTCTATGCCAGAAATTGCAGAAGATGCAGCTTTACTTGTAGACCCTTACGATTATAAAAATATCGCTGAAAAAATGAATCTACTTATAAAATCTCCTGAGTTAAAAGAGAAACTAGTAAGTCGTGGAGATAAAATAGTAAAAAAATACTCGTGGGATAAAACGGGCGACGAAACGCTCAAATTATTTAAAAAAATTTTAAATTAGTATGAAAAGTAAAAGAATAAAATTGTCCTCTTGTATTATAGCTCTAAACGAAGAGAAAAATATTGGCAAAGTTATAAAAAATGTCAAACCTTATGTTAATGAAGTTGTAGTTATAGACGGGGGTAGTAAAGATAAAACTGTAAAAATAGCAGAAAAAGCTGGAGCTAAAGTATATCGTAGAAAATTCGATGGAAATTTTGGAGCACAGAGAAATTATGCTATAGAAAAAGCTCGTGGAGAATGGATTTTCTTTATAGATGCCGACGAAAGAGCATCTAAAGAACTTTTAAAAAGCCTAAGAAAATTTATAAGAACGAAAAAATATGACTGTTTCGGTATCACAAGAAAAAATTATATTAATGGAAAGTTAAATCTTGTTGAATATAATAAATTAAACTTATTCAAAAGATATGGATACTACGACCGACCACTTCATGAAATAGTAAGGGGAGTAAAAAATATAAAGACCATCAAAAATCCTAAAATATATATCTCTCACTATAAAACAAGCAGAGAACAGAAAAAACATAATAGAAGATATCAAAAAATACTAAATAAATTATATAGAAAATATTACAGGCAAAATGAAAAGAAAAAATTGAATTTAATAAAAAAACTAAAAAAAGAAGAGGCAGAGCATGAAAAATTTTTTCAAGAGTCTTTAAAAACATTAAAAAAAGATGAAGAACAAAAATAAACTTAAAATAGGTATAGATGGATATCAAATCCACAGCGGTATGCGTGGAATGGGATATTATGTTTTTAATTTAATAAAAAATTTATATAAATCTGTTGACTTTGTTATCTTTTATCATAACAAAGAGATATTTGAATTTTTCAACAAAAATGAACGCAAAAATATAGAATTTGCTAAGTTAGAATTTAAAAATTTAGATGATAAATATATCAAAAACGAATTTTTCTGGAACATAAAAACTATTTCTGATGCTGTAAATAGAAGAAACGATTTAGACTTATTTCATGGCACACAAAATCAAGGCTCTATAATATCTTCTTGTGCCTATGTGGTCACAATACATGATTTAATCTCGTTTAATATCAAAAAACACTTTTTAAATAAAGAGGAAGAAAATTATTACAAAATAGGAGTAAATATAGCTGCAAAATGCTCTAATGCAATTATTGCGGTATCTAAAAATACAAAGAAAGATGTTATTAAATTTTTAAATGTGGAATCACCAAAAATTAAAGTAATATACAATGGTTTTGACAAGCCAATACTCAGTCAAATAGAAATTGATAAAAATAAAAAAAGAGTGTTTAAAAATTTTGGAATAAAAAATGATAAATTTATATTTTTTCTAGGAGAAATAGCGCCAAAAAAGAACATTATACGAATGATTCAAGCCTACTCAAAGTCAAAAATTAAAAATAAATTTGATTTTATTATATCAGGAACAGGAGATAAAATTTACGAAGATGATTTAAAAAAAATAATTAAACAATTACAGTTAACCAATAAGATAAAAATTATAGGATACCTATCTTTTCTAGAAAAAAATGTCTTTTACAAAAATGCGACGTTATTTATTTTTCCATCTCTTTACGAAGGATTCGGCATTCCTCCGCTAGAAGCAATGAGTTTTGGTACGCCGGTTCTCACCTCTAAAATCTCATCACTGCCTGAAATTGTTGGAAACGCTGGAATATTATGCGATCCATATTCAGTAAGTGATATAAAAAATAGTCTTAATTTAATACTTAAAAATGAAAAAAAGTTAAAACTACTATCTGAAAAAAGTAAAAAACAGGCAGAAAAATTCTCATGGGTAAAAATGGCGAATGAAACTTTAAAATTATATAAAGAAGTTACTAAAAATTATGAAAAGCGATTTTAAAAAAGAATTAAATTATATTAAAAAATACTGGAAAAAAACTATAAATCATCGTCCGAACGACTGTAACACTTTTATAGGCCTACCGAATAAATATATTTCCCCAAATCATAAAATGTTCCCTGAAATGTTTTATTGGGACAGTTATTTTATAATCCAGGGATTAAAAATAGAAAAAAAATATAGTCTAATAAAAGGAATAGTAAATAACTTTTTGTATCTAGTAAACAAATTTGGGGTCATTCCTACAAGTAACAGGTTTTATTTTTTAGCTCACTCACAACCCCCTTTTTTGTCTTCGATGATCAAAGATGTTTTTGAAATATATAAAGATAAAAAGTGGCTCAAAAATGCGTTTGAACTTGCAAAAAAAGAATACAAAAACATATGGACCGGAAAATATGAAAACAAAATCAGCATTATTACAAAAACTGGTCTTTCAAGGTTTTTTGATATAAATTACGTACATATTTTAGCAGAAGCTGGAAGTGGATGGGATTTATCGCCAAGATTCTTAGATAGATGTCTTGATATATTACCTGTTGATCTAAATTGTTTGTTATATAAATATGAAAAAGATTTTGAATTTTTTACAGACGTTCTAAAAAATAATAAAGAAAAAAATTATTGGCACAGAAAAGCTCAGATTAGAAAAAGACTGATAAATAAATATTTCTGGAGCAACAAAAAGGGGTTTTTCTTCGATTACGATTTAAAAAATAAAAAGCAAACAAATATTTGGTCACTTGTCGGATACTTTCCTTTATGGGTAAAGTTAGCAACTAAAGAACAGGCAAGATTAACAGTAAAAAACCTTAAGAAATTTGAGAAAAAATTCGGAATTGCTACTTGTGATAAAAATTACAGGCAACCAAATAAACAGTGGAACTATCCAAATGGTTGGGCTCCGTTACATCTAATAGTTACGGAGGCTTTGGAAAATTATGGATATTATAAAAATTCAAAAAGAATAAAAGAAAAATGGTTAAAGTTATGTTCTAAGGTTTTTAGAAACACTGGAAAATTTTGGGAAAAATATGACGTTGTAAAAGGAACTGTTGCAAAATCTGAAAGATATCCAGTACAAGAAGGATTTGGATGGACAAATGCAATTTTTCTGAAATTTTATAATGATTTATTATCAAAAAATAAGAAATGAAAATTGCTCAAATATCAACAATTTGGTGGAGAACTCCTCCTGTGAAATATGGCGGTTCAGAAAGGATTGTGAGCTACCTAACAGAAGAACTTGTAAAAAGAAAACACGAGGTAACTCTATATGCAAGCGGAGATTCTATTACAAAAGCAAAATTGGTTTCAGTTGTTAGTAGATATTTAAGAAAAGATAAAGTACCGTGGGGAGCAAAATTGTATCCACTATTAAATATCGCAAAAGCATTTGAAGATTCAAAAGAGTTTGACCTGATACACTATCACGAAGATACAAATAGTGGATATTTTGGGCTTCTTTTTTCTAAATTAGTAAATATTCCTGTAATATGTACTTCACATCATGGGGGACCAGTTTTAGATGAAATTAAAGTTTTAAGTAAAATTTACAAAAATGTATATTTTACAGCACTCTCCAAGTTTTCAAAAAAAACAATACCTGACGCAAAATATGCTGGAGTAGTATATAATGGGTTGCCCATAGAAAATATAAAATATAATGAAAATCCTAAAAATTATATTTTATTTCTAGGCAGAATGTCTCCCGCTAAAGGAGCTGATCAAGCTGTTAAATTTGCATTAAAAACAAGAAGTAAATTGATTATGGCTGGTAAGCTAGATTATAGTGACAAAAAATTTTTTGACAAAAAAATAAAGCCGTTTTTAAAAAATAAGAACATAAAATATCTAGGCGAAGTTACTGAGACTAAAAAACAAGAATTATTACGCAATGCGAAAACTTTAATATATCCTGTTACATACGATGAAATATTTAGCTTAGTAGTGATAGAGGCAATGGCTTCAGGAACTCCAGTTATTGCTTACAATAAAGGAGCAATGAAAGAAATAATAAAAAATAATAAAACTGGATTTATTGTAAACAATCTAAAACAAGCAATGCACGCCTTGCAAAACATAGACGAAATAGATAGAATAAAATGTAGAAAATATATAGAGAAAAATTTTTCTGTGAAAAAGATGGTGGATGGTTATGAAAAGATCTACAGAGAAGTTATAAGGGATTTTAGAAGTAAAAATATTTAATTTTATCTACAGAAAAAATTATACATATATATCCAAATTCACTTAAACCACGACTATGAAAAAAACAGAAATTAGAAAAGATTATATCCACGACAGATTCGTCCTTATTGTTCCTTCTCGAGAAAAAAGACCACACGATATTCCATCTCCTCAGGAAAGACCGGTTAGTTCTAAAAATTGTCCTTTTTGTAAAACAAAATTTAAAAAACAAAAAGGAATTTTTACTGTTAAAAAAAACGGGGATTGGAAAATAAAAGTAGTAAAAAACGCTTATCCAATTGTCACTTTAGACAATATAAAAGCAAAAGGGGTTCATGAATTGGTCGTAGAAACACCAAAACATAATTTAGAATTCGGTGATTTTAGTTTGAACCATATTGTAGAGGTGCTTAAGGTCTTCGCACAAAGAACGAAAGTATTATCCAAAATTGATGATATAAAATATATTATTATATTTAAAAATAATGGGGGTAAGGCGGGAGCTTCTTTAGTACATGCGCATTCCCAAATTTTAGCACTGTCATTCTTAAGTCCTCATATAGTAAATAAACTTGCAAGAGCACAAAGATATAGAATTAAAAATGGTACATGTTACTATTGTGATTTATTAAAAAAAGAAGAAAAAGGCCCTAGAAAAGTTTATTCTGATAAAAATATAGTTGTCTTTTGCCCCTATGCTTCCACTTATAATTATGAAATTTGGATGTTACCCAAAAAACATATAGATAACATTACTTATCTAAGCAACGAAGAATATAAATCTTTCGCAAAAGCTCTTAAAAAAATTATTCAAAAATTAGACAAAAATCAAATTCCATATAATCTATATCTTCATCAAGCAGTAACAGATAGAGAAGAACATTTTTACATAAGAATATGCCCTAGGAAAAACGTGTGGGGAGGCGTTGAGGTTGGATCAAGATTGTATGTAAATACAGTTTCCTCTGAAGATGCAGCTAAATTTTATAAAAAGAAATGAAAATAAAATCCGCCACAATAGGAATTGATATTGGAGCTACAAAAATTGTAGCTGGTTTTGTTTCAAAAAACAGAAAGATTATAAAAAAATTAAAAATTAAAACAAGGGCTGACAAAAATAAAATTACAGACGACCTTGTTTTTTTAATTAAAAAATTAGATCCTAGAAATAAAGTTAAGAAGATTGGAGTTGGAATAGCAGGTCAAGTTGATATAAAATCTGGAAGACTTATATTTTCACCAAACATGAAAAGACTTAAAAATTTTGAACTTGTAAATTTTCTTAAAAATAAACTTAAAAAAACTATAAATATCAAAGTGGACAACGATGCAAATTGTTTTGCTTGGGGAGAATATATATTTGGCGCTGGAAAAAAATACAAGAATATGGTTGGATTAACTTTAGGAACAGGGATTGGATGTGGAATCGTTATAGATGGAAAATTATATCATGGAAAGTCTTTCGCATCAGAAGCTGGACATATAATTGTAGATCCTTATAAAAACAAATGTACTTGCGGAATAAAAGGAGTCCTGGAAGCATATTCTTCAGGTAAAGCTATAGAAAAGAAATACAAAAAAATAACTGGAAAAAATAAAACAGCAAAAGAGATAAGAAAATATGCTTTGAAGGATAAAAAGTCTTTTGATTATAAAATTTGTAAAGAAGCAGGTAAATACCTAGGAATTGGTTTTGCTAGTATAATAAATATGTTAGATCCAGAAATAATTGTAGTTGGTGGTAGTATTGCAAAGTCTAACTTGATTTTAAATACTGCAAAAAAAGAATCGAAAAAATATATTTTCTATAAAAATTACAAACCAAATATTGTGAAATCTAAATTAGGTGAGGATGCAGGAATTTTAGGGGCGGCATTGATTGCACAATAAATACTATAATATACTATACCCTACCCACCGCTAAAGTCTAATTTTAAAAACGTACCGTAGCGAGTATTTTTATTATTTAAAAATTTATGTAAAAAAAACAAATTTTTAATTTTATAAAAATTGAATTGTAAATTTATTTCAATCTTATCCTTAAAAATCTTCTTTTTCCTGCCCGTATCACCATTTTATCTTTCACGTTAATTTTATTTCTCCAGTCTTTCAAAATCTCGCCATCAATCTTCACTCCGCCTTGCTCTACTAACCTTCTTGCTTCGCTTTTACTTTTCGTAAGTTTTGACTCAAGCAGTAAATCCAAAACATTAAATGGTTTTTTTATTACTTTAAATTCTCTTATTTTGTCTGGTTTCTCTTTCTTCTTAAAGATTCTATTAAACTCTTTTTCGGCTTTTAAAGCTTCTTCTCTACTATGATATATAGTCACGATCTCTTTGGCTAGTTCAGCCTTTAAATCACGGGGATTTACTTTTTTATTTTTCAAACTATTATCCATATCCCTAATCCTGTCCAACGAAACATCTGTACAAAGAACAAAGTATTTAATAATTAGGTTATCGCTCATTGACATCAATTTGCCATACATATCATCAGGTTCATCTACTATTGTAATTATATTGCCCCAACTGGTGCTCATTTTACGACCATCAAGTCCTTCAAGCATCTGAGTTGTTAAAATATCTTGTTGCTTCTGTCCATAAATTTTTTGAATTTTACGTCCTGCTATTAAATTAAAAAGTTGATCAAATCCGCCAACTTCAACATCAGCTTTTATTGCAACAGAATCATATCCTTGTAAAAGAGGGTAATCAAGTTCATGCAATCCAATGTTCTTACCTTTATCCCATCTTTCTTTAAAATTACGTCTTTGTATCATCTGTTGAGCTGTGAAGTTCATTGAAAGTTTTAATAAATCTTGTGCTTTTAACTTCCCAAGCCACTCGCTATTATGATGTAATTCAACTTTGCTTATGTCTAAAACTTTACCTATCTGATTAATATAATCTTTCATGTTCTCTTTAATTTCCTCTAAAGATAAAGGTTTACGCATTGCTTGTTTGTCTGAGGCATCTCCAATTTGTGCAGTAAAATCACCAATAATTAAAACAATTTTATGCCCTAACTCTTGAAATTCTCTAAGTTTTCTAAGTGAAACTGCTCGTCCAATATGAATTTTTGGCCCCGTTGCATCAAGACCGTGTTTTATTCTAAGTTTCTTCCTTCTTCTCAAAGCTTCCTCTAAATGTTTTTTAACAATTACCTTCTCTACTCCTCTTTCTAATAATTCTTTTATTTTGTCCATAAAATTTAGTTAGCAGTAATCGTAGACAGTAAACAGTCTACAACTTACAGTTTAACAAATTTGGAAAATATGTTCAACAATAAAAAAGACGCCGAAGCGTCTTGAATTTTTTGAAAATTTTAAATTTCTAAAATCAAAAAATCAATGAATAGTCAGATATGGCCACAAATCGCTTTTCCAACCAGTGCTGTCAGTGGCACAGAAT
>JAMWCT010000047.1 GCA_023819525.1 Candidatus Omnitrophota bacterium
AAGACTTCAATTTCAGAAGCATTACTTTTTAAATGTGGTGCAGTTTCTAGATTAGGAAGGGTTGATGAAGGAACAACTATAAGCGATTACGAAGAGGATGAAAAGGAACGTAAAAGTTCAATAAATCTATCTATACTTAATTGTGAATATAAAGATAATTTTTTGCAATTTATTGATGTTCCAGGATATTTAGATTTTATTGGAGAACTAATCGCATCAGCAAGGGTTGTAGATTTTGCCATCATTGTGGTAAATGCAACAGGTGGGGTAGAAGTTGGCACAGAGAAAGCATGGGAGATTTTGCAGAAAGAGAATTTGCCAGTAATTTTTGTGGTGAACAAATTAGACAAAGAAAATACAAGTTTTGAAAAAACCGTTGAAGACATACAAAATACTTTAACAAAAAAAGCAGTTCCTTTTGCTACTTTAAAAAATAATCAAATTGTTAATGTTTTAAAAGAAAAAACCGATGGTTTGTATCATAATATTGTCGAAATAGTTGCAGAAAGCGATGATGCACTTTTAGAAAAATATTTAGAAGGAGCACAACTGGCAGAAAATGAAATAAGTAATGCTTTAAAAAAAGCTATTTCAAATTGTTTACTTTTCCCGGTTATACCATCTTGCGCACTTGAACAAATCGGTATAGATGTGCTTTTAGATTTAATCATTACAGTTATGCCATCAGTTGCTTTGTCGAAACCAAAGACTGCAAAAGATTTAAATAGTGGTGAAGATATAAAAGTTTTTCCAAAAATTGATGGATCTTTAGCTGCCTATGTCTTTAAAACTATTGTAGACCCATTTGTTGGACAGTTAAATATATTTAGGGTATTTTCTGGCAAAATAATATCAAATACTGAAGTCTATAATACAAATAAAAAAGAAAAAGAAAAGATAAGCCAACTCTATATACTCCAAGGTAAACAACAAACTCCTTCTGAGGCGATTTATGCTGGTGAAATTGGTGCGGTTGCAAAACTAAAAGTTACATCAACGCAGGATACTTTTTCAGATGCGTCTTCTCCTTTACAATTTCCAAAAATAGATTTTCCGCCACCTTCTTATTCAGCTTCAGTAAAACCTAAAACACGTCAGGATGAGGATAAAATTTCTGCAGCACTCTCAAGGTTTATCGCAGAAGACCCAACATTTAATGTATCAAGGGCTCAACAGACAAATGAACTTATAATTTCAGGAATGGGAGAACTTCATTTAAATGTAATTATTGATAGGATGAAGAGAAGGTATCAAGCGAATGTAGATTTGGGAACACCAAAGGTGCCTTATAAAGAAACAATTACAAAATCTGTTAAGGTTCAAGGAAAATATAAAAGGCAAACAGGAGGACGTGGCCAATATGGTGATGTTTGGATTGAAATTGAACCTTTAGAGAGAGGAAAAGGTTTTGAATTTGTGGATAAAATATTTGGAGGAGCAATACCAAGGAACTTTATCCCCTCTGTTGAAAAAGGAATTGTAAAAGCTCTTGAAGAAGGGATTTTAGCCGGCTATCCAATTACAGATTTAAGAGTTACACTTTATGATGGTTCATATCATCCTGTAGATTCTTCGGATATTGCTTTTCAAATAGCCGGTTCAATGGCGTTAAAGAAAGGTTTAGAGCAAGCGGGTTGTGTTCTTTTAGAACCAATTATGACTGTTGAGATTGCAGTTCCAGAAGAGTTTTTGGGGCAAATCACAGGAGATATAAACGCAAGGAGAGGTAGAATGTTAGGTGTAGATGTTAAAGGCAAAAATCAAGTAATTAAGGCGCAAATACCGTTGGCTGAAATGTTCAAATATGCCTCAGATCTTCGTTCTGTAACTGGAGGTAGAGGGAGTTACACTATGAGTTTTTCTCATTATGATATAGTGCCTTTGAGACTTTCTCAAGGTATTATTGAGGAGGCTAAAAAGAATAAAAAAGAGGAAGTAAAGGAGGAATAGATGAAGATTTTTACAGAAATAGAGCAATTATGGGGCAAAAAAATTTTTAAAGATCACAGATTAGAAAAATTAAAAGAAAGATTTAATTGTCCTGCAGTTAACTACTATACAGTTGAATTTTTAGGAACAGATATTCAAAAATGTGATTGTTTAGTTGTTAGAGAGCAAAAAGTTTTAGATTTTATAGTGGAGGATTTAGAGAGGGCAGAAATGCTTTCTCTGAAAAAGCCAGAGGACGTTTTGGTTAAAAAAATTTTGGAAATTTTAAATAGCAATAAATTACTTTTTGATAAATTAGAAGAAGAGGAATTAGAAAAAATTAAAGAATACGCATTTATCACTGCTAAACCAATCGTTCTTTATAAAGATACTACTTTAGAAGAGCTTTTAATGGAAGTTTTTAAAAAGACAAATTCAATTTTTTTCTTTACAATTGTAAAAAACCAGGCTACAGCTTGGTTAGTGAAATCTAATACAACTATTGTAAATTGTGCAGCAAAAATTCATACTGATTTAGCTAAAGGCTTTATACGAGCAGAAGTTTTTAATGTTAGCAATGTAAATAGATTTAGACAACTAGAGGATGCAAAAATTAGAGGTTTTTTAATAGCGGTAGATAAAGATTATATAGTAAAAGATGGTGATGTTTTAGATATTAAATTTAATGTGGCAAAATAAAATCTTGATATGCTAAAAATAAGAAGAGCCTTAATCAGTGTGTGGGACAAGAAAGATTTAGAGGAACTTACCAGAAAATTAGTTGAGTTTAATGTAGAAATTATCTCTACAGGGAAGACAGCCTCGTTTTTAAGAAAATATGGAATTTTAGTAAAAGATGTTACCTCTATTACTTCATTTCCAGAGATACTTTCAGGAAGAGTGAAGACTTTGCATCCAAAAATTTTTGGTGGAATTTTAGCCAACAAACGACATCCTTTGCATATAGATGAAATAAGAAACTTATCTATAGAACCAATAGATATGGTTGTTGTAAATTTCTATCCATTTGAAGATAAATTGCAAGAAAATTTAACTTTTGAACAGATGCTTGAATATATTGATATTGGTGGACCAGCATTGCTTAGGGCTGCAGCAAAAAATTTTAAAAATGTAGCATGTGTTAGTTCTCCCAAGCAGTATAAGGAAATAATAGAGGAACTTGAAAAAAATAAAGGTTTTATATCGGAAGAGATGTTAAGAAAGTTAGCAGAAGAAGTATTTAATCTTACAAAAAAATACGACGCTTGCATTTATAGCTATTTTAAAAATAAAGAATTATTAACTCTTGATTTAGAGAAAGTTTCTACATTACGCTATGGTGAAAACCCACATCAGAAAGCCAAACTTTACAAACAAGTTAATTTAGAACATCTTAAGTTTCGTCATCTCCAAGGAAAAGAATTGTCTTTTAATAATTTATTAGATTTAGATAGTGCTCTTCTAGTAGTAAGGGAATTTGGCGAATCTGCAGCAGCAATAATAAAACATGGTTCTATTTGTGGTGTTGGGATTGATAAAAAATTGTCGAAGGCATACAAAAAAGCCTACAGTGTAGATCCGGTTTCTAGTTTTGGAGGTATTATCGGCTTAAATGGGAAAGTTGATGCTGATACAGCAAGAGAAATTTTAAAAAGTGACTTTAAAGAATGTGTAGCAGCACCTTTATTTTCAAAAGAAGCGTTAAAGATACTTTCTTCAAAGAAGAATTTAATTTTACTTGAAGTTGATATGTCAAGCATTTTGCTAGATACTCCTGAGATTCGTACTACTGTTTTTGGATATCTAGTTCAAGAGAAAGATACTATCAGTTATGATAAAGATATACTTAAAGTTGTTACAAAAGCCAAACCCACCCAAAAACAAATACAAGATTTAATTTTTGCATGGAAAATAGTCAAATATGTAAAATCAAACGCAATAGTTGTAGCAAAAAATAAAATTGTTTTAGGTATTGGTGGTGGGCAACCTTCAAGAATAGGGGCAGTTAAAATTGCTTTTAAGAGGGCAGCCAATTTGGCAAAAGGTGCGGTTTTAGCATCAGATGGATTTTTTCCAAAAGAAGATAGTATTAAATATGCTAATAAAAAAGGTATTTGTGCAATAATCCAGCCGGGTGGCTCAATAAAAGACAAGGATATCATAGAACTTTGTAACAAATTAGGTATTTGTATGGTCTTTACTGGCATCCGTCACTTCCGTCATTAAAAAAAGCCACCTAAAAATGAAAAATTACCACAAGATAAGTCAATATCTTAATTCTTTTATAAATTACGAAAGAAAAGTTTTTTTTAACTACAAAAAAAATTTAAAATTACAAAGAGTAAAAAAACTTTTGGATGAACTCAATATTTCTTTTGATAGCTTAAAAGTCATTCATATAGCAGGCACAAAAGGAAAGGGTTCTACCGCAACCTTTTGTGCAAGTATTTTAGCTAGTTCTGGTTTTAAGGTTGGTTTATATACTTCTCCGCATATTTTTGATTTTAGAGAAAGAATAGCAATATTAAAAAAAAATAAAAAAAGTATAACTAAAACTTTGATTTCAAAAAAAGATGTTGTTAGGATTGTAAATAATTTTAAACCAACAATAGAGAAACTACGTTTTACTCAAGAATTTGGAAAAGTTACATTTTTTGAGGTTTATACAGCGATTGCATTTAGGTATTTTTTGGAAAAAAATGTAGACTTCGTTGTATTAGAGACGGGTTTAGGTGGTAGACTTGATGCTACAAATATTGTTAAAAGTCCTCTTATAAGTATTATTACGCATATAGATTATGACCATATGGATAAATTAGGAAATAGACTAAGTCAAATTGCTTATGAGAAAGCTGGGATAATAAAAAAGAAAAGTTTAGTTGTAAGTAGTTATCAGAGAAAAAGTGCACTTAAAGTTATTGTAAAAAAGGCAAAGAAAGAAAAAACTCAACTTTTTCTATACAAAAAAGATTTTTTTTGTAAAAATATAAAATTTTATAAAAATTTTAGCTGTTTTGATTTTCAATTTAATGAACTTAAACTTAAAAACTTAAAAATTTCATTATTAGGTGCACAACAGATTGAAAATGCAGCATTAGCATTGGCGGCAATTTATCTATTAAAAGAAAAAAAAATAATTAACAAAGAGATTAATTATAGAGGCGGACTTTTATTTTCTAATATTGAAGGTAGATTTGAAATTGTTAAAAAAAATCCATTAATTATTTTGGATGTTGCACATAACCCAACGGCATTTGCTGCTTTGGCTAATAATTTAAAATTATATTTTCCAAGAAAAAAAATAATTTTGATCTTTGCTGTTTCAAAAGATAAAGACATAAAAAATATGCTTAATAAGCTTTTTTGTGTAGATAAGTATATATTTACTACTTTTTCTAATCCACGCTCGGTTTTGCCCCAAGATATAAAAACAGTTTCAAAAATAAAGGATGCAATTTTAACAAAAGATATAAAAGATGCATTTAAATTAGCAATTAAATGTTATAAGAAAAACCATTTAATTTTAATTTCTGGTTCTTTATTTTTAGTAAGTGATGCAAAAAATTTTTTAAGAAAATGCAAGTATTTAAATTAAAAGATTATAAAACTAAAGATACAATTGTTGCACTCTCAACTTATCCTGCAAAGTCTGCTATAGGGCTAATAAGAATTTCAGGGGAAAAGGCACTAAAGATACTTTCAAAAATCTTCTTTTCAAAAGCCATTAAAGATTTTAAGAATATAAAAAGTCACAAGCTTTACTACGGTTTTATAATAGATAGAAAGAAAGGTTCAAATTATAAAATTATAGATGAAGTTTTGGTTGCTGTGATGAAAAAACCAAATTCATATACAAAAGAAGATGTTGTAGAGATTAACTGTCACGGTGGGCTTTTAGTGATAGATAAAATTGTAAAATTAATTTGTAAATATGGTGCAAGACTTGCTTTACCAGGTGAATTTACTTATAGAGCTTTTTTACATGGTAGATTAGACCTATTGCAAGCAAAGAGTGTTGTTGATATTATCGAGGCAAAATCAGAAGAAGCTTTAGATATAGCAATAAGACAATTAGAAGGTGAGCAATCAAAAAAACTTAATAGCATAAAAAGCAATTTAGAGGATTTATTTAGTCATTTAGAGGCTTACATAAACTTTCCAGATGAGGAGATTTGTTTAGATAAAAGAAGCTTAAAAGGGCGCCTTATAAAAGTTAAAAAAGAAATTAGCTCAATTATTCAGGCTTCTATAGATACAAAAAAATATCAAGATGGCATAAATTGTGTAATTTGTGGAAAAACTAATGTGGGAAAATCTACACTTTTTAATCGCTTATTGAAAGAAGAAAGGGCGATAACAAGTTCAATAGCAGGCACAACAAGAGACGTTATTGGTGAAACAACAAATTTAGATGGGCTGACTCTAAAAATTTTTGATACAGCAGGTGTATTTAAGACAATCGATGCACTTTCAGAAAAAGCAATAGAAAAAACCGAAGAGACATTCAAAAAAAGCGATATTATACTTTTAGTTTTAGATGGCTCAAAAGCTATAGAAGACGATGATTATTTTTTCTTAAATAAGTTAAGTGCTTTAAAGTTAGAAGATAAAAAAATTATTTTTGTGATAAATAAAATTGACTTAGAGCAAAAATTAACTATTTCAAATAATTTCAAAAAATTAGGTCCTATTGTAAGAATAAGTGCTTTAAAAAATATTGGTATAGAAAAGTTACAAAATACAATAAAAAAATTAGTTTATAAAAAAGGAATAAATTTAAAAAACTCTTTTATTCTTAATGCGTATCAACTTGAAATTTTAAAAAACTTGCGAAAAAAAATTGAAGATGTGATAAATTTTTTAGAAAAAAATTATACGATAGATTTTGTCATTTTAGCATTAAAAGAGGCGATAGAAGATTTAGGTAAACTTGCCGGAGAAATCGTATCAGAAGATATTTTAAAAGATATTTTTAGCAAATTTTGCATAGGTAAGTAGATTGTAAGATACCTATTTTAGGAAGAAAAAACAATGGAAAAAGCTGCTTAAGTCTGCAATTATTTATAGGCTACTTAAAAATAGATACAGCCTACACAGCGGCTCTGTCAAACTTAAAAAGGGAACGCAAAGAGACATTATCCACCTTTTAGACAAATAAACTAAGTTTTTTGTTTAGTGTATTAACTTGAGTGTTACATTTTTTAATGATAGAATAACACCTAAAGGATAACGTGTATGGTAGGAGCATTACAAAATCTTCACCCTATTTTGCAAGCATTACTTGCAGGGATTTTTACGTGGTTAATTACTGCTTTTGGGGCATCTTTTGTGTTTGTTACTAAAGCTACCAATCAGAAGGTGCTTGATGCTATGCTCGGATTTGCGGCAGGTGTAATGGTTGCTGCCAGTTTTTGGTCATTATTAGCGCCTGCGATAGAGATGTCCAAAAGTTGTGCACTTCCATCTTGGGTGCAGGCCGCGACAGGTTTTCTACTAGGTGCTATTTTTTTAATGCTTGTCGACAAGGTTTTTCCCCATGTCCATTTTGGATATCCTAGGGAAGAAGCAGAGGGAATTAAAACATCTTGGAGGCGGTGTACGTTGCTTGTTACAGCTGTTATGCTACATAACATTCCTGAAGGGCTGGCTATAGGAGTCTCTTTTGGGGCTGTAGCTTCGGGTTTTTCTAGTAGTTCTTTAACTGGTGCTATTGTTTTAGCGATTGGGATAGGGATACAGAATTTTCCTGAAGGCTTCGCGGTCTCCGTGCCTCTAAGGCGAGAAGGATTATCTAGGCTCAAGAGTTTTTTGTATGGACAGTTATCCGCGATAGTTGAGCCTCTTACTGCTGTCATTGGAGCAGCAGCGGTTATTTATGTACGTCCACTTTTGCCATACGCATTAGCATTTGCCGCTGGCGCGATGATATTCGTAGTCGTTGAAGAAGTTATCCCTGAATCTCAACGTAACGGCTATACACATCTAGCTACAGCTGGCACTATTTTAGGATTCCTGGTAATGATGATTCTTGATGTAGCTTTTAAGGCAAGATACAATAGTTGAAGAGGCAAATGCCAAAGAAATCTTAGATAAACTCAAGTTTTCCGCTTACGAAGTGGAAAGTTTTAGTGCAAAGTAAACTTTGTAATATTGCTTTCCAAATGGGTTAAAACTGGATACGATGTAGTCGGATTTTGGTAGATATAAATCTTGACTAATTGATGTTTATTAATATAATAAAAATTGAGATGTTTAACCAAAGACAGAAAGGAGGTGAGGTATGAGTTTTGAAAATTTGTTAACACCATCAAAAGTTGTATTTGCGTTACTGTGGAGGATATTTATTAAAACAGTTGTGGTTAGTATTATTTTGGTGATTGGCTGGATAATTTCTAACATCTTAAAAACTTTAGTCATAAGGATACTCAGGTTATTAAAAATCGATATTTTGGCTGGCAAAATCGATTTGGATAAGTTGTTGGCTAAAGGTGAGATAAGACTTACTCTTACTGAGATTATTGGTGAAATTGCTTATTGGTTCGGGATTCTTATAACTTTTGTTATCGCAGCCAATATGATTGGTTTAAATGTTGCAGCTGATCTACTTAACACGATAGTTCTTTATATTCCAAATATTGTTGCTGCTATTTTTATTCTTGTTTTGGGTATGCTTGGGGCAACTGTTTTGGGTAATATCACCCGCACCGCTGCTGCTAATGCGGGGTTGGCGCGTTCAAATTTTTTAGGGAATATTGTTAAGATTGTAATTATTGCCTTTACTTTAATAATGGGTCTTGAACAGTTAAAAATTGGGACAAGAATTCTTGAACTAGCTTTTGTTATCGTTTTAGCAACGATAGGTTTGGCTGTGGCTATAGCTTTTGGAATTGGTTGCAAAGAGATTGCGGCAGAGGCTTTAAGAGATTGGATTAAAAAGATAAAGTAATTTTTTTAGGAATACCCTCGCTATTAGTTTTAGGGGCGAGGGTATTTTATTTAATTTTGATAGTTTCTAAATATTTTTTAGTAAATTTGATATATTTATGATTCATTTGTTTAATTAATTTTTTAAAAAAATTTAATAAAAAATAAAAAAATTAATATATTTATTTAAAATTTTTTTTAAAAAAAATTTGACAAATTTCTAAAAATATGTTATATATATATTGAGAAAAATTGAAATAAATATCTATGAAACTTGAGGAGTTACTAAAACAATTTGAAATAAATATCCCAGATGATGAACCTATTTTTCCAGTAAATATAGCTTGTAGACTTCTTGAGTTGCCATATTGGACAGTACATGAAATATTAAAAGAAGGTATTATACAACCAAAGGTAAAGAATAAAAGGAAAAAATTACTTTCTTATAAAGATATGAAAATTTTAAAATATGCAAAATATCTTATGGAAGATAAGGGCGTAAATATAAAAGGAATAAAGGTTATTATAGAAATGGAAAAAGAAGTTTAAAAATTTTTGTCTTTTTTTTAGCAGAATATTTTGTTAAGTGCTAAATTTAGATTAGACAGAATTTTTAGGAGGTGATGTATATGGCATTAATTAGATGGCAAGAGAGAGAGTTGGATCCTTTTTATGAATTATTGGATTGGAAAAAAAATTTTTTAGATATTTTTAACACCTCTATTGAAAATTTGTCAAGTAGGTTTTTAAGGGAAATGAGCTGGAAACCCTCTTTAGATGTAAGTGAGGATAAGGACAGTTTAAATATAAAAGTTGACTTACCTGGTATAAGACAGCAAGATATAGATGTTTCTATAAGTGGAAATGTGCTAACAATAAAAGGTGAAAGAAAAAAAGAGCAAGAGACAAAAGAGAAAAATTATCACAAGTTAGAGCGCTTCTATGGTTCATTTGCAAGGAGTTTAACCTTACCTAACTATGTTGATGTTAACAAAGTAAAAGCAAGCTATAAAGATGGGGTTTTAGAGATTACATTTCCAAAAACCGAAACAGCCAAAGCTAAACAAATAAAAGTAGACATAAAATAAATGCATTTAAATAAACTTAATTTTTTAATCTGTCTAATCTAAATTGGCACTTAACGAATATGAGGCTATTAAAAAGATTAAGAAATTAATTCTGGGTGTTAATAATAATTATATAAAAAGAAAAAAAGAGTAAAATGAATTTAGAAAAATTTACTTTAAGAGCCCAAGAGGCTATAGTTAAAGCAATCAATTTAGCAAAGGAATATAAGCATCAGGCGCTTTTGCCCGAACATTTACTCTATACTCTTATTGAAGAACCAAAAAGTATTACAAGAGAAATTTTTGATAAACTAGCGATTGATTTTAATGATTTAAATAATAATGTGGAAAATTTTTTAAAAGAACAGGCAAAAGTATATAGCAATTTCAGTGATGTTTATACTTCAGGCCGTTTTTTAGATATTATTAATTCTGCACAAAATTTTACACTTGAATTTGGCGATGAGTATACAAGCTCCGAACATTTACTTTTAGGATTAGCTAAAGAAAGGAATAGCCTTTTTTCAAATTATCTTTCAAAATTTGGTATTTATATAGGAGATCTGGTAAGAGTTATAAAAGAAGTTCGCAAAGGTCATAAAGCTGATACTTCTTTAGCTGAAGAGACTTATCAGGCATTAGAGAAATTTGGAAGAGACCTCTTAGAATTGGCTAAAAAGGGAAAAATCGATCCTGTTATAGGTAGAGATGAAGAAATACGTAGATTGATACAGGTTTTAAGTAGGCGTACAAAAAACAATCCTGTCTTAATTGGCGAACCTGGCGTTGGTAAGACCGCCATAGTTGAGGGTTTGGCGCAGAGGATTGCCTTAGGAGATGTTCCTGAAGGGTTAAAGGAAAAGAAAATAATTGCACTTGACATAGGAAGTTTAGTAGCAGGCACAAAATTTAGGGGAGAATTTGAGGAACGCCTAAAAGCGGTTTTAAAAGAAATTGAGGCTAACGAAGGCCGAATTATTCTTTTTATAGATGAACTACACACATTAGTTGGGGCAGGCAAAGCCGAAGGAGCTGTAGATGCTGCAAATATGTTAAAGCCAGCTTTAGCAAAAGGGTTGTTACGTTGCATAGGTGCTACTACTTTAGATGAATATAAAAAATATATCGAAAAAGATGCAGCACTTGAGCGTAGATTCCAGCCAATATTAATAGGTGAACCAACTGTTGAACAAACAATTGCTATTTTGCGTGGTCTTAAGGAAAGATATGAAGTACATCATGGGGTGCGTATAAAAGATAGTGCTTTAATAGCCGCAGCACTTTTATCTTCTCGTTATATAAGTGATAGGTTTTTACCAGATAAAGCAGTTGACCTAATAGATGAGGCAGCAAGTCGTCTACGCATTGAGATTGACAGCAAGCCAGAACAGATAGATGTGTTAGAAAGAAAAATAATGGAATTGGAAATACAGAAACAAGCTTTAATGAGAGAAA
>JAMWCT010000048.1 GCA_023819525.1 Candidatus Omnitrophota bacterium
ATCTGGTTTAACAAATATAAGCTTACCAATAAAAAAGGTGTAATAAATAAATCAAACCATAAACCATTGCCCTCCAGAACAGGCTGAAGAAGAACGAAAACGCCTAACGATAGTAAAGCAAGATTTTGGTTAAAGATTTTTCTAACTGTGAATACAAGCAATAAGTCAACTAAAACAATTATCAGAAAAGTAATAAATTTTAATGCTACAAGACTTAGACCAAATAATTGGAAATAAAAAAGTAAAAAATAAGGCAAAAGCGGAGGGTAAGGATTAATGATATCTGTATACAAAACGTACCCATTATTAAGAAGGTAAGGATAAGAGAACATCTCAGGCCAGGCAATAAACTGAATTTTAAAAAGGATCAGTAGGTGAGTAATTATCAGTAAAACAGTTAATAAGTTATCTCGCGTGAATAATTTCTTCATATAATAATTTTACTGTATATAAATAGGTAATCGTCTGTAAGACTAAAAGAATTAACAGATTTGTGCTAACTTTTTCAATTCCGAAAAGACTGGGGTTACTAAAAAGAAAAAAATAGACTACTGCCAAAGATGCAAAAATCGTATATTTAAATAAAACTTTAACAGGTTTATATAAAAAATAAAAAGGTAGAACCCAAACTAGGTATTGCACTGAAATATTTGGATAAAGTATTAGAAAAGAAATGAAAATAATTGAACATAATTTAAACAGATCTTTTTGCCTAATAAGTCTGCGAAGAATGAAAAAGAAAAAAGCGACAAACAAAAAAATACCAACTTTTGATAGTTTTAAGCTAAATAAATGTGCTGAGATAAAATCTTTACCAAAAATCATTAAAAATGTCCTAATTATTCCTCCCCAACCAAAATCTGCAAAACCCTTATAGGCAAAAACTGAAAGTAAAGTATCTTTAAAAGAAGCAAACAAAAAAGGCAGCCAAAAAAGTAAATTTATGGAAATAAAAACTGACAAAAATCTAAAGAGGTTATTTTTTTTATTTTTAAAAGCTTTTAGTAACATGGGCAAGAGAAACAAAGGATAAATTTTGACAAGGCTGGCAAAAGCAAATAATAATCCGCTAACTACTGGTTTTTTGCTTAGAAGTAAGATAGTAAGAACTATTAGAAAAATGACTAAAATATCATTTTGTCCAATTACTGTTGTAACTAAAATAATTAACGGATTAAAAAAATATAGTATTATTTTTTGTTTACTGTTTGAAACTCGGGAGTCTTTGGAAAATATTACTATACCTAACAAAATAAAAGATAAAATAGGAATTAGGCGATTAATAAAAGGGAAAGCTAGTCCTGTTACTTGACTGATTTTATAGTTTAATGCTGAAATGAACATGGAAAGAGGGGGGTAAGGATAAGCGTCTTTAAGATTTTTGTATGGATTTTCGAAATTTACAACGCTCTTGCCTACCCTATAAAAATTAGACGTATCGGAAATGAGTTGAGTTTTAAAACCAAGAAATAGATTTATTATTAAACTTGCAAAAGCAATAAAAATTAAACTACTTCTCATTGATTTTAGCGTATAAATAAGCGTCTCCTTTTTGGTTGATTAATTTATATCTCTTACTAAGATTAACTTGTAATTGTTTCATTTCCTCAAAACTTAAACCATAAAAATTAAATCTGTTTTGTCCCTGCCTTAAATCCAAAATAACATAATCTGCATCATTAATTGTTGGTAAAACATAAATTTTTTTTCTTAGGGAAAGATGAGGGACAAGGTTATTCTGTGTTGCTACACTTGCATCGTCGGGAACCAAACTTAATATATAATCATTATTTTTCATCCAGTCTTCTTTCTCCCAAAACTCAGCTTTCATCAAAAGTAATAATGGTGAGTGAAATAACACAATACTAAGAAGTGAAAAAGAAAATATCAATGCGACGAAATATTTCCTTGAGTTTCTTGAAACACTTCTTAGCGAAACAATGGTTCCAAAAACAAGTATTGCTGCTAACTCGCCTGAATAATGATAAAAAAGTCCCCAGCGATAGGGATGTTCAAAATCCAAAAACCTAGAAGCCAGCTGAAAAATAATTGGGATAATCAACCAAAAATTAAAAAGAGGTAAAAAAGCAAAGTAACCTAAACTAATAAATATGGTTTTTAATTTGACTGTAGGGAGGAATAAAGAAGTCAAAAGATTCACGGGGTTTAAAATAAACTTCAATATTGTTAGGAATAAACTATCTCCCTGACTATTAAAAGAACCATAAGTTATACCACCAACAAGTTTTATTACAGTTAGCATTAAAACCAAACCTAATAAGTTAACAATAATCGCTCTTACCAGTAATCTATTCTTAATCGCTTTGTTTTTAGACAAAAGTAAACTAAGCCAAAATACTAAAGAAAAAAATACTAGATAATCTCTAATGATTAACGAAAACAACAAGAATATGTATAGAAGTTTTGATCTTTTTAAATAAAAGTAAATACTGCCTAAGAAAAAAAATGGAAAAAGTGATACCTCATGAAAATCATCAATTATAAAAGAGGTAATACCAGGAAATAGAAGATAAGAAACCACTAAAATGAAGATTGTTAAATCTCCTAAACCCACTTTTTTTGATATTAAATAGACAAAAATACCTGAGAAAGATAAAAAAAATGCTTGAATTAATAATAAAAACCTTGGATCAGCCCAGAACCTAAACAATAAACCTAATAACAACATCACTGGTTTATAACGATCTTGGAAATCTAAACGCTCTGTTATTGTGTTGTATAGCAAATAACCCTTGCTATAAAGCCATGCTGATTGAGTAAATATTCCTAAGTCATTCCCTTGGGAAAAATAATGGTTATGTCTTATCAACGAAACTAAAGAAAAAAGAAAAGAAAAGATTAAGGATAAAAATAATGCTCGTTTCATCTGAAAAAGTTAACTAAAAAATTTTCTTTTGATTTTCCTAATAGGAGTTAAAATCGAGGCGATTATATATTCGCTAGAAGAATATTTAATCCAAGGGGAAGGGACAATAGCAGGTTTTTTATGATAAAAAACTTCTGGAATAGTATGAGGATTAACTTCAAAACCAATTTCTAACTTCCTTTTAGGATTTTTGGTAACAGACGACCTTTGTAGATGCGTTAAGTGCCAATAATAATCGTTAACAAAAATTAATTTATCTTTACTATCCTGTAAAGGGACACCATACTCATCAACATATACTTCATTCGGATAGATACCATGCCAACGATAATTCTTAGTCTTTTTATAACCTCTAATATTTAAATGTCCTTTATGCCCTCCTATTTCATATCTACCAGCCTCTTCTTCTTGATAATGAAATATATCGCCCAAGCAGACTCTTGTTTTAAAAACTACTCCAACCTTCTTCTTATCAGCATGGAAAATTTTTTGTTGAAATTTTATCAGAGTATTTTTTGGCCAAACTTCATCACCATCAAGCAAAAGAAACCAGCTAGTTTTTGTTCTTAAGAGTTGTTCTTGGCGAAGTTCAACTAACTGTTTTTGGGTAACCTCTCCCTTTTGTTCAAAAATAATTTTATTTTGAGGAAATGTTTTTATGATCTCAACCGTCTTATCTTTTGAACCAGTATCATAAATAAAAAGTTGCGTAGCATCTTGAATTACTGAAGCAAGAGCATACCAAACCCACTGCTCTTCATTTTTGACGATCATATGAACTGAAAAGTCTCCCCTCATGTTTTTTTAAGAAAATAGGCCACTGCAGTAAAACTTATGAGCATCGCTGTTAAAGAAGCAATACCAACGCTTACTGCAGGAGCTAGACTTCCCAATTTGGGGATTAACAAAATATTGAGAAAAAAAATTATAATCAGCTGTATTAAAGATGAACTGGCAATCACTTGAGGTTTTTTTATCGTATATGTCAGTAAATTATTCGTGGGTATTGCCAGTAAAAAAGGGCTCATGCTCAAAAGCAAAACAGTCAAGACAACACCAGCGTCACTATACTCTCGTCCATAAATTAAATTAATTAAAAATGGCGAAAAGCTCATCAAGAGTAATAGAGACAATACCAAACCAGAGATCAGAAGAAAAACTTTTTTAGTATAAGTAATTGCTTCTATTTTAGAAAATCTTGCATAGCGAGGCGCAAGGACGGTTGCTAAACTTCCTCCTATTAACGGGTAAATAAGAGCCACCCGTGAAGCAGCAGAATATATTCCTGCCGCATAGGAAGAGGCAAGAGATGTTAACATAATAATATCCAGCCTTGAAAAAAGAGAAACAAAAATTTTGTTCATTAAAAGAAAAATGCTGAAATTAAAAATTTTCTTAATCGGATAAAAACCTTTTGCTTTAATAAAATTGAGATTTACCATTAAAGCTCCAATAATACAACCAATTAATGGTCCGACAAAAAATATCAGAAGCGTTTTGGCAGTATCTAAATTTATAAATAATGATATCAGTAGTAAAATCAACAATCTGGGAATAGAATAGGAAAACATCAGCCAAAAAGTTTTTCTGAATTGTTCTTTTGCGCCCAAAACAGAGTTAAAAAAATTAAAAAGCATAAATAAAATAACTCCGATAGCGGCTAGCCTAACGAAGTAAATTGAGTCAATAGATTGAGATTGTAAAATTAAAAAGGCGATGTCTTTTGAGAAAAAGAAGAATATTAAATAGATAATTAATGCAGAGGATAATTGTAAAAAGAGTGTCGTTTTAATAATTTTAGCAACACTAAGATGATCATTTTTTTGGATGAGAGGAGGAAGAAAATTAGCTAAACCTCCGCCAATACCTAGATCTCCCATATCTGAGAAAATAAGAGTTAAAGAAGCAACAGCAGAGAAAACTCCAAAATATTCAGGTGTAAGATTTCTTGCAACCAAAACTGTGAAAATAAAACCAGTGATGATTATTATCAGATTACCAGTTGAGACATAGTATAAATCTTTGGCAGTATAAGAAATTAGAAGTTTTTTGAACAATTTAAAAATCATATAAAATCCCTTTCGTATTATCCGCAATTATTACTTCTAAGTCGCCAAATTTTTTAGATTTTATTTCTCTCTCCTTGTACTGATCATATTTTTCTTTTTCAGACTCCCCTGTAACCATTATCACCACAATTGGTGGATGTATTTCAGCGGGTAATTTATCATAAAGCCAAAAGAAGTTCTGATCAATAAAACTTTTAACTGGTTCCTTTCCGTTTAGTAAAAACAAGTACCTATAACCATTATAACGAAAACACCCACTTAAAGATTCTAAAGAAAAATCGGTTTTAGTATTGTTAATAGCCCATTTTACAGCCTCATTTTTAAGTTTAAAACCATAACTATGATATGTTTTGGTTAATTTAACAAGGTTTAGTATTATAAATAGTAAGATGATTGCTGAACCGCTAACTCTTGATTTATTTAATAATTTATCGATAAATAAAGCAATAAAAATTACTGATATAGGAATAAGAGTTGATAAATAATGTTCAAAAAAGGGCCGTCCCATTAATCCCTTATATACTAGAACTCCTACAAAAACAGACAGAATAAGGTAGTTGAATAAAAGTTTTGCGATTTTAGCTTTTGCTGTTTCAGTTTTTCTCAAAAGACCCCCAAAAAGAGTAAATATTGCTATAAGTAATAGATAAAAAGGGGTGCTAGTTAATTTTTCATCAACATATGTTTGACAATACGAATACTCTTTTGCTAGATCTGTATCATTAGTTAAATACATAATTCTGGCAAGAAAACCCGGAATAAGGATTAAGGAGCTTAAAAAGCGATTAGGTGTTATGCTTACTGACTCTCGAGCTTCAGGAACATATTGGAATGCTCCCTTAATATTTACAAAATTGTGTCGTAAATCGAAAATTATTATCGGCAGAAATGAAAGTAAAAAAATAAAAAGGGCTAAATAGAAATACCTACTTTTCAAAGATATTTTATATTTAAGAAAAGTAGTGATTGTTAAAATAATAAAAACCAACGTCGATGGATCAGTATGAAAACCAAAAGATAATGTTCCTGAAAGTAATAAAAAAAATATTTCTCTTCCTTTGATTATTTTAAAAAGACTATATAAAACAAGAAGGGATAGTAAAGGATTAAATACCAGACCCCAATAATGACGATCATAGATATTTATTAAAACTGAAAAGGAATAAATAAGGCTCCCTAAAAAAGCAACCCTTTTTGACAATACCTCTTTGGTAAATATAAATAGGAAAATAATTGTTAATGAACTCAAGACTCCCGCTGCAAATCCCCAACCTAAAGGATTAAATTCTGAAATATATAAAATAATTCCTGATAACCAATAAAAAAAGGGGCTTAGGTGTACATGAAAAGGAGTCACACCACCTATAAGTGGAATATGACCATTAATAAACATCCTTCTACCAACAAAAGCAAATACAGACTCGTCATAAGTAAAATGAAAAAGCTCCGATAACCTCCAGAGTCTTAAAATTAAATTAGTAAATACGACTAATATTAAAATAACGTATTCTTTTTTAACGTTTATCGCTTTGAACATACATAAACAATTGTTGACGCCGGCAAAAATAATGAAGCTCTAAAAACTTTAACCTTAAAATCCAATTTTTTTAATCTATTGACTAATTTTCTGATGGTCCAATAATTAATTTTATCTCCAGGATACAAAATATAATCCCAAAGCCTACTTAGTCTTGCCCTAATAAAATCACTCTTATTTATTTCTTTAATCACCAAACAACCATTTTTCTTGATTACTTGTTGAGCAATTTTAAGGAATTTTTCTTGACTAGAAGGGGAAAAATGATGAAAAACGTCTGAAACTACTACTGCATCAACTCTTTTTTTCCAGGACAAAGCATCTTGAACAAAGAACTGAAGATTAGTTATTCCTTTAGCTGCCTTTTTAGCAAGCTCTATTCTTTTTCTATCGGTATCGATACCATAAACTCTTCTCTTTTTACTTCTTAAGCTCAAATAAACTGACAGTAAACCTTCGCCGCAACCAACGTCAACAATCTCTCCTTTTTTTGGCAAATATTTTTCCATCTGTTTAAACGGAAAAATAAGCCACTTAATAAGAATATAAATTTTGTTTTTAATATGAGGATATCTTATAAAAACAGAGGTTAAATCACTCATTTTTTAAAGATTTGATTTTTACAGCAGGAACACCAGCAACGACAGTATTGTTTGGAACATCTCTTGTGACAACACTACCAGCAGCAACAACGCATTTAGATCCTATTTTTACTCCTAAAAGGATGATTGCGGCAATACCAATAAAAGAGTTATCCATAATCCTTGTAACTCCTAGCTTTGAGGAAAAATACTTTTGTAGCGGATGATTTTTATAACCAACATTAATATGGGTAAGAATGATCGAACGTTCTGCTAAGGTCACGTTATTACCAATAATGATTTTTCCAGCTAAATCAAGAAGCACATCTCTCCCAATATAACAATTATCACCTATGATCAAATTTTTAAAACTACCTCGATACAAATTCATAAAACTAGAATTTAAGATGATCGTATTTTTTCCTATGGAAGCTCCTAAAAATCTTAGAATTAAAACTCTAAGCTGAGGTATAAATGATATTGATAGAATAAATTCAACAATAGAATAATATAAAAATTTGATTGATTTTAAAAGACCAATTTCTCTAAAGGCTTTCATTAACGAGTTCCTTTCTAAGCCGAATAATATTTTTAAAGTATTTAAAAGTGTCTGGAATTATTTTAACAGTGGAAGTTTTATCTTTTCTTCTAATAAACACACACGGTATTTCTTTTATCTTTAATCCTGCAAGTGTTGCCTTTATCATTACTTCTGTATCCCAAAACCAATGATTGTCTTTAACTTTTTTAAGAACCGGTATTATTTTTTCTCTGTTAAAGAACTTATAACCTGCTTCAGTATCATTTAACTTAAATTTAAAGATTTTTTTTATTAGATAGGAATATATTTTACTAGCAAGCCAACGATGAAAAGAAAATAAATTAAACTCATATACTCTGTGCGCACTTACCACATCAAATCCCTCATAAATCGAACTAATAAATAAAGGTATATAAATAGGTGAAATTTCACAATCAATATCAATAAATCCAGCAACTTTCCCCTTTGCTTTCTTTATCCCTTCCGCAACTGTTGCCCCCCTGCCCATATTTTCGTTGTGAAAAATTATACCTATCGGTAGTTTGTACAGAGTCTTAATTTTTTTAAGCAAAGTTCTTGTCTTATCTTTACTTTTATCATCGATAAAAATTATTTCTGATGAATATGGTAAATGCTTGATTGTATCAATTATAGTTTTAACACTCTTCAAAATATGTTCTTCTTCATTATAGCAGGGCAATATTAAACTGAAATCAATTTTTTTCATGAGCTAATGAGGAGCTTAACAGATTAACCACTAAAACTACTAATGAGATAAAATGAATAATAAAAATAAATTGGAGAATTGGCGATTTAAAAAACCATGGCTTATATTGACTAGCTTGCATAAAGAATTTTGCTAAACTTGAGGTTGAAAAATAAGAAAATACAACTCTAAAAAGAGTAATCTCGTGTAAGACAATCATTAAAGAAGTAAAAATTGACAATAAAATTCTTTGTATTTTTTCCTTTACTGCGTATCCGAGAATACCGAAAGTTAATAAACCAGTGATTGCAGATAATATTGGATAAAAATATCTCCCTTGAATTCCAAACGAGTAACCATGGGTGATGGTAAATAGATAATCCCAAAAAGTAATTACCATAAAATAAATTATGGTTGCGTAAATAAAAAAAGTTAGGGAAATTGTTCTAAAAGAAAAGTCTTTTTTTCTAAAAATCCTTAGGATATATAGAAACAAGCCAAAGATTAAAATAAGTAGCGAACGGTTAATTAAACGATTGACCAATTGAGGAAGAGCCAAACTTAACCAACGAAAAACACCCCAAAACCAAGGCAAAACTTCTCTAACAGAGTGGTTGAGTGTCCATTTTAAATGCTCTAAAAAAGTTAGTTCCGGCTTAAGAATGGTTTCTGGATAAACCTCGGGAAGAAACTGCCTGCCTTTCATTAACCGAAAATAAATTGGTACTATCACAACTAAAAAAAGTAAAAAGATCTTAAACCCAAACTTGAAGGACTTATTTGTCACTAATCTAAACAACAGAGGAAAAAAGAAAATCGGGATAAGAAGATACCCTTGCGGTTTAGTATAGATTGCACTGACATATAATCCAGCAGCTAATAATAACTTTTTTATACTGAAAACTCTTTTTGTGAAAAGTAATGAAAGGTAAATTCCTGCAACAAAAATTAGATTAAATAGATTATCGCTGTTAATCCCTCCTTGCAAAAATGAAAACATCGGCTGAAAAGAAAAAAGAATACTCGCACAAAGCGCAATAAATTCTTTTTCAAAAACTAGTGTGAAGAGTTTATAGCCAATTAACAAAGTTAACAATGAGAAGATAATATTAAATAAACGGACTAAAAAAAGCCTTACAAGAATATCATAATTAAAGAAAAATTTATAAATTAAGCCCAGTGGCACATAGTACACCGGAGGATATGAAGTAGCTTCTTGAATAGAAGAAGTTATTTTCGTAACAAGGGGAAGAGTCTTAATTTCCTGTTCATGCCGACCAATGTAACTGTTTGTATAAGGAATATTATATTCAGGATGATATGTATATTTGTTATTTCCTGCCCAATCTCTTTCTGTTTGTAAAATTCTTTCTGTTATCAGAATCTCTTGTGTTAAGTTAGAAGTCGGCTTTATGAGTTGCTTATCAAAAGTATAAGCAACTTGACCAAAATGTGCCTGTTCATCAGGAAACTGCCACATCGGAACTAACGCTATCCAAACTAATTGTTTTAGAATAACGCTTATAATAAGTAGTTTCAGCAATCGTTTAATTTTCATGCTTAATACTCTTTAGGTGTGTTTTAGGTGTATTATATTATTATTTAGGAATGAATATCACTAATCTTTATTTAATTTATCTTTTTGGATATATTTTTTCTCGCGGAATTTTTAACATTAGCGGACTAGTAATTCTTTTTTTTAGCCTTGTACTTTTTACTTTCTATAAACCAAAGCTGGAAAAAACCGAGAATTTATCTTGGCTTTTAATATACTCAATTATTTTATCCATCTTAACAGATAGATTACTCTACCCTTCTACTTTCTACATTAATCTTCTTATTAAATTTTTCTTAACTTCAGCATTATTATTTACATATTTTAAAAAAATAACATTTCCCGTTCTTGTAGCAATTGGTTTTTGCTTAAGAATTTTAATAATTATCTATTCTCCAAATCCACAAATTGATGTTTATTATTTATTAAAAGAGGCACCAAATTTTCTTCTTAAGGGAATAAATCCATATTCTGCCATATATACAAAAGTTTATGAAAACGTAACTCCTGATTATTATACTTATTTCCCCTCTTCAATTATTTTATTTACGCCTTTTTCGCTAAACTTAGGTGACCCGCGTTGGTTAAATATACTTGTATATCTCCTTGTTTATTACGTGATTTTTAGAACAGTTGCTGATAAAAATAAGTCTAAAATCTTATTTTTATTGATATTTTACCAACCGCTATCTTTACTAGTTTTCGAACAAGGATTTTTGGAAATCCTTCTTTTAGGATTAGTTAGCCTTATTGTCTATCTAATAAGTATAAAAAAAGAGAGTTTAGCTAGTTTGGTTATGGCTATTGCCTTATCAACAAAACAGTCGATGTTTTTAATAATTCCATTTTTCTGGAATCAGTTATACAAAAAAAGGTCTAATTTACTAATAACCTTTGTTCCATTTATGTTAATAACAACTCCTTTCCTGTTATGGAATTTTCAAGATTTTTGGTATGACACAATTTATTACCTTTTTAATATGGATAAAATCAGAACAGATATGGTTTATTTTTCTCTAAATATGCTAACTTTTTTAAGAAAAACCATTCATTTTAATCCCACAAGTATACCCTTTTACCCACTACTAATTTTATTGGTTATTTATTACTTATTTAGAAAAAGACTAAAAAGACAATCCTTAAACGATACTCTATTCAATATAGCTTTATTTTTCTTATCATTCCATCTTTTTGCAACCCAAGCATATGTTAATTATTTCTTCCTAATTGCTAACTTACTTATAATTAACCAAGCTTTCGTTGAAAGAAAAATTGCTTAAATATGCAGCAAATACTCCTTATCC
>JAMWCT010000049.1 GCA_023819525.1 Candidatus Omnitrophota bacterium
AAATTGCACTAAAAAGAGCAGGCATAAAATCAAAAGATATCCAGTTAATTATAGTTGCAACTATAACAGCAGATATGCCTTTTCCATCAGTTGCTAGTTTACTTCAAAATAAGTTAGGAGCAAAAGAAGCTTGTGCATTTGATATTTCTGCTGCTTGTGCTGGATTTATTTATGCATTAACAGTGGCATCTCAGTTTTTAGCAACCGGGTTTTATAAAAATGCTTTAGTTATAGGAAGTGAGGTTTTATCAGCTTTTACTGATTGGCAAGATAGGTCAACTTGTGTTCTTTTTGGAGATGGTTCAGCAGCAGCAGTTTTAGTTCCGAGTAAAAAAAGAAGTTTTTTGGGTTCATATTTAGCTTGCGATGGTTCAAGTAGTGATTTATTATGTATACCAGCAGGGGGTTCAAGATTACCGCCTTCGTTAGACACCGTAAAGAACCGTCTGCATTACATAAAGATGCAAGGAAATGAACTTTTTAAATTGGCTGTAAGAGCTATGGTAGATGCAGCAGAAAAAGCCGCTAAAAAAGCTAATATTAATATATCTAATATAGATTTATTTATCCCACACCAAGCAAATTTAAGAATAATTAATGCTGTTACTCAGAGATTAAATATTTCTCTTGATAAAGTTTATGTAAATATTTCTAGATATGGGAATACCTCAGCCGCATCAGTGCCAATAGCATTAACCGAAGCATACGAAGAGGGTCGTATAAAAAAAGACGATTTAATAGTTTTAGATGCTTTTGGCGGAGGACTTGTTTGGGCTAGTTGTGTAATTAAATGGATATAGCGATAATTTTAAGAGACTAGAATATATGAAAGCAATAGTTTTTGTAGGGCAAGGTTCGCAATATCAAGGTATGGGTAAGAGCTTTTATGATAATTTTGACATTGCAAAAAAACTTTTTTTAAAAATAGATGAGATTCTAGGTTTTAAAATTTCAGAAATTTGTTTCTATGGAGAGGCAAGTGTTTTAAAAAATACATATTTTCAACAATTAGCAATTTTAGCTACATCGCTTATTTGCTATGAAGTTTTTAAAGAAAAAAAAATAAAGATTGATTTTTTATCCGGTTTAAGTTTAGGAGAATATGCTTGTTTATATCCAGCGCAGGTTTTAGATTTAGAGCAACTTTTATATTTAGTGGGCGAGAGAGCAAAAGTTATGGATAACGCATCTAAGAATAGCAATTCAGGTATGTGTGCAGTTATTGGTTTAGATTTCAATAAAGTAAAAACCTATGCACAAAGTGAAGGTTTTTATATTTCAAATATAAATTCTAGTCAACAGATTGTAATTTCTCTTTCGCAAGATAAAAAAGGCCATATAAAAAATATTTTAGAAAAAGAAGGCGCTAAAGTGATTGAGTTAGAGGTAAGTGGTGGGTTTCATTCGCCTTTTATGAAAAGTGCTCAAGATCACTTAAAAAAGGTTATAAATAATCTTAAATTTAATGACGCTAAAATTCCAATAGTAAGCAATTTTACAGCAAAAGCGCATATAAATAAAGAAGAGATCAAGACCAATTTGATAAATCAATTGGTCTCTCCTGTCCTCTGGAAGGAGTGCGTAGAATATATGATAAAGGAAGGGGTAGATGTTTTTTTTGAAATAGGTCCATCTAAGGTTTTAAGTAATCTTATTAGGAAAATTAATCCAAACGTAAAAGTTATAAATGTAGAAAAAAAAGAAGATTTAGATAATTTAGATATATTTCAATAAATTTTTGAATTTGAAGGGGGATAAAATGCGTTTTGAAAACAAGGTAGTTTTAGTGACAGGTGGTGCTCAAGGAATTGGTAAAGAAATAGCTTATAGTTTTGCAAAAGAAAAGGCGAAAGTTGTAATTTTTGATGTGAACGAAGAAATTTTAAATTTAACCGTTAAAGAGTTAAGTGCTTATAGTCAAACTATAGGTTTTATTGTAGATGTCACGGATTTTGAAAGCGTAGAGAAAAATGTTAATAAAATTATTGACAAGTTTGGAAGACTTGATATATTGGTAAACAATGCAGGGATCACTAAAGACAATTTACTGTTAAGGCTTTCTAGTGATGATTGGGATAAAGTATTGGCTGTAAATTTAAAAGGAGTTTTTAATTGCTCAAAGGCAACAGCTAAATACATGGTTAAACAACGATATGGAAAAATCATCAATATTTCCTCAATTATAGGAGTGATTGGCAATGCTGGACAGGTTAATTATGCTGCTTCTAAAGCCGGTATAATTGGATTTACGAAATCTTTAGCAAAAGAATTAGGTTCAAGAAATATTAATGTAAATGCTGTTGCTCCAGGTTATATAAAAACAGCGATGACAGAAAAGTTACCGCAAGCTATTAAAGAAAAGATGCTTAACACAATAGCTTTAGGAAGATTTGGAGAAGCAAGTGATGTTGCATCAGCTGTTTTGTTTTTAGCATCATCTGGTGCCGATTATATTACAGGACAATTATTAGTAGTAGACGGAGGGCTTATATAAGAATAACAAAAAGTAAGTTCATTTTTGTAAACTAAAAGGAGGTTAGTGATGGGTATTGAAGAAAGAATAAAAGAGATTATTGCAGAACAATTAGGTTTTAAAAAGGAAGAAATTAAACCTGAAAGTTCATTTGTAGATGACTTAGGCGCAGACTCCTTAGATACTGTAGAGGTGGTTATGGCCTTGGAAGAAGAATTTGGGATTGAAATACCAGATGAGGACGCTGAAAAAATAACTACTGTTGGCGAGGCTATTAAATATATAACGTCGAAAGTAGAGAAGAAAGAAAAATAGTTCTTTTTAAATGGAAAGGCGTGTAGTAGTAACCGGATGTGGAGTAGTTTCTCCAGTAGGTAGTGGCAAGCAACCTTTTTGGGAGGCATTGTGTAGTGGCAGGAGTGGTATAGGAAAGATTACTCAGTTTGATGCAACTAGTTTTAAAACTCAAATTGCCGGTGAGATTAAAGATTTTGCCCCCCCTGATTTTCTTTCTTTTAAAGATTTAAAAAGGACCCCACGTTTTGTGCAATTTGCTTTAAAAGCAGCCCAAGAAGCAATTGTTGAAAGTGGATTAGATTTTAATAAGTTAGATTTATATCGAGTTGGGGTTGTTATTGGTTCAGGCATCGGAGATTTAGAATCTATAGAAAGAGAATGTAAGATTTTTCTTGAAAAAGGAATAAACAAAATTTCCCCTTTTCTTATACCAATGTTAATTACTAATGAAGCAGCAGGAAACGTATCTATTTATTTTAATTTAAAAGGTGTAAATTTTTGCACAGTCACAGCCTGTGCATCAGGAAGTCATGCTATAGGAGAAGCGTATTTAGCAATAAAATATAATAGAGCAGATGTTGTTATTTGCGGAGGTACCGAAGCCTGCATTACACCCATGGGGGTTGGAGGTTTTTGCGCTTTAAAAGCACTTTCAAGAAGAAACGATAAGCCCGAAGAAGCAAGTCGTCCATTTGACAAAGATAGAGATGGTTTTGTTATGGCTGAAGGAGCAGGTATTGTAGTTTTAGAAGAGTTAGAACATGCAAAAAAAAGAGGTGCTTTTATATATGGTGAGGTTTGTGGTTATGGTACAACTTCTGATGCTTATCATATTACAGCTCCCGAACCAGAAGGAGAAGCACCAGCTAAAGCCATGGAATTAGCTCTTAAAGAAGCATCTGTTTCGATAGATGAGGATATTTATATTAATGCGCATGGAACTAGTACCGAGTTAAACGATAAAGTGGAAACCAAAGCAATAAAAAAAGTTTTTGGTAAAAATGCATATAAATTAGCAATAAATTCAACAAAATCAATGATAGGACATACTTTAGGTGCTGCAGGAGCAATTGAATTTATAGTGTGTTGTTTAACAATTAAAAATAAAATTGTTCATCCAACGATAAATTATCTAACACCTGATCCTGAATGCGATCTAAATTACACTCCAAATAAAGCTATAGAAAAGGATGTAAAAATTGCGATTTCTAATTCTTTAGGTTTTGGTGGACATAATGCTTCACTTCTCCTAAAACAATTTAAATAAAATTATGGGCTTAACATTAATAGAGAAGATATTATTAAAAGCTTCTGAGAAAAAAGAACTTTCTGATTTTGTGTATGCAAAAGTAGATTTTTGTTTCGGCAACGATATCACAGCGCCTTTAGCAGTAAAGGAATTTTTAAATGCTTCATTTGATAGTGTATTTAATCCTAACAAAGTTGCTTTTATATGTGATCATTTTGTGCCTGCAAAAGATTTTAAGGCAGCAAATAATGTAGAATTGTTAAGAGAATTTGCTAATCGTTTTAATATAAAAAATTTTTTTGATATAAACAAAAGTGGAATAGAGCATGTGTTTTTGATAGAGACAGGTTTAGTTAAGCCTGGTTATTTAGTTGTGGGAGCAGATTCGCATACCTGTACATTAGGGGGTATTGGTGCTGCAAGTTTTGGGGTTGGCTCTACAGATTTAGCAGCTACAATGAAAGAAGGAAGATGTTGGTTTAGGGTACCAAAGACTATTAAATTTATATATAAAGGAAAATTAAAAAGATGGGTTTGCGGAAAAGATTTAATTTTATATACTATTGGGAAAATTGGTGTTGATGGTGCCTTATATAAAGTTATGGAGTTCTCTGGGCCTGTAATAAAAAATTTATCAATTGACGAAAGACTTACTATAACTAATATGGCTGTTGAGGCGGGTGCTAAAACAGGTATCATCGAGCCTGACGAAAAGACATTTAAATATTTAAAACAGATTGCAAACTACAGTTACAAGAATATCAATTTAAAAGATTTAAAAAACGATAAAGATGCAAAGTATGAAAATATAATAGAAATTGATGTAAGCAAATTAGAACCACAAGTTGCCTGCCCACATTTGCCTAGCAATATAAAAAATGTGAGCGCCTTAAAAAAAATAAAAATTAATCAGGTAGTTATAGGCTCTTGCACAAATGGAAGGATTACAGATTTAAGAATTGCAGCAAAAATTTTAAAGGGTAAAAAGATAAAAAAAGGTTTAAGAGTTATTATTTTACCAGCCACCCCAAATATCTATAAACAGGCAGAAAAAGAGTCACTTTTAAAAATTTTTGTAGAATCAGGTTGTGTTGTGGCACCACCAAATTGTGGTCCTTGTTTAGGTGGGCATTTTGGCATATTGGATAAGAAAGAGGTGGCTTTAGCTACTACAAATAGAAATTTTGTTGGTAGGATGGGGCATCCTGAAAGTTTTGTTTATTTAAGTTCCCCTGCCGTTGCAGCAGCAAGTGCAATTAAAGGTAGAATTGCTCATCCGGATGAAGTAAGTTAACCTATGTTAATTAAAGGTAGAGTTCATAAATTTGGCGATAACATTAATACAGATGATATTATTGCTGCCAAATATTTAGATTCCCAGGATCCAAAATTTTTAGGTTCAAAATGTATGGAAAATATCGCTCCAGACTTTGCTAAGAATGTAGCTGCCTCTGATATAATTGTAGCAGGTAAAAATTTTGGTTGTGGCTCAAGTAGAGAACATGCACCTGTCGCTATTAAAGGGAGTGGTATTGGGGCAGTTGTAGCGAAAAGTTTTGCTAGGATATTTTTTAGAAATGCTATAAATATAGGACTTCCAATAATAGAATTAGATGAGGTTGACTTAATAGACCAAAATGATATCCTCGAGATTAACTTAAAAGCTGGGAATATAAAAAATTTAACAAAAAATAAAGTATATAAAATTAGTCCTTTTCCAAAATTTTTAGAAGATATTATTAAAAATGGAGGTTTGATTAATTGGATAAAGGAAAGGAGGTGATTATAAGTGAAAATACCAAAGAATAAAATTAAAGTTAATATTGTTTGTATTGATGGTTCATTTATTAGAGGATTTATGCATGTTGCAGAAGGTTTGCGTTTACTTGATTTTTTAAATAATACAAGTGAAAATTTTATTGCAGTTACAGAGGCATTATATCAAAATATAAATGAGGTGCATTCTTTTAAATTAGTGTTTCAATTAAGCAAGAAAAAAGATATAATTTTTTTAAATAAAAATTCAATCAAATGGCTGGAGGCAGAATAACGTATAAAATAGCGGTAATACCAGGAGATGGAACAGGGCCAGAGGTTATAGCCGAAGGACTAAAAGTTTTGAAAGCAGTTAGCCACCTTTATAATTTCACATACGCAATAGAAGAATTTCCTTTTGGAGGAGAGCATTATCTTAAGGCAGGTAAAACCTTAACGGATGAGGATATAGAAAAACTTAAAAGCTTTTCTGCAATATATTTAGGAGCAATTGGACACCCTGGAGTTAAGCCTGGTATTTTAGAAACTGGTATACTTTTAAAAATTAGATTTTCTTTAGATCAATATGTGAATTTGCGACCAGTTAAATTGTATAATCCTCAATTTTGTCCCCTAAAGAATAAAATGGCAGAAGATATTGATTTTGTAGTTATTAGAGAAAATTCTGAAGGACTTTATAAAGGCATGGGAGAATTTAGAAACAAAGGCACACCAGATGAGATAGCAATTCAGATTTCTTATAATACACGAAAAGGGGTTGAGCGTTGCATACGATATGCATTTGAATATACCAAAAAGCGTAATAAAAAGAAAAAACTTACACTTTGCGGAAAAACTAATGTTTTAACTTATGCATGGGATTTATGGGAAAGAACTTTTTATGAAGTTGCTAAAGAATACCCAGATATCACAACAGATTATGCCCACGTTGATGCAACAACAATGTGGTTTGTTAAAAATCCAGAGTGGTTTGATGTGATTGTAACAGATAATATGTTTGGGGATATTATAACAGATTTAGGAGCAATTATACAAGGGGGAATGGGTATAGCAGCTGGAGGAAATATTAATCCCACAGGCGTTTCGATGTTTGAGCCAATAGGGGGTAGTGCACCAAAATATACCGGGAAAGGTGTAATTAATCCTTTAGCAGCAATTTGTGCGCTTTCTATGATGCTTGAGCATTTAGGAGAAAAAGAAGCTGCTGCTTCAGTTGAAAACGCAGTGATTAGTGTGGTGACTAAAAAGTTAAAAAGTTTAGCTGCTGGTAAAATGGGATATACAACAGCAGAAGTTGGAGATCTTGTTGTTGCTAGTTTAACGTGATATGGCAAAAAAATATTCTCTTCGTATCATTGATAAAAAAATTTCTCATTTAGATTTTAAACTTTTTGATATTTCTTTTTCAACTTCTTTTTTGGGTGTGCGAACAGAGACTTTCGATTTGCGTTCTTTTTATAAAAAAAAATATCTATCAGCGCTTCTTTTAAACTTTAAAGATGAGAAAAGCACTTGTTACATGTTATTTACAGCGGTTTTGAGTGAATATACTGATTATCTCAAAGAGCAATTTAACTATCTTTCTTATTTAACAGCTGGCTATGAGAAAATTTTAGAGATATTACCACAGAAAAAATTTTTTATAAGATATAGCGGAAAAATTATGTATTTGTTTACATTAGAAGAGATGCATATTAGAAATGTTTCTGGAATATTAGATTGTTTAGATTTAAAGGAATTAGAGAGAAGTATTTTTTATTTTATTTTTGATTTGCCACAACACAAAAAAGATTTATGTTTAAAAATAAAAAAAATTAGTAAAAACAATGTTTTAAATGATAACGATATAATTTCTTTCTCTCTTGAGTTTATAAAGGTAAGATTAGCCAATTTTGATGTGCAAGATGAATTTAAGATTTTTACTTGTAGGTTTGATCAAGAAGGTGTAAAAAATGTTATTTTAAATTCAACGTTTGTGGATAGCGATAAGTTTGAGGTGATGTATAAATGAAAAAGAAATAAAAATATAATTTAGCAGTTATTGGTGTTGGTGTAGTTGGCGTAGAGATGATAAGGTGTCTTAAGAAAAGAAGTTTTCCGATAGAAAATTTATCCATTTTTGCAAGGTCTTCAAGAACCATAAACATTGATGGAGAAAACTATCAAATAAATGTTATATCTGATGATAGTTTTTCTAATATTGATATTGCTTTATTTGCTGGAACTGAAGGCGAAAAGGGAGCAGCGGTTATGTATGCTAAAAGTGCTATAAGAAGTGGTGCGATTGTAATAGATAATGGGGCAGATTTTAGATTGGACCCAGAAGTTCCTTTGGTTGTACCTGAAGTTAATCCAAAAGACATTAAAAAACATAAAGGCATAATCGCTAATCCAAACTGTTCAACTATTCAAATGGTAGTAGCTTTATGGCCAATTTATAAAAAAGTTGGAATAAAAAGAATAATTGTTACTACTTTTCAGGCTTCTTCTGGTGCAGGTAGAGCTGCAATTGAGCAGTTAAATGAAGAAATTTTAAAAATAGTTGATAGTGATTTTAAGACGATAAGTGTCAATATTTCTAATAAAGTTTTACCACAGCAGTTAGGTTACAATGTTTTTCCTCATATAGGTGGTTTTTCCGATTTTGATTATACTTCTGAGGAATGGAAACTTGTGCGCGAGACGCATAAAATTATGCATGATAAAAAAATTAAGATTTCTGCAACTTGTGTAAGGGTGCCTGTAAAAACTGGACACTCTGAAGCTATATATATTGAAACTAAAGAACCTATAGAGCCTAATAAGGTTAGGGATATTCTCTCAAGTTCAGCAGGTTTAAAAGTTATAGATGACCCAAAAAATAATCTCTATCCTATGCCAAAAGATATAGAAGGAAAAGATGAAGTTTTTGTTGGTCGTATACGTAAAGACCCATTTGTAAAAAATGGTCTTTGGCTATGGGTGGTTTCCGATAACCTTCTAAAAGGAGCTGCCCTTAATGCTGTCCAAATAGCTGAGCATCTTATTTAAATTCATCTCTAAGAGCTAATTTGTCTAATATAATATTGGTGGAAAATAACCATAAAATTTTTATAATACTTTACCAATATGCAAAAAAATATTTTTTTGACAGTTGAATATGTTGGAACAAACTATTTTGGATTTCAACTGCAAAATAAAAAAGAAAAAAAAGAGCCTACTGTACAGGAATGCATAGAGGTAGCGCTTAAGAGACTTTTCAACAAAAAAATTCGTATAATTTATGCTTCCCGTACAGATAGAGGTGTGCATGCAAAAGAACAGGCAATAAACTTTAAAGCAGATACAAATATCCCTTTAAAAAATATAAAAAAAGCCTTAAATACATTTTTACCTAAAGATATTTATGTAAAAAAAATTAAAAAAGTTCCTTTAGATTTTCATTCTCGTTTTTTTGCAAAATCAAAAGTTTATCGCTATATTATTCTTAATAGAAAAGAGCCGACAGTATTTATGGGAAATCTTTCTTGGCACATAGGTGAACCTTTAGATATAGAGGCAATGAAAAAGGTTTCTTTGTTGCTAATAGGTAAAAAGGATTTCTCTATTTTCGCTAAAGAGGCCAAAAACTATAAAAATTGTATCAGAGAGATAAAAAATATTTTAATAAAAAAACAAAACAGTTTCATTTACATTGATATAGAGGCAGATGCTTTTTTAAGAAATATGGCGCGAAATATCGTTGGGTTTTTAGTTAATGTAGGAAAAGGCAGAATAAAGGTTACCGATGCTGTTTATATATTAGAAAAAAAATTTAAATATCTTAATAAACCTGCTCCTGCTTGCGGTTTATATTTGCAAAAAGTAAAATATAATTAGAATAGTATACCTAGAAATGATATTACAGACTAAATAAAAAAGGCCTATCCTGTTAGATTGTAAGTATTATTAATTAACAACCTACAGGGTCTTTATTAACGCCTATTCCCAATACTGCAAGTGTCTTTTTGCGCAAGAAGCAGAAAACAATCGCCCACATTACATAAAAAAAGACATTAATGATTTAAATAAATATCAAACAATTTATGCAAAAAAGGAAGGTGCAATAGCGGCTCCTACAGCAGGATTTCATTTTACAACTAATTTATTGGAAAAAATAAAAGATAAAGGTATAAAAATAGTTGAGATAACTTTGCATTGTGGCCTTTCTACTTTTAGACCAGTAAAGTTTGAGGACATAAGGCAGCATAAATTAGAACCAGAGTACATAGAAGTATCAGTAGATGCTACAAAGATTATTAATGAGGCAAAGTGCACAAAAAAAAGAATAATAGCAGTTGGGACAACGACAGTTAGGGCATTAGAGAGTTTGGCTTTTATAAATAATGAGGGCATTGCAAATATAAGACCTTTTAAAGGAGAAATTAATCTTTATATATTTAAAGGATATAAATTCAAAATAATTGATAGCTTAATTACTAATTTTCACACTCCTTACTCAACAAATCTTATTTTAGTTTCTGCATTTTGTGGATACAAACTTCTTATGAAAGCTTATAATTATGCAATTAAGGAAGGTTTTAGATTTTATAGTTTTGGAGATGCAATGTATATATGGTAGAAAGAGGATTCTCTATCAGTAACAGCCTCTTCTACAATATTAATAAATGCTAAACTTCTAAATCTATATCAAGCAAGTTTTACGCTAAGACAGAAGTAGATGTTTT
>JAMWCT010000050.1 GCA_023819525.1 Candidatus Omnitrophota bacterium
TAAACTTAAAGTGTTTGGTTAAAATTTTGAAAAAGGTTAGAGCGGTAAGAAGTAATAGGGTGATGTTAACGATTCGATAAACAAATGGTTCGTTATAAGTAAATAACTCACCAACCACCCAAATTAATTCCCTTGTTAAAGGACGGGAAATATAACTTGAAATAAATCCTTTATAAATAGTTGAGATACCCGAAAAATGGGCATCGTATAAAAATTTAAAATCATCCCAACCAAAAGGCAAATATAAACTTGGAAAATAAATAATAAAAAAAATAAACAAGAGTAAAAAACAAGCTTGGGATGAGTTTTTAGATACGAAATTTATTATTTTGGAAAATTGGATATTTATCATTTTGAAATTGATTATATAATATTAATTCATTTACGGTTAATTTAAACGCCATGAAGAATATTTCAGTGATTGGTCTAGGAAAGCTCGGAACGCCTTTTGCAATCACCTTAGCTTCAAGAGGATTTTCTGTTATTGGCATTGATATCGATAGTAAATCTGTTTTGAGTTTGAAAACTGGTAAATTTGGGATTTACGAACCTTTAATTAATAATCTTTGGTCTAAAAATAAGTCACTAATTAAGGCAACAATCGATTATAAAGAGGCAATCCAAGATTCAGAGATTACATTTATTATTGTCCCGACTCCCAGTCAAAAAAACGGCTCTTTTTCAAATTTTTATGTTAAGAAAGCGCTTGAAAAAATCGGCAAGATTCTCAAAGACAAAGATAAATTTCACTTAATTTCTTTGGTAAGCACTGTTGTTCCAACTTCTTCTGAATTAGAGTTTATTCCGCTTTTGGAAAAACAATCCGGAAAAAAAGTTGGACGCGACTTCGGCTTTTGTTATAACCCTGCTTTTATTGCCTTGGGAAGTGTGGTTAAAAATCTTTTGGAGCCTGATTTCGTCCTAATTGGCGAATCTGATAAAAAAAGTGGAGATGTATTAGAAAAGTTTTATCAACGTTTTTGTATTAATAATCCTCCGATTATGAGAATGAATCTTGTTAATGCTGAAATAGCTAAACTTTCTTTAAATACTTTTATCACCACAAAAATTTCTTACGCGAATATGATCGGCCATTTATGTGAAGTAATTCCTGATGCTGATGCCAATATAGTTTTAAAAGCTATTGGTCAGGACAGACGGGTTGGTTCTTTGTATCTTAAAGCCGCCAGCTGTTACGGCGGTCCCTGTTTTCCCAGAGACAACAAAGCCTTAATTTCAGTTGGAAAGAAGTTTGGTATTTCTTTACCTATTGCCAAAGCAACAGATAAAATAAACGATAGACACTCACAAAATATTTTTAAGAGAATTAAAAAATTAGTCACTAAAAAAGATAAGATAACCATTTTGGGCATGTCGTACAAACCGGATACCGATGTTATAGAGAAATCGCAAGGGACAATTTTAGTTGATCTTTTAATAAATGAAGGATATCAGGTTACCGTTTATGATCCAAAAGCTTTAAGAAACGTAAAAAAACTGTTTGGCAAAAAAATAAGATATTCTCAAAATCTTGAGAATAGTTTAAAATCTTCTACTATAATGGTTATTGCCACCAACTGGAAAGAGTTTGAGAAAATAAATAATAAACAGATAAAATTAATGAAGAAAAACCCCATAATTTTTGATTGTTGGGGACTTTTGGAGGGAAAAGATCTTGGTAGGGCAAGATATTTGAGAAACGGCAAATATGAGAAGATTTGATTGGAAAAATAAGAAAGTTTTGGTAACAGGAGGAGCATCGTTTATTGGTTCGCACCTTGTCGATGAGCTTGTTAAAAAGGGTGCTAATATTAGAGTTATTGATAACCTTTCAAGCGGCATAAAAGAAAATATTAGTCAGCACCTCAATAAGAAAACGATTGAGTTTATAAAAGGAGATTTGCTCGATTCGAGAGTTGCCAAGAGAGCTACAAAAAGAATAGATATAGTATTTCACCTTGCCAATGATCACGGCGGCAGAGGCTATGTTGACATTCATCAGGCAGCCTGTAGCACCAATCTTATTATTGACGGCAATGTTTTTTACCAAAGCCTTAAAAATAAAGTTGAGAAGATTGTTTTTGCCTCCTCAGGTTGTGTTTACCCAAATTATCTACAAAAAGACAGCAAAAAGAAGCTTTATTTAACCGAAAATTTAGTTAATCCTCCATATGATGCTGATAACATGTATGGTTGGGCGAAGTTAATGGGAGAGTTGACACTAAAGGCATATGCTAAGGAGTGGGGAGTAAAAACCGCTTCCTGCCGTTTTTTTACTGTTTATGGTCCAAGAGGTAAGGAAAATCACGCGGTAATGGCTATGATTGCCAGAGCTTTTATAAAACAAGATCCATTTGAGGTTTGGGGAAATGGTGAGCAAATCAGAAACTGGACTTATGTTTCAGATATTGTTAACGGGATGATTTTAGCAGCAGAAAAAATTGATGATGGTACGGCAGTTAATTTAGGTAACACCGAAAGAATTCGTGTTATTGACGCTGTTAGGGAGGTGTTAAAATATACCGGTCATAAAGCAAAAATCAAATTATTAAAAAATATGCCCAGCGGTCCTAATAATAGGGTTGCTGATAACCAACTTGCAAAAAAACTTCTCGGATGGGAACCAAAAGTTAAATTTATTGATGGTCTTCATAAAACAATTGATTGGTATTTTAAAACAAAGGAGAAAGACAAGGTTAAAAGAAACCTCCACCGATTGCTTATAGAGAGAAAATAATAATAGGTATTCAGTTGTTTCCAAAGTCCACCTCCCAGGAGTCCATAAGGCCACCTGGGAGGTGACCAGATGGGCTCCTCCCAGGTGATCGTTGGGACGTTTTAGTCTATAATTACTCCTTGTGATATCAATTTTTGCTATCCCTAAAGCATTCAGCAGACAATTCAAAAGAATTCAACTAAATGCCATTAAAAGCTGGCTGAACTTGAAAAACCAGAAAAGGATTGAAATTATTTTGTTGGGAGATGAGGAAGGAATAGATAGGATTTGTCAAAAATACTCGTTAGTTCATATTCCTAATATTTTAAAAAACGTTTATGAAACACCACTTTTAGATGATTGCTTCAAAAAAGCAATTGAAAAAGCAAAATTTGATTTAGTGTGCTACATTAATTCTGACATTGTTCTTTTAAGTGATTTTCTATCGACAATTAACAAGATTAGATTTCCAGAATTTCTATTAACAGGCAGACGTTATAATTTAACAATCAATAATGAATTGAAATTTGAAAAGAATTGGGAGGAAAAGTTAAAAAGAAGAGTTAAAAAAGAAACAAAACTCTATAAATTCGGAGCTTTGGATTATTTTGTTTTTCCTAAAAAAATTAATTTTAACCTTCCTGCTTTTGCTGTTGGTAGGACAGCTTGGGATAACTGGTTGGTTTACCGGGCAAGAGTAATGCGCGTACCTGTTATTGATGCTTCTTATTCAATCACAGCAATCCATCAAGAACATGATTATTCGCATGCAAAAGGTCTTAGAAACGTCTGGTTTGGTAAGGAAAGGGAATATAACTGGCGATTAGTTGGAGATAGAAGAAAATTTTTTAATATTAAAGATGCAAATTGGATTGTAACAAAAGATGGTATAAAAAAAGCCTCCTTAAACCTAATAAGAAGTATTGAGAAATTTCCCACTCTTCATTTAAGATGGGGTTTTATCTTTGAACCTATGATTTTATTAATAAAACTTTTTAAATTCTTTTCAAGAAAAACTCATTAAATACATGAGAGTTTTATTAATTTCTAAATGGGTAGCCGGAGGAACAAAAGGAGATTTTTATTATCCAGGAGTTTGGAGAGATACCTTTGAACTATCTCTTGCTTTAAGAAGGTGTGGTTTGGAGGTTGCTATTCTAACTTCAAAAATTCAAGCCCCTCACTTATCAAGATTTGATCGTGAGTTTGGTTACGAGTTAAGAAAGAATAAGATAGAGCATTTTATTAGTGATTTTTCTGCGGCATTTGGCTATGACTGGGGTTATTTTAGGCTGAAATTTTTTTTATCAGAATTAAGAACAATCAGTAAATTCAAGCCCGATGTAATTCAGTATATGCAGTTTGGTCCATCAATCCTTTATCATTTTGTTAGAAAGCCAATAATCTTTTATAGTTGCTATTTAAACGGAAGTTACCTAGGACAAAAAGAAGATCTTGCGGCAAAAGAAAAAGACTGGGGAGTTAGATATAGTTTTTTTTCAATTCTTGCTTTTATTTTTTTAAATATATTTTATGTTTTTTTGACTAAATTCTTTGGTTCGATGAATCTCAAACAGGCGCTTAAGAGAAGAGCTGTTTTAGTTTTTATGCACAAAAAAGGTTACCGCAGAGCAAGAGAAGAATTTGGCAACAATAAAGCTCTTTACTATATCCAAAAAGGAATCGATTATTTTGAAATACTTAAAAAAATTAAAAATATCAAACCTAAAAAAAATAAACTTTTTAAAGTTCTTTTTATGGGTTCAATTTTTTATGGCAAGGGAATTTTTGATTTGGTTAGGGCATTTAAAGAGGTGGAGCAAAAGAATTCTCAAACCGAGTTGTTGATTGTTGGTACTGGACCAAAGTCGTTAGTTTCAAAACTGAAAAAAATAATTAAGAGTCTGAAATTAGAGACAAAAATTAGATACTACGGCTCATTAAACTATCACAAGAAATGGAGATTTTATCTGGAAAGTGATATTTTTTGTCTGCCTTCTTACAGTGATTCTTATCCTTCAGTAATTTTTGAAGCGGCAGTCTGCGGACTCCCAGTTATTACTACTTATGAGATAGATTCACCGGTTGAAAATGGTAAAAGCGGTATTTTAGTTAATAGCGGAGATATAAAAGCAATCAGTCAGGCAATTTTGACTTTAAGAGATAAAAAGTTGAGAAAAGTAATGTTGAAAAATATTAAAAAGGAAATTGCTAAGTACAATTGGGAAAATGCAGCAGCGGAATTTGTTTCTTTATATAAGAAATTATGTTAAAAAAAAATTTCCCTCTTGTTTTTATAATTTTAACCTCTTTTCTTATTTTTTCGCCAGTTGTGCCTTTGTATTTTTTTCAGGATGATTTTTTTCTTCTGACGATAAGTCGAATCAACAACATTAGAGATTTTTTGAGATTTTTTATACCGGCAAACGGCGTTATTTGGTATAGACCATTATCATCACAAGTTTTCTTTTTTATCGGTCAAAATTTATTTGGTTTAAATCCATTTCCCTATCACTTAGTCATGCTACTGACTCATCTTTTAAATATCTATCTAGTATTTCTTTTTACTAAAAAGCTTTGTAAAAATGAGAAAATAGTTTTAGTTGCGTCATTTATTTATGGAGTAAGTTCCGTTCATTTTATTACTCTTGCATGGTTAGCTACCTATTCTTTTATTTTAGGACCAACTTTTGTTTTACTAACTCTCTTGTATTACTTAAAGAAGAAATATAAAAGTTCATTACTGTTTTTTGTCTTTGGGTTCCTTACTAGTGAGGTAGTGATTTGGACACTCATTCCTTTAACATTTATTACTGCAGTTTATCAGAAATCACGAGTAAAGTTAGTACCTTTTTTAATTGCGGTGTTAGCGGTGATTTTTGTAAGAAACGTTTTGTTTCCCGTAAGATATGTTGAAGCTTATAGCATTATTATAAATCCACTAAATATGTTTTCTCTTTTCAAATTTTATTTATATAGAACAGTGGGAATACCAATGTTAATTAAAAGCATGCCAAATAATTTATTTAAATTTATTATTTTACTATTATCAGCAATAGTTATTTTAATACCCATAATTTCACTATTTCACAAAAAAACCAACTCTAAGTTGTTATTACTATCACTTGCAATCTATATCTCGTTTTTATCTATTTTTCTATTTCTTCCTTTTCATTACTCTCCACATTATCTCACTTTTAGCTTAATTGGCGTTTCCCTATTTTTAGGTTTAATAATTTCTTCAAGTGCAAGACCGATTCAAGCAATTTTTATAATTTCTTATTTTATCCTGCAGGCAGTGACAGTAAAATTAACTTATGATACTCATTGGGTTGTTAAAAGAGCACGTTTAGCAAAAAAGTTGGTTCAGGAGGGAAACTTAGTTCATCCAGTAGGGAGTGAAAAATATATCTCTCTTGGAGCAGGCAAGGCAGCAGAAGTCTTTAAAAAATAACGATGTGGTGGCTAAATGAAATAAACGATTATTCAGAAACTTATTACCCCATACTACTTGGGATTCAAAAGGGTTTTAGAGAAAATTTTTCAATTCCGATATGGCGTTGGGACATTTTTGGTGGCATGCCACTTTTTGGTGATCCCTTCGCAATGCTTTTAAATCCTATTAATTGGTTGAGTTTAGTTATAGATCTTAAATGGTTTTTTCCTCTGGCGGCATTAGCCTCATTTTTTATTGGGGTTTTTGGAATGAAAAAAATGTTAAAGGAATTTGGAATAAAACAAAATGTTGCTGATTTTTTAGCTATTTTCTATATGTTACTGCCAACATCTATTGCTCATATAAAGGCAGGGCATTTAAATATTTATGAAGCAGTCTCATTTTATCCCTGGGTTATCTACTATTTGAAAAAATGGATAGAAAAAGGAGAAATTAAAAATTCGCTTTTTTTATCAATCGCTTCGGTTCTAATCTTGTTTTCCCATCCAGGAATGTTTTATATATTGTTATTTGTTTTTATCCCCTCATGTTCATATTTTGTAGTAAAAAAGAAAGTTAAAATCAGAAATTATATTTTATTCTGGTTAATTTTAATAGGTTTGAGTGCAGTATATATATTACCCACTTTAGAATTAAATCAGTATATTAATAGAACATCTTTAAGTAGGCAGGACATAGTTCCAGTTTGGACAATTAAATCTGTAATTGGAGGGTTATTTTTTCCTTATCTCAAAATTAATCAACTTGATCAGGAAGCAGTTCTTTATCCGACTATTGCTGTTGGGATATTGGCAATTTACGGTTTTCTTGCTCTAGGCAAGAAAATAAAATTCTATGTTTTATTTCTTTTATTTGTTTTATTAATCATTGCCTTGGGTTCTTTTACACCCATCTATTATTCGCTAATTAAAATATTCCCATTTGCAGGAGTTTTCCGGGTTTCATCAAGGTTTTGGTATTTAGCCTTACTCGTAATTGTTATTTTATCTGCGATGGGTTTGAGTCGGATAAAAAATAAGAAACTCAGCTACCTAATAAAAATATTTATTTTGGTTGAAATTATTTCCTTTGCCGTTTTGAGATTATTTTTACCGGGTAGATATGGATCTATAATAAATTTTGCAAATTTTGACAAATATTTTGATAACTCTATAGATAAATTCAGGCTTTATTCAACAACACATTCTTTATCCCAAAGAAAGATGGTAGAGGCCAATGCAGGTATTGTCGATGGTGAATATCCATTGCAATTATCTTCTTTTATAAACTATTTACAAAGAGCAGCCGGCTATAGTTATAATAATCAATACAGCGTAATACATCCTCCATATCAAGTCTACAAAAACTTGCCTCAACCAAATGCAGCAATGTTGGGTAAGTTGAATGTTCTCTATGTAGTAAGCCCTTACGAGTTAAGTGATGCTAATTTTAGTAGAGTTGCTGAAGATCAAGGCTTGATTTTATATAAAAATTCTCAATTTAAAGAGTTTTTATGGTCAGAAGATACTCAGATTAAGTTACTTAAATATAAAAATTTTGGCAATAAAGTTGAAGCAGAGTTTGAGGTAGGTAAAGAAACTAGAATTAATTGGGGTGTTAGGAATTATCCCGGTTGGAACGTCATAATCAATGGTAAAAATATCTCGATTAATAACAAAGAAGTTTGGTATGAGTTTGAACTTCAGAAAGGACAGCATAAATTCGAAGCAGTTTTTATTAGCAAATTATACAATATAGGCTTCCTAATATCTTTGCTAACTAGTTTAGTTATTGTTATTTATTTTCGGCTATATTCCAAATTAAACCAATAAGAATAAGTAAAGAGGAGAAATAATAATAATTGTTATAAGAATAATAATTAAAAAAACTAAGAACAGTATAGAAAAGTGAAAGAGAAAAATAAATATTTGCATATTTTTTATTTTGATATTTGAGTATAAAAATAAAAGTTAATAACCAAATCAAGAAAAATAATATTTGCGGAAAGTTACTACCAAAAAAATTATAAAACAATGAATTAAAGGTTAACGTTGAGAGTCGAATTGGAGCGAGGTTTGTATCTATATACTGATAAATGAGTCCGAATTTTAGAAAATCTCTGGGAGACCAAATAAAAAAGGGTATTATTAAAATTGAGATAAATCCTACAAGTTTAACAACTTGAGAGATTTTTAATTTTTTTAAAAAAAAGGGAACAATGAATAAAGTTTGTTTAACATTAATAAGTAAAGCAAAACTTAGGAGACTGAGATTTATTTTATTCTTATAATAAAGATACAAAGGTAAAATCAATAAAAAAAGCATTAAAGGCTCTAAAAAACCCTGTGTGATTACATACAGAGATAATGGGTGCCAATAGTAAAGTATTGGAAATAAAAAATTTAAAGAAAATTTATTTTTATTTTCTCTTAAAATTTTGAAAATAACTAATACTGTTAATAATTCAGTTAAAACAAAAAAATACCTTGGGTCTTTAAATAAATAGTTGTTGGGAACTAATAATAAAAGCGGTGTAATTCCGTATGAATAAGCTGGAATTTTAAATAAACTTCCATCAGCAAGTTTAATTCTTGGATACTCATTATCTTCTGAATAGGGATTTTTTCCTTGTAGTAAAAGTAGAGGAGCATATTTTAAAAGTTGATAACAGTCAAGTTGTGGGTTTGGATTATTCTTGATAAGGTCTAAGCGATAAATTAATGAAAGTAGCAAGACAAATAGTATTAAAAATGACTTATTTTTTTCACTTAATTTTATAAGTATGAAAGTGAGAGTAATTAATAATGAAGCAAAAAAAATAATATTAAAGACAATGAAGTCACTAACTCCATGTCTTAAATAGTAAAACCAGTTGAGATAAGAGAATAAAAAACTGTTTATTATTATTAAGTGCAAATATTTTTGATTCCAATTCACGTGAGATTTTAAAGATTTTGAGTTTTGATAGTAAAAGATTAAAAAAATAAGTATGAAAAAGAAAAGAGTTACACCGCTTATTAAACTATAAAAACCAAGTTTAGGTGAGGTAATAATTAGGAATAATATGTAGATAATAAGAGGGTTATTAATCATTTAAATTTTTTGGATCAAGGCTTAGACTTAAAGCAATTAGTATAAGGGCACTCACAACAGTATAGTACTGGATTAATGCATAGGGAGAAAAGAATATAAAAGCGAAAAGTGAAATTGCTATAGCCAGAGCCAACTTGTAAATTGACCTCTCAAGAAATAATAGAGTAACTAAATAAATAGTTATAAAAGGAATTATTCCAAACACTATTGATGGTTGAAAGTTGATTTGCGGCAAAATTATGGATTGTTTTACCAAAAAAGCCTGGAAAGAGAGAGAAGCCGGCACTATCCAAGTATTCGTTAAACTTGTAAATGTACCTAGTAAATTTGTTTTAAGCCCATCAAAATCCCATAAAGCAAAAATTCCATAAGAAATAAGCATAATAGCTAAGAAAACCAGAAAAGGTAAGATGACTTTTTTTGGGTTTTTGTTCTTAAGAGTAAAAAAAATGGTTAGGGCATAAGCATGTTTAATTCCTCCAATAAATGAGAATGCTAAAAAAGCAAAGATATACTTTTTTTGATAAAACCAATAAAAGAATAGAGTAAAAAGAGCAACAATAATATTATCAACAGCAGATACAGAGGCGAAAAATAAAGACTGCGGCGCATATAAAAATATTAAAGGTACCAATTGTTTAATAATGGTTTTTTTTGGACTAACTAATTTATATAAAACAAGAGCTGTGATGAAATCTGAGAGTATTAAAGCGTATCTTGGGTCACCAAAAAAATTAAATGGCACCATCAAAGGAGCAAGCAATGGTCCGTAAGGATAAAATGAAGGAATAATAGACAAATTTTGGGGATATTGATAATCAACACGGTAGGGATTTTGAAATCTAGTTATTTCCATCACTCTATATTTAAGATTGAAAAAGATATCAACGTCAGGAACAACTACAATTTTCAGCATCAACAAACGTGATAAAAAAGCAATTAAAAACAGGATAAAAAATTTACGCTTATTAAGAAAAGTAAAAAGTTTAACAACAGGTAAAAGATATAAAATAGAGATAAACAATGCTAATATAAGTAAAATTCTATTTGTTAACATGGCAATTGATACAAAA
>JAMWCT010000051.1 GCA_023819525.1 Candidatus Omnitrophota bacterium
TTCTTGATAAAACTTCTGCGCATAATCATATGCTTCTTCTTTTGCAATTTGATTTGAAATTATGCTCTGATAAATTGTATTTAAATTTGCAAAGTCAGTATTGCAAATACCTGTTTTTATAAATTTATCAATAAAACTAGATATTGCTTCGTTTTCGGATTTAGGATCAACCCCTTTTACTACCAGCAATGCACGAGCAGAATATATTAATGCCTCTTTTGTGTCAGTTAGTTCTAAATTTTTTTCTTTAGATTTAATTAATGATTGTTTTGCTGATTCTAAATCTGCTTCTATCATATCAATAACACCAGCTCCACATTCTCCTTGTGATAAACCAGAAAGAGAAAACTCTTCAATTTTACCAAAGTCAATGTAATAATTTTTATTTTCTTCATAAGGTGGGATATATGAATATTTTTTTATTAATTCAGTCATATATATTTTCCCTTCGTTTAAAATATATTTATAAAAATCTCCATTGAGTTTGTTCTGCAGTGTTAAAATAAATTCGCAAATTAATTCAGGGATAACACGTGCTGGAACTATATCTATTTCTTCAGCAAGTTTTGTATTCTCTTTATCAATTTTTCCACCTAAATGAACTTTATAAAACGGGACTGACCTGTTATAAACTTTTCTTGTTAAACCACAGAAAGAAATTGTCCCTATAGGATGTTGACCACAAGCGTTTGGACAACCATTAAGACATATTTTCACTTCTTTCAATTTATCAATATCTAAATTTATGTTTTCTAACTTGTTTATAATTTCTGACGCTAAAGCGATAGCGTTACATATACCTAAATTACATGTGGTTACCGCTTTACAGGAAACCACGTCCAAAATCGTCTCAGGATATAAAAAGTTTTTACCAAATATATTTTTCAGTTTTTCGTATAAAGAATAAAGTTTATCATATGGCACGTTTGAAATAACTAAATTCTGTCTCTGTGTAGTTCTAAAAATTATATTGGGAACTATTTCTTTAAGTTCAGATAAAAGTGTTAATTCTTCAGAATCAATTTCGCCTAAAGGTATTCGCAATTGCACATAATAATATCCTGCTTGTTTTTGTTCTCTAACATTATATTTAAGAAATAAATTGTAATGTTCATCATTAAAATTTTGTTGTATATCTTTTTGGAATTCTAATTTTTCTAACTCTGGCAACTTAGCATATCTTAAATTTATATATTCTGTCTCTTTGACTTTATTAAACTCTTGATTAAAAAGTTCAACAAATTTATTCCAGCCAATATCTTGAATTAAAAATCTTAATCTATTATGATGCCTATTTTTTCTATCACCGTATTTGTTAAATACATTCATAATTGATTTAACAATATATCCAATATTTTCTTCTGTCTTATTGACTAAAACTTTACCAACACTGCTTTTTGCACCCATACCACCACCACATAAAACTTTAAACCCACTGTCTTCTGCAATAAACCCAACATCGTTTACTGCACTAAATGCACAATCTTTATCGCAACCAGAAAACGCTATCTTAAATTTCCTTGGTAAATTATATGATTCATCGAGTGTAAGTAAATATTCAGTTAATCCCCAGGTAATCTTATAGACTTCTATCCTCTCATAAGGACATATTCCTGATAAATAACAACAAGTTATATTTCTTACAGTATTCCCTCCGCCTCCTCGTGGAGAAATATTAAAATCTTTAAGATATTCAATTATTTTTATAGAATTTTCATAAGGCACATTATGAATTTGTATATCTTGTCTTGTTGTGATGTGAAGTTTTCCATTAGCAAAATTTTTTGCTGCTATGGCTATTGCTTTTAACTGTTCTGCTGTTAGGATTCCTGCTGGTATCCTTAATCTTGACATTAAAACCTCACCACCACGATGTGTATAGTACCCCCAAGGAACACGTATCCCACGAAAGAAAGCACTACTAATTTCTCCTGAAAGAAACTTATTTAGTTTTTCCTTATAGTTTTGTATATCATCTATGATTTTCTGTGGCAATACGAACATAACTAAACTCCACTATTTATAAGATTATATTTTCCTAAACACATCGTAAGATACTTTTATAGTTTTTTCGATATCTTTTTCTGTATGCGCAACTGATAAAAAAGAAGCCTCAAATTGTGATGGTGGAAAATATATTTTCTCCTCAAGCATTTTATGAAAAAACTTTTTATATTGTTGGGTATTTGACTTTAACGCTCTCTGGTAATTATGAACTTCTTTTTTATCAATAAAAAACACAGTAAACATTGAACCGATTCTATTTACAAAAATATTTACACCTGTCTTTTTTGCATTTTCTATTATACCACTACAAAGAACATTTGTCTTTTCTTCTAATCGTTTATAGATATTTCTATTCTGTAAAATTTTTAATGTTGCAAATCCAGCGTTTACCCCCACAGGATTACCAGACAATGTTCCTGCTTGATATACAGCTCCATCAGGCGCAAGAAGTCTCATAATTTCTTTTTTACCTCCGAATGCTCCTATTGGAAACCCACCACCAATAATTTTACCAAGACAAGTCAGATCAGCGTTAAGTTTAAAGAATTCTTGTGCCCCTCCATAGGCGAGACGAAAACCAGTTATTACTTCATCAAAAATCAAAACAATTTTATATTGATTACATATTTCGCGTAATCCTTTTAAAAAATCTTCTTTTGGTAAAACAACCCCCATATTCGCTGCAACTGGTTCAACAATAATACAGGCTATATATTTCTGGTATTTTTTTACTACTTTTTTTACAGCATTTAAGTCATTATATGGAAGGACAATTGTATGTTTTATAAAATCCTTCGGCACCCCTAAACTCATTGAACGCTGAACATTGAACATTGAACGAAATGTTGTTAATCCAGAGCCTGCCTGAACAAGTAAATAATCTGCATGGCCATGATAACATCCAGCAAATTTAATAATTTTATTTTTTCCTGTATAACCTCTAGCAAGACGTATTGCAGACATAGTTGCCTCTGTACCTGAATTTACAAATCTTATCTTTTCTATTGATGGGAACGCTTTACATATTTGTTTTGCCAAATCAGTTTCTATTTTTGTAGGTGCACCAAAACTTGTCCCCTTTATAATAACGTTCTTTACCTGCTTAATCACTAAAGGATGCACATGCCCTAAAATCAAAGCCCCCCAGGACATACAATAATCAATATAAGAATTGTTTTCGACATCGTAAATTTTTGATCCTTTGGCTTTCTTTATAAACAAAGGAATACCTCCAACTGCTTTAAAAGCCCTCACAGGCGAGTTCACACCTGCTGGGATATATTTTTTTGCTTCCTGAAACAATAATTTATTTAGTCCTCCAACCATTTTGCTAATTCTTTTGCCCAATAGGTAATTATTAAATTTGCACCTGCACGTTTTATAGAGGTTAAAATTTCTAACACAGCATTTTTTTCATCCAAAAATCCTTTTTTAGCCGCTACTTTTATCATTGAATATTCACCACTAACACTATAGGCAACAATTGGAACACTAAAACTTTCTTTTACTGTTTTTATAACATCCAAATATGCTAACGCAGGTTTTACCATAACAATATCTGCACCTTCTTTTATATCCTGTTCAATTTCTCTTAATGCCTCATTTATATTACAAAAGTTTAATTGATAACTTTTTCTGTCAGCAAATTTTGGCGTTGAATTTGCTGCTTCTCTAAACGGTCCATAAAAGTTTGATGCAAACTTTGCTGAGTAACTTATAATTGCAACATCTTCAAAACCATTTTTGTCCAACGCTTCTCTTATCAGTTTTACTTGACTGTCCATCATTGCTGATGGTGCAACAATATCAGCACCTGCCTCTGCATGCGAAACTGCAGTTTTTGATAAAATTTCTAAAGTAGTTTTGTCATCTATAAAATTACCAGATTTTTTGTAAACTTCATGTTTTAATATCCCGCAATGTCCATGACTTGTATAACTACATAAACAAACATCTGTTATAACAGTTATTTCTGGAAGTTCTTTTTTTATAATCTTTATAGCTTTTTGTACAACACCATTTTTGTTGTAAGCGTTCCTTCCAAAATCATCTTTTTTATCCGGCACACCAAAAAGTAAAACTGCTTGAATGCCTAACTTATAAATTTCTTGAACTTCTTTTATAAGATTATCAATAGAATATCTAAAAATATTAGGCATTGAAGATATTTGTTGTTTTTGATTTTTCCCTTCAACAACAAAATATGGCATTATAAAATCGTAAACAGACAATCTTATTTCACTCAAAAGTTTTCTTGTTGACTCTTTTTTCCTTAATCGTCTTAAATTTAAGTAATTCATCTTAACTTTTTATTTTTTTAATAAACATTTCAACTGCTTTTTCTGTAACTTTACCAATAGATTTTAACTTTAACTTTTCAGGTGGAACACCATACCTTTTTACAAAATTTTTTACACAAGAAGGACTGCTAAAAATTATTTCGTCAAAAAATGAAAAATCAATCTCAGGCAAGTTTTTAGAAATAACATTTTTATAAACAACACATGGATAAACTATAGCACCAAGTTTTTTTAACATTTCAGTTAAACCTTTATCAGCAATATCAGACCGCGGTAAAAAAATTTTAACTTTTTGTTTTGAAGATTTCAAAATTTTCTTAAATTCATCAATTAATCCCAAAGAACATTCTCTTTTTGGGACCAAATCACAAACAATACCATATTCTTTTAATCTGTTTGCAGTTGAAGACCCTATTGCTGCAATTTTTATCCCAAACAAAATTCTTGTGTCATATCCAAGATCGTATAATCTTTCAAAAAAATAATATACTGCGTATCTACTTGTAAAAATTATCCAGTCAACATTTTTTTGTAATATAAGTTTTTTGATATAATCATCCAGGTGTTTATAATTTTTTAGCTCTTTAATTTCTATCATTGGAATATGAAATATTAACCCTTTTTCAAAAAATCGTTCAGAAGAAAGTCCTGTGAAAAGAATTTTTTTTGTTTTTTTAAACCAGTTGTATAACCTTTCTTTCTTTACTACATCGCCTATTATAACAACTGCAGGCGCAGTTAAGTTTATATCTTTTATTTTTTCAACTATATCATCCAATGTTCCAATAACATACCTCTGATTTATCTTGCTTATATTAGATACTACTGCAACAGGTGTTTTTTTAGATTTACCATGAAAGATTAATTTATCAATTATGTTTTTTAAGTTTTCAACTGCCATATACAAAACAATAGTATCTAATTTTGATACATATTCCCAGTTTACAAAACCATCTTGTTTTAAATTTGTCTCATGACCTGTAGTAATACATATTTGTGAAGAAATACCTCTTGCTGTAAGAGGGATACCTAAATAACAGCCTGCTGCTAAAAAAGTGCTAACACCGGGAATAATCCTAAAATCTATTCTGTTTTTCTTTAAAACTTCAAGTTCTTCATTTAACCTGCTAAAAATTGACGGATCACCATTTTTTAACCTTACAACATTTTTACCTTCTTTACATTTTTTTACCATAAGTCCGTTAATCAAATCCTGCCGTTTAGAAAAACCGTTACTATATTTGTCTTTATCAAGTTCATCAACACAGATAATCTCACATGATGGATTCGTATATTTAAGAATTTCTTTATTGACAAGATAATCGTATATTACTACATCACACTGTTGTAAAACCTTAAGCCCCCTTAATGTAATCAAATCTTCAGCACCAGGTCCTGCACCTACTATGTAAACTTTACCTTTTTTCATAACTTATTTACTCTTCAACTTCAAACCCTTTCTGTTTAAGGATTTCTATTACTTGGTTTATGTCTTTATTTTGTTTTTCAACACCTTGTTTTAATGTTGTAACTCTGCCAAGCGTGTTTTTTATTACAGGATTTTTTACACCTAAAAATCCTAACTCTACAAGAATATCAATAAGTTCAGGATATTCCTGTGTAAGTTCAAAAACTGTTTTATTGATATTAATTTTTTTCATCTAACAACCTTTTTTCTCCTTCAAGTTTTTTAATTTCTGTAATATCCTGTGTTACTTCAAGCGTACCCAAATATTCACTAAGTTTGTTCCTTATTGCAAAATATCTTATATATACAAACTTACCTTTAAAATTTATCCAAAAATCTGCAACATCACGAATATTATTCTTAAAATCGTTAAGAATTTTTTCTACTTTATCCAAACTTTGTGGTGGATGACAGTTTCTTACATCCCTGCCTAATACAGCACGTGGCCTAAAAAATATCCTGTCTTTGCTTTCAGAAAAATATACAACTTTATCATCTCTGTTAATAAAAGTTATATCAACAGGCAAATTATTTAATATGTTTAAGATCTCTTCTAACGAAAGTTCACCTGAAGGAAATTTTATTTTTCCGTCAGTAAATTCTGCCTTTTCTATAGAAGTTTTTTTAAGTTCTTCTATCATTAGATTCATATCTTCAGGTGGTGTGATAAAACAATATCCAACTTCGCTACTTTGTTTTAATATCTCTACCCAATCTTCAAGTTTTAACTTTTCAAGCGATGTTGGAAAAAGTATATTTTCTTCTTTAAATATCATACTTTCAACTTCTTCAAGTAAAACTGAAAGATATTTCTGTTTATATTCATCAAAACTTATTTCCTCAATTTTATTTATAGCATTTTTCAACATCTCTCTTATATCATTATGTTTACCCCACATAACTTTTGATGGGCCATAAAACCCTGCTTTCTCTAAATATGGGAAAAGTAGTTGTTCTTTCCTTACATAGTGGATATCTATATTTTTTAATTTTAACAACAATTCTTTTATTCTCTGAATATCTTTTTCCTCTTTTATCTCGTTTACAATTTTTTCTATCTTGCGATTCTCTAACTTAAAAAGTTCAACAGGATGCGATCTTGATAATTCTTTGACTTTCTGCTTTATTGTTTCTTCAAAAAGTAAAGCATGGACATTACAGAATTTTTTAATTTCATCTATCGAGACACCTTCATTGATCAAAGATTGCTCTATCTCTGCTATTTCGTATGAAGTTAAACTGCCAACTTCTTTGATTAACATCTCTTTTGCTTCTTCAAAACTTAACCCTTGATGCAATCTTTTTATTATATCTTTTACTATTTGTTTCTTTTTATCTTTAAGTATTTCAGCCATAAGTTTACCCTCCTTAGTTAACGTATCTTAATGGTCATTCTTAAGCCAACGATTTGTCATCCTGAACCGAAGGCGAAGAATCCCAATTGATTTTTATTAGACATAATGGTTAAACACTGAGTTTCTTCACTACATTTACGCTTCGTTCAGAACGACAACTTCACAATGACAAAAATTGACCTTATGACACAAAGTTTTTACAATGAATATTTACTTACCAAAGATTCAACAAGTTTGTGATATTTTTCATGGACACCTTTGCCAATTCTTTCCTCAACCTTTTCAAACTCTAAAACAAGATTTTTTTGTTCATTATCATTTATGTGCATATCTGCCATCATATAAAGAATATTATCTTCTTTATCTATATGCTGTCTTAACAAATCTACATACCCTAAAGCATCTTCTTTAATATCTTTTGTAGATATTTTGTCTTTTTTACTTTTTTGTATTGTTTCTGCTAAACCTCTAACATATCCACGACCAATATCATGTTCTTGTAACATTACACCTATAGGTCCATCTTCTTTTGGTATTCCTGCTTTTTCCATAGCAGGGAATAACTTATTTTCTTCTTTTGCATGATGGCATTTGTCAGCAAAATTTTTTATAAAATCTACAATACTTTCTAATTCATTTTTATCTACTTCTTTAAAATCGGAAACAATTTTTTCTATCACATCTAACATCTTTTTTATTACTTTATGTTCTTCTTTAAGTACTTGGGTTGGTTTTTGTTTCATTAGTTTGTCCCTCCTTTATAAAATTTTTGGTTTATCAACTTAAAAATTTCTTTAAGTTCAAAACTATCTTTTCTTATTTCCACAGCAAGGCATCCCTGTAGTGGATGCGGTCTTAAAATTTCAAACGGTATTTTTTGTGTGATTCTGTTTTGTAATCCTAACCTTATAAGTCCACAAGATGCTAAAACTGTTGCATCAAAGCTGCTTCTGTCAAGAATTTCTATTCGTTCTTCAATATTTCCTCTAATGTCAAAAATCTCAAAATCTTGTCTATAATTTTTAAGTTGTTCTTTTCGTCTTTTGCTTGAAGTAGCAATTTTTGCACCATAAGGTAAATCATCTAAACTTTTATAGTTTAAATCTTTCCTTACAACCAAAGCATCATACGGATCTAAAGATTCTGTTATTGCAACAATTTCAAGTTGTGGATGAATAATGTCAGGTAAATCTTTGGCGCTGTGAACCGCTAAATCTATTTCTTTCTTTAACAATGCTTTCTCAATCGTATCAGTAAAAAAATCTGTTCCTTCAATCTCTGAAATCGGAGTATATTTATCAATATCACCTGTAGTGTCAAATGTTACAATTTCAAATTTGATATTATGAGTATCTAGCATCCAAATTACTTCTTCCACTTGTTTTAAAGCTAATCTGCTTGGGCGACTGCCAATTCTAATGGTTGATAGTCTAAACATTGCCAGAATTTCTCAACCTCCTCTTCAATAATATTTTTTGCTTTTTTTGCTTCTTCTATTTTCTTTTTAAAGTTTTCTTCAACTACTAGATTGAGATCGTCAAGATTGTGCAAAACTACATTATCTATATTTTTTATTTCAGGGTCCACATCGCGAGGCAATGCTAAATCCATCATATAAAGAGTTTTTTTTCTAAATTTCATCAGTTCTTCAATTAGATCTTTTTTAATAATCAAATGAGGACTTGCGGTTGCACTGATAATAATATCTGTATCTTTAAGTTCATCTTTTAAACTATCAAATCTAACTGCTTTTCCATTAATACTTTTTGCTAATTCTATTGCCTTTTCATATGTCCGATTAGCCACAAATACACTATAAATTCCTTTCTCTTTAAGATATTTAACTACTAATTCACTTATCTTACCTGTCCCAATAATCATTATTTTTTTTCTTTCAATATTTTTAGATAAACTCTCTATTAACTTTAATGCCACACTTACAACAGAAACTTTTCCTTCAGATATCTTTGTCTTAGTGCGAATAAGTTTTCCTACTTCTATTGCTTTATGAAATAATTTATTAAAATATTTTTTAGTTGTTCCTATTTCTTTTGCTTGAAAATACGCATTTTTTACCTGTGATAAAATTTGAGTTTCACCTAAAACTTGAGAATCTAGGCCGCTTGCTACATTAAAAAGATGTCTGATTACATCTTTATCCACCAGGAGATAGAAATATTGTAAATCATAATCTTTTATTTGCAATTCACTGTATATAAGTTCTATCGCCTTATTAATCATCTCTGTAGTTATATACAGCTCTATTCTATTACAAGTAGAAAGTATCAAAGCATCATTTATTGTTTCATTTGAAGCAAATTTACTTAAAATATCAGAAATTTCTTTTTTAGTTAATGAATATCTCTCTCTTATTTCTATCGGGGCAGTCTTATGACTTACACCAATAAGTAAAAACTTCATTTTATTTCACTTTTAACTCACTTTTAATTTTGTTCTTATATTATATTTAATAGCTCCTCTATTTTATTTTTAATATCATCTCTTACCTGACGGAAAAATTCTATAGATTTACCTTTTGGGTTAGGTATATTCCAATCTAATCGTTGAACGTCGAATGCTGAATGCTGAACAAAAATTGGACATTCATCGCCACAGCCCATAATTATTATATAATCAAAAATTAAATCCTTTACTTCTTCAAACCCTTTACTTTTTTGCCCGGAAATATCTATTCCAATTTCTTTCATTACTTCTATTGCTTTCGGTTCCACAATACCTGAAGGTTTTGATCCAGCAGAATAAGCTGTGAATTTTTGCCAATAAAGATTGTTAACTATTCCTTCTGCTATTTGACTTCTACATGAATTTTCAACACATACAAAAAGAATGTTTTTCCTTATTATAATTTTTTCTTCTTGAATTTTACCTTCTGTGATTTTGAATGCGCGAACTTCTGGCTCGTTAAACATTGAACGTTGAATGTTAAACGAACAAGAGATTATTAAATAATCTGCTTCAGGGTAAAAAGCTAACTCGCAATCTCTCTGTGATGGATATGCAGGACTATTTGCGTGTGAATGATATATCCCGATCATCTCTAATCCCAACTTTCGCATTTCTTTAAAAACTTTAAGTTGTTCTTCTGGATTCATAAAATAACAAGTTTCTGGATTTTCTGATACATTAGTCATCTTGTATACTTTCTTAGTTTGTAGTTCA
>JAMWCT010000052.1 GCA_023819525.1 Candidatus Omnitrophota bacterium
TTACTTAAATAAATTAAAGGCTTGAGGTGGATACCATGTGCCTGTATAGTTCTTTTTATTTAAAACTTTGCGAAGCATAAATGCCAGGATAATTTAAGTTAAAATACTACTTCTTAAAATGAACGAAAATTAAATATAAAAGATAAATCACCAAAAATTAAAAAAAAGGCTCCTTTAGAAAAAATTTTTTTAAAAGATAATATTTCTATTTTGAAAAAATCTTAACTTTTAAGATACACAAAAAATTAAAAATTGAAAATAAATAAAATCTAGATAAAATAAAATAGATTCTATTAAACTTTTAAATTTAAATAAAAATGATTTATAAATTTATTGACAATAAAGGCACCTTTATAGTTAAAAATCCACATAAATACAATTTATACTTTCCACTTACTAACGCTAAAGGTAGTTTATTAAGTTCAATTAGTCCAAATTTAGCCGGAGATATAAAACAAGACAATGAACGTTTTTTAACACCGCCGGCAAGTATAGTAGATTTAAAAACCAATTTACTTACAAGAAGAGATTTCTTTATAAAAACTGATAACCAGCTCATACGACTTTCCTTTCCCTATGATGATCTTGTTGAGATTGGCTTTTTGTACCATAAGCTTATAAAAAAAGTTGCGCAATTACATATTGAAATTTTAAATTTCATTCCTTACAACTTAGATGTTGAGGTGATGCAAATAAAAATTATAAATCAATCAAATCGCACTAAAAAAATCATTCCAACCTCATTTATCCCTCTATATGGCAGAAGCGAACGAAACTTACATGACCATAGACACGTAAGTTCTTTGCTTAATAGAATCAACTTTTCAGATTATGGAATATTTTTAAAACCAACTATGATTTTTGATGAAAGAGGCCATAAACTATGTAAAGATATCTATTTTGCCTTTGGATATGAAGATGCTTTTAAAAAACCTTTAAAACAATTTCCAACCCTTGATTATTTTTTTGGTGAAGGTGATATTTTACATCCCGATGCTATAGAAAAAGACATATTGCCAACAAAAATTAAAAAGAACGCCTTTAGTGGCAAAGAGGTCTGTGCAAGTTTTAGATTTAATACAAAATTTTTAAAACCCAAACAGCTGGTTACTTACACAATTATTTTGGGGATAGATACAAATAAGGACAATATAAACAAAACACTTTACAAATTAAATTCTATACAAAAAATTTCAGAGATCTTAAAAGAAACAAAAAATTATTGGCTAAATTATCTATCTAATTTAGAATTTGATTTTAAAGATAAAAATTTTAATAATTGGCTTTTATGGGTAAAACTTCAACCACTTTTGCGTAAACTTTTTGGTTGTTCATTCCTGCCTCATTTTGATTATGGAAAAGGTGGACGCGGTTGGCGCGACCTTTGGCAAGATATTTTAACACTACTTTTAACAGAACCACAAAAAACAAAAAAATTAATTATAAATAACTTTGGTGGTGTAAGAATTGATGGTTCAAACGCAACTATTATAACAAAAGATGGGAAATTTATCGCCGATAGAAATAAAATCTCAAGAGTTTGGATGGACCATGGTGTTTGGCCTTACCTTAGTTTGCGTTTTTATATAGATAAAACTGCTGATATAGATATTCTTTTAAAAGAAACAACATATTTTAGAGATTGGCAATTAAAACGCGCAAAAGAAATAGATATAAATTTTTCACAAAAAGATAATTTATTGCGCACACAAAACAATAAAATTTATTTAGGAAGCATCTTAGAACATATACTGGTACAAAATTTAGTCCAATTCTTTAACGTTGGTCAACATAATATAATTAAACTTGAAAATGCTGATTGGAATGATGGTTTAGATATGGCCTCTTGTTTAGGTGAAAGTGTTACTTTTAGTAATATGTATGCTTACAATTTAAAAGATATATGTAGTCTTTTAGAAAAATTAAAGCAAAAAACAAAGACTGTTCTTCTTTTAGAAGAAATTTCTGTTCTCTTAGATAGTATATTTAACCCTATAAATTATGATGACTGGAAAGCAAAACAAAATATCTTAGATAAATATTTAGAAATAACGAAAAACATAAAAGGTAAAAAGATAAAAATAAAAATAGACAAGCTTATAAAAGATCTAAATCAAAAAGCAGAGCACTTAAAGAAGTGGATAAATAAATATGAGTGGCTAAAAGAAGGTTTTTACAATGGTTATTATGACAATTACGCAAGACGCGTAGAAGGAAAATTTAAAAATAAAGTTCGCCTGGCACTTCCATCTCAAGTATTTTCAATAATGGGAGAAATAGCTACTGAACGACAGATAAAAACAATTTTTCAATCTATCAAAAAGTATCTATACGATAAAAAATTAAAAGGCTTTCACCTAAATACTGATTTTGGTTCTGTTTATCTTGCTTTAGGAAGAGCCTTTGGTTTTTCATATGGTGACAAAGAAAATGGAGCTTTTTTTAATCATATGGTAGTTATGCTTGCAAATGCTTTGTATAGACGTAACTTTATAAAAGAAGGTTTTGAAGTTATAAACTCAATCTATAAAATGGCAACAACAAAACAAGCAAAAATATATCCAAATATCCCTGAATATTTTAACTTGCGTGGAGAAGGTTTATATTGTTATTTAACCGGTTCTGCAAGTTGGTATATATATACGCTCGTGACAGAAATTTTAGGTATTAAGTTTGTTTATGGAGATATTTTAATCCAACCTAAATTGGTTGGTAATAATTTTTTTAAAAGAAATATTGAATTTGCATTTAGCTTTCATAATAAAAAAATTATTTTTTCTTTCATAATACCAAGCAAAAAAAACAAAATTTATTCTATAAAAAATATTCTTCTTCAAGATAACCCAATATCTGCAATAGACGGCAATTATATAATTACCAAAAAACAAATATTAAAAATAAAAAAAGACATAATCTCAATTAAAACATATTTGTCGTAAAAAATCTCTTTGATTTTAAATTATGAAAAAAAAGATTATTTTTATATTTTTAGTATTTTTCCTTTTTATAATAGGTTTTCTTGGAGGTTATTATTTAATAAATACCTATTTTCCAGTAAAAATAAAAACTGAAATAGAAAAAGCAGTTAAAAATAATCTAAATCAAACAATAAAAATCAAAAATTTAAAAATAAATCTTATAAAAGGTATCATAATTGAAGATATTGCTCTATATGATGAAAAGATTCCTTTTTCATATTTAAAAATACAGAAAGCAAAAATTCTTTTATTTTATCCTTCACTTTTATTTAAAACAAAATTTATAGAAAGTGTAGAATTGGAAGACGTTAAGCTTTTTATTATACGATATAAAAATAACACAACCAACCTTCCAACATTTAAAAAAACTTTATCCAGCAAGGGAAATTTTTTCGTAAAAAATATTTTAATAAAAAATTTAGATGTTGAATTTTTGGATCAAGTATTTGATTTTAAAAAAGTATTTAATAATTTGCAAATTCAGATAAATTTAAAAAATTCTTTAAATATTTATTTTAAATTAGATTGGCAAAAATTGATTGAAATTACAGGTTTATATAATTTAAAAAACCTTCAATTAAAATCAAAGATAAAAATTGCAAACCTAAATTTAGCGGAATTTTTTCCTTATTTTAAAAAAATTAAATTAAATAATGCTCTAATTAAAAACGCTTCTTTAGAACTAAAAAAAGAAAATATTTATACAATAGACGGGTTTTGTTTTCTAGAATATTTAGAAACTGAATATTTACTTAAGCTCAATAATGCAAATCAAATTTATCCGATTAAATATATCGGACCTTTATATATAGAAAATTTTAATTTGAAAATAGATAAGAATACACTTTATACTATCAGCGGACAAATAAAAGATGGCACTGTTAAAAATATTCCAAAAATAGATAGTTTACAAAAAATTACAGCTAACTTTAAGTTAGATAACAAAAATCTAGAAATAACTTCTTTGAAAGCAAACCTAGACGGTAACCCTATAGAAGCAAATGTTAAAATAGTTGATTTTAATAGCCCAAAATTATATTTAAAAGCTAAATTAGTAAGTAAAATCTCTCAAATCATACAGACAGGAAAAAAAATAGCAGAATTATCTTTAGAAGACCAACTTGATGGCAACATAGATTTATTATTTAATATCAAAATAGATACTTTAAAGAAAGAGTTTAATTGGCACATTAATTATATATTAAAAGATGCATTTTTTTTAGATTTTAAAAAAATAAACTCTTCAGGGTATATTAAAAATGATGTGCTTTTTTTAAAAAAAGTAAACTTATTTTATAAAGAAATACCAATAGAATTTTCTGGAATATTAAAAAATTTAACTTCATTTATTTTAAAAAAACAAGATTTCAAACCTTATCTTAAAATAAAAGGAAATATAAATTGTCAACTTTTGCAATTTATCAATGCAATAAAACAAATTAAAAACTTTTCCTTTGACTATAAAGTAGATGGGGAACTAAATTTAGACTTTAAAATTTGGGGGGAGCCTATAAAAAATAATTTTAATTATTTCGCTAATTATAAAATAACAAATGCTAATGTTGCGAACTTTTCTAACATAAATCTATATGGTAATATAACTAATGATATTTTAAAATTAAATGACGCTAACTTCCAATACAAAAATTTATTCTTTAAGGCTTGTGGTATTTTAGAAAATTTTAGCTCTCCTACAATTGCCCTTACAATAGAGAGTCAACTTTTAAACTTCTATTTAAAATCTTTTTATTTAAAAAATTCACTAAACATAAAAGAACTATTCATAACAGCCCCTAATTCAAAAATAGTTGTTGAAGGGAAATTTTTGCCTAAAGAATTTTTAGAGATTAAAGGCTTTGGGATAATATCTACAAATGATTTATTAAAGATATTAAAAACTTTAGACTTTAAATCTTCTATTTTAGAAAACTCATCTTTGGATGGTTTATTTGATATTAGTTTCATAACAAAAGGTAAACCCACCATAGATGAACTAGAGATAAAAATGTCCGCATATAGCCAAAACCTAAATGTTTATAATTTAAATTTTTTTGATACAAAAATCCAACTTTATAAAGAAAAAGAAAATTTAATAATTAGCCCTATAGTCACATATATAGCGGATGGCGCTTTAGAACTTAAAACAAAACTTAATATAAAAACAAATAAAACTATAATAAATTTATTATTAAATGATGTTGATTTATCTAAAATACGTGCGCAACTAAATTTAAAAAATAAGAGACTGGAAGGCAAAGTATCTTTCGAAGGCTATTTCGAAAACCAAAATTTTAAAAATCTTTCTACTCTAACAGGACATGGGAAAATCGCTATTAAAAATGGTAATATATGGGAAATAAGTCTTTTAAAAGGATTGGGAGAATTTCTTTTTATACCTGATTTTGATGAAATTAAATTTACTGAAGGAAAAAGCGACTTAATTTTTAAAGAAAATAATATAATTTTTGAAAATTTAAATTTAAAAGCTTTACAGATGGATTTAGAAGGCGGAGGTAAACTTTCTTTAGATGGCAACATCCATTTTATAGTCTTTCCACACTTTAATCCAAATTTAATTTCTGCATCAGAAGGCTTAAAAAAAATAACTACTCATCTTTTAGGTAAAGCTGGTTTACTTATCCAAATAGAAGGAACTCTGCAAAAACCAATTTATAAAAAAAGGTTTCTTTTTTTATCGCCAAAAGTATTAGAGGATGTAAAAAATTTTTTTAGAGGTCTTCTAAATTAGACTTTTTAATTTTTTAAGTCTTCTTTTGGTTTTATTATACATAAAAGAACATTTTCCTTTAAGTTTAACGAGTGTTTTTTTAAAATATTTATATGCATTTTCTATATCATTTATTTTTTCATAAGAATCAGCCATACTATATAAAGACTCCAGACGTTGTTTGTCTAGCTCTAAAGCCTTTTTAAAACATAAAATTGCTTCTTTATGCCTTCCTAAAAGATTAAAAAGCCAACCTTTATTATGATACAACAAAGAAGAATCTCTAGCCTTTTTAATTCCTCTATCAAAACATTCTAAAGCTTCTTTATATTTTCCTAAATCAGCAAAACAAAGAGCCTTGTCATTATATATAAACTCATCATTTTCATTTATAAAAAGTGCTTTATCAAGATACTTAATAGCTAAAAAATATTTTTCGTCTAAAATATACTTTTGAGCTAAAAAATAGAAAAGATAAAAATCATTATTAGTTTTTTTAGCAACCTCTAAACATTTTATGATTCGCCTTTTAGCTCTATTAAAATGAAAAAAAGTAATATCTCTATCTAAAAGCATCCTTTCTTTTTCAAAATTTATTTTTTGCAAAGGATACCTCCTGCAATCTTTGATGCACTAATAATTTTAAAACCTGTTTTTTTTAGTTTTTCTTCAATTTTAGCTGGAAAATAAAAATTATGAGTAATCTTATATAAAGGAGTATAATGAAAAAGTTTTCCTCCTTTTTTAAGAATCCTTAATAATTCGCTATAAAAGGAAATTGTGTATAAATTAGGTGCCAATTTAAAAGTTGGTGGATCGTGAATTATACAATCAAAATATTGACTTCTTAATTTTTTAATCTCTTTTGCTATATCTTTTATTTCTAGTTTAATGTTAGGTGATGAAAAAAGTTCTCTTGAAAGGGGGTTAAGTCTTGCTAAGTATAAAACATTTTCATCGTTTTCAAATGTAATCACTGTTTTTGCATTTTTTGAAGCTAAAATAGCTGTATATCCTAACCCCATGCATGTATCAAGTACAAAACCAAAAGGTCTTAAAAAATTTATCTTATTTTCGGTATCTTTTTTAGGAGAACTTATCTTATGCATAGGCACAGAATTAATACAAATAGTTGGCCAGTCGTCGGTTGGCATTAATTTGTAAAAATAATTTGTTTGAGATGAAAAAAAAGCTATTTTTGCCAAACCTTTTTTATTTAAATTATAGCAGAATTGTTCTTTTATCTTTTCTTTTAAAGAAATTTCTAAATTACCTTCCAAAACCGCTTTATTTTCTCGAATTTCTACCCATACTTTCCTTAATCCAAAATCAACTTCTACTACAAATCTTTGCTTTTCTTTATTTTTTAAAATGTAATCAAATTCTTTTTTAGTAATAATCATATAAATAAATTATAGCAATACAAAGCTTTATGGCAAGTATAACTACCAAAGTAAATAGTTGGAGTATATTTTGGCTTAAATTTTAAACTTACTAATTTTTCTTGACAACTTATAAAGAGATTATACAATAAAAATGGTTGAAAATATTAACTTTTTAAAGACAAATACGCCTATATAGGCGTAAACAAAAGGAGGTGCGTCGATGAATAAGGCTGATTTAATTGAGGCGGTGGCAAAAAACACAAATACAAAAAAAGAAGCCCAGATGGCAGTTGAAACGTTACTTGAAACTATAAAAAATTCTCTAAAAAAAAGAGAGCCTGTGGCTATTTCTGGTTTTGGAACATTTAAGGTAAAGGAAACAAAACCGAGGCAAGGCAGAAATCCAAAAACTGGTGAAACAATTCAAATTCCCGCAAAGAAAAAAATTGCGTTTAGGGCTTCAAAAGAATTAAAATCAATTCTGTAAAATAATTTTATTTTTGAATATAAAAGGCATGCGTTTTTAGAAAGCATGCCTTTTTTATTTTTTATTTTTAAGTATTTCTTCTACAATCAAAAATACCTCATCTGGACTAATTTCTCTTAGACATCTTTTATCGTATTGGCAGCCTAAAAAACGAAAACCTTTATAACAAGGTCTACAATCTAAGTGTCTTGAAAAAACAAAAGTATCATTTGAGTGTGGATAAGGACCGTATATTCTCTCATCTACTGGACCAAAAAATACAATTATTTTTTTATTTAAGGCCTTTGCTATATGAAAGGGCCCTCCATCGTTTGTAATTACAAGTTTACTTTTATCAATTAAAACAGCCAATTGTTCTAAATTGATTTGTCCACAAAGATTAATTGGTTTATTTTCCATTTTATCATAAATATATTTACAAATATCAGACTCTACTTTAGAACCAACTATAATTATATCAACGCAAAAATTACTTTTAATTTTATTACATAAATCAACAAAACTAGTTTTCGGCCAACGCTTAAAATATGCTGTTTTTCCCCAACTATCTCCAGAACCCGGACAAACCAAAACAAAAGTATCGTTTTTTTTAGTATCCAAATATAAGATATTTTCCATCTCTTTAACTACCGTATCATTAATAAATACATCAAAGTTATATTCTTTTGGATTAATTTTCAAAAACCTAAGCAAATCCAAATAATATCTAGCCACATGCTTTTGGCTAAAACCATCAGGTATATCTAACTTTTCTGTTAAAAACCTTCCTCTTTCCTTAAAATTAAAACCTATTCTCCTTTTTATGCCAGCCATTTTAAAAAACAATCCATATTGAGAATTTAGCGACAAATCAAAAACGACATCAAAATGTTTTTTTCGTATATTGTATAAAAATGAAAAGTACTGTTTTAAAAACTTAAACCAACTTTTTTTTAAAAGTTCTCTCCAATAATCCTTCTCAAATATAAAAATTTCATCCAAAAATGGATTTTTTTTTAATAAAGGGTAGGCCCTATTGTTTACGATATAGGCAAGATATTGACAAGAAAAATTTTCTTTTAAATTTCTTATCAGTGGAGTAGTAAATAATACATCGCCTATGCCGAAAGGATTAAATATTAAAATTTTTCTTATCTGCGACACAAACAAAATTATTAAAAGAGGTCTACTTAGCAGAAAAACCTAACTGTGCTTGCGCAACTAAATTATCTTTAACAAAAACTTGCGCAGAAACAATCCCCATGTTTTTTAATAATTTTAAAGGGATAACTTCTATTCTTAACTGATCCCCTGGTATTACTGGATGTAAAAATCTTGCCTCTACTTTTCCTAAATAATAAATAGTGTTTTTTTGCAATCTTTCAGGATAACTTTTAGCAAAAAAAATTATAGAGGCTTGAGCCATAGCCTCAACGATTAGAACCCCCGGCATAATAGGTTTATCGGGAAAATGGCCGGGAGTATAATATTCATTTACTGTAAAATTTTTTAAAGCAATTATTTTTTTCTCTGGCTCAAATTCTAAAATTCTGTCAATAAAAATAAATGGATATCTGTGCGGAAGTATTTCTCTTATTTCTTCTTGGGTTATTTGCATATCATTTTTTCTCAAGAAATTCTTTAGTAATTTCTATTACTTGGCGCAAATTTGTCAGTTTTGTAAGATATTCTTCTGGTATAGAAATTTTATATTTTTTCTCAATACTTGCGACTATTTCAAGCGCCATCATACTATCCATACCCAAATCTTCTACAAAACGCGCATCAGGTGTGATTTTTTCTGATTCAATTTCTAAAATTTTTGCAATAATGTTTTTTATTTCGTTTTCAATAGCCTTTATATCATGCATAAATCCTCCTCCTTCTAAAAACTTTAAAATATTATAGCATTTTTTATTTTTTTTTAGAAACTATTTTTAGAAACAACAATACAAGAATTATTACCTGTCATACCAAAAGTATTTATTAAAACGTTTCTTATGTTACTTTCTCTTGCTTTATTTGGCACATAATCTAAATCACAATCTTGATCTTTTATTTCATAACTTATAGTTGGTGGAATAAAATTATTATTTATTGCACAAAGTGCAGCAACGATTGAGAAAGCCCCTGCAGCAGAAAAAGTTTCTCCAATCATAGATTTAATTGAACTGATGGGAATTTTTTTAGCTTTATTTCCAAAAACATCTTTTATTACTTTTGTTTCTATTAGATCCGCCTCTTTTGTTGAGTTAGAAGCAGCGCAAATATAATCTATATTTTTTATTCCAAAATTGGCATTTTTGAGGGCCTCTTTTATAGCCTCTTTTAGGCCGTATCCGGCTGGATGATATTTGCTAACAGAATAGGGGGCAAAAAAGGTCCCATAGCCTCTGATATACCCATAAATATTGGCTTTTCGTTTTATCGCTAACTCTTCTTCCTCCAAAACTAAAACAGCACTACCTTCTCCAAAAATTATGCCGTTTCTTCTTGCATCAAAAGGACAACATATCTCTTCCCCTTTTATTCCTGCCAAAAACTTTGCCTTATAAAAAGCTAAATAAATCTGCTGACAAAACTCCTCAACCCCACCTGCTAAAACAATTTTTGCATGACTGTTTTTAATTAAATCTATCGCATATTTTATAGCATCAGTGCTTGCAGTAAAACCACTTGAAATTGTTGAACAAGGTCCTTTTATGCCAAAACGTAT
>JAMWCT010000053.1 GCA_023819525.1 Candidatus Omnitrophota bacterium
ATGAATTGTCAATTTTAGCTAACACGATCATTCAAAAGTTAAACCCAAAAGCGCTTCTTATTACATTGGGTGAAAATGGTATGATGTTATTTTCAGATAAAATCTCCAAACACATTCCTACAACGGCTTTAGAAGTTTTTGATGTTACTGGCGCCGGCGATACTGTCATAGCTGTATTTACTTTAGCCTTGACAGGAGGGGCATCTTTTTTAGAAGCAGCTATTATTTCTAATTTTGCTGCGGGGATAGTTGTAGGGAAACTTGGTGCTGCAACTACAAATAGGGAAGAACTTATAAAAAGAATAACAAAAAGTAGTTAATTTAAAAAATGAAGGTTATCGGAGTGATACCAGCTAGATATGCATCAACAAGGCTACCATACAAATTACTTCGTAAACTTTTTGGTAAGCCACTAATTCAATGGACATGGGAAAATGCTTCAAAAGCAAAAACTTTAGATAAGTTAATTATTGCTTGTGATGACCCGGCAATTGGAGATGTCGCTAAAGAGTTTGGTGCAACTGTTATCTATACCTCAACTCAACATTTATCAGGGACAGATAGAGTGGCTGAGGCAGTAAGAGACATAGATGTGGATGTTATAATAAATATCCAAGCCGATGAGCCTTTAATTCACCCCTTTATTATAGATAGTCTTGCAGAAGAGATGTTAAGTAATCCACAAATTCTGATGGCTACTGTGCGAAAAAAAATAGAGGATATATCTGAAGTTCAAAACCCTTCTATTGTAAAAGTAATATGTGATAAAAATGGATACGCTATATATTTTTCTCGCTTCCCTATACCCTATTATCGTGAAAGTGATACAGAGCAGGTGTATTATAAACATATTGGTATCTATGCATATACAAAAGATTTCCTTTTCACTTTTAAAAATCTTCCCCGTTCATATTTAGAAGATGCTGAAAAATTAGAACAATTACGTGCGTTAAGTTCCGGCTATAAGATTAAGGTTATCGACACATTATTTGATTCTTGGGGAGTTGATACAGAAGAGGATTTAGCAAAATTAGAGAGAATTTTATCTGAAAAAGGCATAGCTTAAATATGTTTGAAAAAAATAAATTTATTTTTATCGCTGGACCGTGCGTTATTGAAAATAGAGAACTTACTTTAAAAATCGCAGAATATCTAAATAAAAGATTAAAAAATTATCCACTAAATTTTATTTTTAAAGCAAGTTTTGATAAAGCAAATAGAACTTCTCTTAAATCTTTTAGGGGTTTAGGATTAGAAAAAGGTTTAAAGATACTAAGAGAAGTAAAAGAAAAATTAAAATTGACAATATTAACGGATGTTCACTGTCAATATCAAATTCCATATGTGAAAGATATAGTGGATGTTATTCAGATACCTGCATTTTTATGTAGACAAACAGATTTAATTTTGGCTGCTGCTAAAACTGGGAAAATTATAAATATAAAGAAAGGACAATTTATTTCACCTTTTGATGTAAAATATATAATTCAAAAAATAGAATCAACTGGCAATAAAAAAATCTTTATAACTGAAAGAGGCACTTGTTTTGGATATAATAATCTTATTGTTGATTTTCGTTCATTTTTGATTATGAAAAAATATGGCTACCCAATAATTTACGATGCAACACATTCGCTTCAAAGACCTTCTATAAAAGGAGGTGTTTCCGGCGGAGATGTAGAATTTATTTTTCCTTTAAGTTTGGCTGCTATAGCGGCTGGAGTTGATGGTCTTTTTATGGAGGTTCATCCGCATCCAGCCAAAGCATTATCTGATAAATATACAGTATTAAAATTAGATAATGTGGAAAAGATTGCTAAAAAAGTTATAAAATTAAAAAAAGTTTTAGAAGAAGATATTTAATTTCTATTATGAAGCAAGTTGCAAAAGAGACAATATTAGAATGGGCAAAAGAGGTTCTTGATATTGAGGCCGAAGGTATATTAGATTTAAAAAATCAGGTAGACACTCAATTTTTTAAAGCAGCCAAAATATTAGCTAATTGTAACGGCAAAATAGTTGTAGTAGGAATGGGCAAGGCAGGGATAATTGGGCAAAAATTTTCTGCTACACTTTCTTCTATTGGAAGTTCAAGTTTTTGGTTGCATGCTGCTGAAGCAGTTCATGGAGATTTGGGAAGAATTGAAAAGAAAGATGTAGTCGTTGTTTTATCATATAGTGGTGAGACAGAGGAAATAAAAAATTTAATTCCATTTATTCGTCAAATTGGGGCAAAAATGATAGGTGTCACTGGTAATTTGCGTTCAAGTTTAGCAAAATATTCTGATAGTGTGATAAATACAAAGATTAAAAGAGAGGCTTGTTCATTAGGGCTAGCTCCGACCACCTCTACTACGGCGATGCTTGCTATTTGTGATGCCCTGACAGTAGTTTTACAGAAACTGAAAGGTTTTAAAGAAAAAGATTTCGCATTTTTCCACCCACGAGGTTCATTGGGTAGAAAACTACTTTTAAAAGTTAAAGATATTATGCGACGTGGAAAATATAATGTAATTGTTAATGAAGATGCTTTAATCAAAGAGGTTCTTCTTAAAATAACAACAGCCCACGCTGGGGCTGCTTCTATTGTAAATAAAGAAGGAAAGCTTATCGGTATATTTACAGATGGAGATTTAAGGCGAAATTTAGAAAAATATCCTAACATTCTAAAAATGAAGGTTAAAACCGTTATGACCACTTCTCCAATAGTCGTAAAAGATGATGACCTTGCTTCAGAAGCTTTAAAAGTTTTAGAGACAAATAAGATAGATGAGGTTCCTGTTGTTGATAAAAATTTCACACCTGTGGGAATGCTTGATGTTCAAGATTTGATTGCTTCCGGTATCTTTTAAGTTTTAATTGACATTATATACTTTTTTGATATATTTACCTTCTATTTTTATGAGAAAAATATTTTTAAATTTAGTAGTAATTTTATTTATTTTTGTAATACCCATTTACTCACAACAGAAAATTAAGGATTTTTATTTGTCAAACTACAAAGAAGATGGGAGTCGTGATTGGGAAATTACTGGAAAAGAAGCACAAGTTAGCGAAAAATATGTAGATATAAATAATATGAATGCTAGTTATTACTCTGCTAATAACGTTATACAGATAAAATCAGATAAGGCAACTATTGATAAAGAGAATATGAATGCTACTTTAAAAGATAACGTAGAGGCAAAAATCCCAACAAAAGATACTAAAGGTTATACTACTATAACATGTGATGGACCACTTGAAATGGAGCACGAAAAAGGCAGAGCTATTTTCCATAATAATGTAGTTGTTGAGAGCGAACAAGGTAAACTTTTCTGCGATAAAGCAACTGTTCTTTTTGATAAAGATGCCAAAAAGATAATAAAAATAATTGCTGAAGGTAATGTAAAAATTGTTCAGGAACAAAATGTAACGTTTGCACAAAAAGCAACATATTTGGAAGATCAAAAGCTTTTAGTATTGGAAGGTAGACCAAACGTTATTTATTTTCCAAAAGAAAAAGTAAACTAAATTATTATGAAGATTTTAGAAGTAAATAATCTTTATAAAACTTTTAATGGGAAGGCGGTGGTAAAAGGGGTAAGTCTTACAGTGAAAAGAGGTGAGGTTGTGGGTTTACTTGGACCAAATGGTGCAGGCAAAACTACAACTTTTTATATGATTGTTGGAATAGTTAATCCTACTGAAGGAGAAATTCTATTTGATAACCAAAATATTACAAGACTTCCAATACATATTCGTGCACGCTATGGCATAGGTTACCTTTCACAAGAACCATCAGTATTTAGAAAACTTACAGTAGAAGAAAATATAGTGGCAATTTTAGAGACTCTACCACTTACATCTAAAGAACGGTCACAAAGATTAGAAGAACTTTTACAAGAACTAAAAATTGAGCATTTGCGAAAAAATAAAGCTTATACTTTAAGTGGTGGAGAGATGAGGCGTTTAGAAATAACACGGGCTTTGGTAACTAACCCATCATTTTTGTTGCTTGACGAACCTTTTTCTGGAATAGACCCAATCGTAGTAAATGAAGCAAAAGAAATTATTACTGATTTAAAACAAAAAGGTATAGGAATCCTTTTGACAGATCATAATGTCAGAGAAACGCTTTCAATAACCGATAGGGCTTATTTGATTGCTGAAGGTAGGATTTTGATTTCCGGTAGTTCTTTTGATTTAATTAACAACTCAAAGGCAAAAGAAATATATTTAGGAAAAGATTTTAAACTTTAAAAATTAGTTAATTATGAAAGTAGAAGTAAAAAAAGTTGATAAACTAAAACGCATTATTAAAATTGAGGTTACTGATGAGGAATTTTTGGCAAAGAAGGCAGAAGTCTATACCCAACTTGGTAAAAATTTAAAAGTTCCAGGTTTTCGGCCGGGTAATGCTCCAGTAGAAATTTTAGAAAAATATCATGATAAATTTTTAAAAGAAGAATTTTTGAAAGAGGCTATCCCATTTTTTTATAACAAGAGCTTAGAGCAAGAAAATTTAAATCCTGCGGCTATGCCAAAAATTTACGATGTAAACTTGACAGATAGAAAAATAGAATTTTTTGCAGAATTTGAAATCAGACCCCAGATCGTTTTATCAGATGAAGATTACAAAAAATTAGTAATAAAGGATAAAGACGTTTATGTTAGTGAAAGCGAGGTAGAAAAAATATTAACGAATATAAAAGAAAGAATAAAACGTGTTGTAAACAAAGAACTTAGCGACGATATGGTTGCGCATTGGGCATCGTATCCAAATATTGATAAGTTAAAAGAAGCGATAAGAGCAGAAATTTTTGTTGAAAAGTTAAGAGATAGGCGGGAAAAGATTAATCTTCAAATATTCGAACAACTTTTAAAAAATATAAAATTTGATTTGCCAAAAGTTGAAGTAGAAAAAATGCATCAACAATTACTTGAACATCAAATATACACACTTAAACTGCAAAATACCCCCCCCACCGATATTGAAAAATACAAAAAGGACCTCGAAGACAAATTAAAACCGGTAGCAGAAGAACAAACAAGGCTCTTATATATTTTAAACGCAATTGCCCAAAGAGAAAATATTAAGGTAGAAAATGATTTAAATGTTGTTATAGATTTTATTTTAAGCGAAGCGATTTTTAAATAAAAACAGAAAGGAGTTAATATGAAAGGACAAATGTATGTTCCTATGGTTATTGAACAAAGTGGTCATATTGAGCGCGCATATGATATTTATTCTAGGCTTTTAAAAGATAGAATTGTATTTATTGGAACGGCTGTTGATGATAATGTAGCAAATGTTGTAATAGCACAGATGCTATTTTTGCAAATGGAAGATGTCAATAAAGATATCAATCTTTATATTAATACTCCGGGGGGTATAATCACAGCTGGATTAGCGATATACGATACAATGCAATTTGTTAAATGCGATGTAGCAACATACTGTGTAGGACAAGCTGCTTCTATGGGTGCGCTTTTGTTGTGTGCAGGAACAAAAGGTAAACGATTTGCACTTCCTAACTCAAGAATTATGATACACCAACCATGGGGCGGGGTACAGGGTAGCGCAGAAGATATATCTAGGCAAACCGAAGAAATTTTAAGGTTGCGTCAAAGAGTAAATGAGATTTTATCTTTGCATACAGGACAGCATATTGAAAAGATAAAAGCTGATACCGATAGAGACTACTTTATGTCAGCTGAGGAAGCAAAAAACTATGGTATAGTTGATGAGGTAATTATCCCAGCGAAAGTAAATAAAAAATAAACCTACTTTTTTTAACTCGCAAATAAAGGAGGAAAATATGAAGCGCAGGTATTTATTAACACCAGGTCCTTCGCCTGTTCCTTCAGTAATCAGGGAAGCCATTTCGCAAGAAATAATGCATCATCGCACAGATGAATTTATTCAAATATTACAAGAAGTCAATGAGGGACTTAAATATATTTTTTGCACAAAAAATCCTGTTATAATTTTTGCTTCTTCTGGAACAGGAGCCATGGAAGCATCAGTCAGCAATTTTTTTTCGCCAAATGATAAAGTTGTTATAATAGTTGGTGGAAAATTTGGTGAAAGATGGCTTGAGATCGCAAAATCTTTTGGTTTACAACCACTTGTTATGCAGATTGAACCAGGTTTTGCGCCATCAACAAATGAACTAAAAAAAATTTTACAAGACAATCCAGACACAAAAGGCGTATTTACAACTTTAACCGAAACCTCAACAGCAACAGTATTTGATATTAAATCAATAGCTGCTTTAACAAAAGATAAAAATATACTTTTGCTTGTTGATGCAATAAGTGGTTTAATACAAGACCAGCTTCTTACTGATGAATGGGGTGTAGATGTTGTTGTGAGCGCTTCTCAAAAAGGTTTTATGTTGCCACCAGGCTTATCTTTTATTTGCATAAACAAAAAGGCTGAAAGTTTTTTAAAAAATTCAAAATTGCCAAAATATTATTTTGATTTAGATAAGGCATTGAAAGCTTACCAAAAAAATGATACGCCATTTACACCAGCTGTTTCATTAATAATGGGCTTAAAAAAGAGTATAGAACTAATTAAAAATGAGGGTCTTGAAAATCTTTGGGAGAAATATAAAAAGATGTCGTTGGCTACCCAGGCAGCCGCTAAAGCTTTAGGGCTTGAGGTTTTTTCAAAAAATCCATCCTCATCAGTAACAGCAATCGTTTCCCCTTCAGGCTTAAACGCAAAAGATATAGTTAAAAAATTAAGAAAAGAATATGGTATAAGCATTGCAGCAGGTCAAGGAGAATTAGAACAGAGGATTTTCAGAATCGCCCATATGGGTTGGATTAACGAGCAAGACTTAATTATGTGTTTTTCGCTATTAGAAAAGGTTCTTAAAAGTTTGGGTTATAAATTTAATTTAGGTGCCTCGTTAGTTGCTTTGCAGAAAAGCTTTTACGAATAGAAAAGGGGGTTTTAAATGATTAAGGTTTTAATTTCAGATAAACTCTCAGAGGCAGGAATAAAAATTTTAAAAGACGCAGGCTTTGAGGTTGATTGCAAGTATAAATTACCTTCAGAAGAATTAAAAAAGATCATATCTGGATATAACGCAATAATTGTGCGCAGTGAAACTAAACTAACATCAGATATTATAGAGAAAGCAGATAAAATGAAGGTTATAGGAAGGGCTGGTGTTGGTTTAGATAATGTTGATTTAGAGGCTGCTACAAAAAAAGGGATTATTGTAATGAACTCACCGGGCGGAAATACCATTTCAACTTGCGAGCATACTTTTGCGTTGATGTTAGCAGCAGCAAGAAATATTCCAGCAGCGCATAATTCATTGAAAGCTAAAGAATGGGAAAGAAGTAAATTTAAAGGTGTGGAACTTTATTCAAAGGTTTTAGGTGTTATAGGTTTAGGTCGCATTGGTAAAGAGGTTGCAAAACGTGCACTTTCTTTTGGGATGGTTGTGTATGCTTTTGATCCATTTATTTCGGCTGAAGTCGCAAACAAAATAGGAGTAAAGTTAGTTGAGCTAAATGAACTTTTAAAAATATCAGATTTTATAACTATACATACACCTCTAACAGAAGACACAACAAATTTAATTTCCTATGAGCAATTTGCTTTAATGAAACCCACTGCAATTTTGATAAATTGCGCAAGAGGAAAAATAGTCAACGAAGATGCTCTATACCAAGCATTAAAAGATAAAAAAATTGCCGCAGCAGCATTAGATGTTTTCTCCCAAGAACCGCCTTTTGGCTCAAAATTACTTGAACTGGATAATGTTATTCTTACTCCGCATTTGGCTGCATCAACAGAAGAAGCGCAACTTAATGTTGCAGTAGAAATTGCCTATAGCGTTAGAGATGCACTTTTAGGTAAAGCAATCAGAAATGCCGCTAACTACGCTCATCTTGAGCCTGAAACTTATAAATTTATTGAGCCTTATTTTGTTTTGATTGAGAAAATGGGTAAATTTATTTCACAAATAATAGAAGGGGGTGCAAAGGAGATAAAAATATTTTATTTAGGTGAAATTTCAAATTATCAAGTAGATGTTCTAACAGGTGCATTTATGAAAGGGTTTTTGTCTATTTGGCTTGAGGATGGTGTAAATTATTTAAATTCATTGGAGATTGCAAAGGAGAGGGGGATTTCATTTAGCCAAATAAAAAATAGAGAAGAAAAAGAATATGTTAATTCTATTAGAATAAGTGTCACTACAGATAAAGCGCAATATTTATTAGAGGGAACTCTTTTTGCAAACAAAGAAGCTAGATTTGTAAAAATGGATGATATATATGTAGAAGTTGCACCATCAAAACATATGTTGGTTATAAAAAATCATGATAGACCTGGTGTAATTGGATTTTTAGGAACAACTTTAGCAAAACACAAAATTAATATCGCTGATATGTCATTAGGTAGAAAAATTCCTCAAGGTATTGCTTTAACAATTCTTAATTTAGATAGTTCTTTAACTGACGAAGTTATTAAAGAGTTGTTAAAAAATAATGATATTATTTGGCTTAAATATGTAAAATTATGAAAATAGGATTTAGACGAATCTTTGTGCTTTTTATTTTTGCGTTATTGGTGTCGGGTCAGTCTTTTGCAAGTAAAATTACTATAGTTTATACTGGAAATTCATTTTCAAATTTATATCCATGTGGTGTTTGTCCTGCAAGCGTAGGTGGTGGAGTTGCTCGTAGAGCCACAGTAATTAAAAGCTTTAAAAAAACTACTCAAAATTTATTTCTTATTGAAGGTGGAAATTTTATGGGCGGTGATTATTTTAATGAGGTTGAAAGAGGTTTTAATTTAGACAAAAAACGGACAAAAGTATATTTAAGAGCTTTAGATGCAATGGGTTATGAAATATTAGGTATAGGAGGGGCTGAATTTAATTTTGGTATAGATTTTTTAAAGGAAAATTTAAAAAATACAAAAGCCAAATTTTTATCTTCTAATCTTTTCATAGATGGTATTTTGCCATATTATATAAAAGAATTTTTTGATCCAATCAAAAATAAAAACATACGTGTTGCAGTTTTTGGTTTAACTCCTAAAAATATCTTAAAAAAAGTTTCTGTTGAGGAGATTGATTATGAAGTTTCCTTGCAAAATGTTCTTAATAACTTAAAAGAAAAGGTTGATTTTTTTATACTTTTAGCACCGCTTCCTCAAGAAGATATACAAAAGATTATAAAAAAATTCCCTGAATTTAAAATAATTTTATCTGGCAAAGATCAAGCAGTTGCTTCGTATGAAAAAATAGGCGAAACTTATGTAATAAATCCTGCATATCAAGCAAAGCAATTGGCAATAATTGAGTTAGAATTAGACGATGGTAAAATTTTAGACTTTCAATTTAAAACAAAAAGTTTATCTTTAGATATAAAAGAAGACGTAGAAATTTTAAAAATTATTCCATCTTGTTTTTCTGATGCAGATTGCATTGATAGAGAAGGACTAATAAAAAAATGTAACTTTTTAGGAGAGCTTAATTCTGTATGTGCATATTACGATGCAAATAAAATAGATGTTATTTTAATTACCGATACGTCTTGCACTTTTTGTTCTGTTAGTAAAACAGTTAATTTCTTAAAAAAAATTTTTTTAGGGATAAATTTTAAAGTTCTAAAATATAAACAAAAAGAAGCCAGCCAATTAATCAAAAAATACAATTTAGAAACCTTACCTTTATTTATTTTTCCTGCTTATATTGAAAATGATAAAAATTTTCCACAAATAGAAAAATTTGTTGAAAAGAAAGGTGATATTTATGTTGCAAGACCTCCACTTTCAGGAATATTTTTATTTTTAAATAGAAATGAAATACCTTCAAGAATAGATTTATTTATTGACTTATATGACAGGAGTGCTTTAGGAATTTTAACTGATTTAATTAAGTTTTCAAAAAATAAAAATTTAGATTTTAATCTACATTTTACAGCCCCAACTAATGAAAAGATAAAAAAATTTTACGAGGAGATCAAAATTGCTTTTGCGATTAAAAAGAAATATCCTGACAAATTTTATCTATATATCATTGAGCGCTTAAAAAATATCGAAAGTTTATATTGGATAGAAGTTTTAGAGAATTTAAAAATAGATTATAAAAAAATAAGGTCTAGTGTAGTTTCTGGCGAACTTAATGGCTTAGTGGATAAAGAACTAGAGTTTTCAAAACAATTGAATATTAATACAGGTAACGCCATATTAATTAATAATAGAAGGCTTTTTAGAATTTTAAAAGTTGACGAAAACGTA
>JAMWCT010000054.1 GCA_023819525.1 Candidatus Omnitrophota bacterium
AAATTAGTTGTAAAATGAAATCCTGCTGTAGGAGCCGCTATTGCACCTTCCTTTTTTGCATAAATTGTTTGATATTTATTTAAATCATTAATGTCTTTTTTTATGTAATGTGGGAGTGGCGCTTTGCCTACTTTTTTTAAAAATTGAATTAAATTTGACGTAGAGAACCTTAAAACTCTTCCTCCATATTTAGTTATACCTATATTTTGAGCTGTAAGTTCTTTATCAAAAATAAGCACATCATTTAATTTTAATCGTTTCGCTGGCCTGACTAACGCTTCCCAACTATAACTATCTATTTCTTTTACAAGCAAAACTTCTATCTTTGCGCCAGTTTGTTTTTTAGCAATCAGTTTTGCAGGAATAACTTTTGTATTATTCAAAACTAAAATCTCATCTTTCTCTAAAAAATTAATAATATCTTTAAAAACAACTTCTTTAAAAGACCTGCTTTTGCGATCAACAATTAAAAGTCTACAGCTATCTGCGGGTTCTTTTGGTTGTTGTGCAATTAAAAATGGAGGTAAATTAAATGAGTATTTTTTTATATTAAAAAGATTTTCCTTTTGCATTTATTTGATATAATTTAAATATTGTGTAACAAAAAATAAAAAAGTAAATACAAATTTTACAATGAATGTAATCTGTCTTTTTGATCCATGGAAAAACAAAATGTGTAGCTGTCCACAAAAATACAGTTTATCTGCCTACACTGGATGTAGTCATAATTGTTTATATTGTTATGCCTCTTCCTACATTAGAAATTTTTTTTATCCTAAAGCCAAAAAAGATTTTTTAATAAAGTTAGAAAAAGATATTAAAAAACTCCCGCCTTCTTCTTATATCACAATGGCTAATTCTTCTGACCCATACATTAGATTAGAAGAAAAATTAAAACTCACTCGTCAAGCTTTAAAAATTTTACTAAATTTTGATTGCAAAATCAATTTAGTTACAAAATCAGCGCTTATCTTACGCGATATAGATATTATACAAAAATTTAAAAAAATTGTAGTTAGTATTACGATTACAACTTTAGATGAAAAACTTTCTAAAAAATTAGAACCAGCCGCCTCTTTACCAAAAGATCGCTTAGAAGTCATAAAAGAACTTTCTAAATATATAAATGTTGTTTGTCGTCTAGATCCACTAATATATCCACTAAATACAAACCAAATTAAAGAAATTATAAGCCAGGTAAAAGAATGTGGAGCAAAACAGATAATTACCTCTACCTATAAGGCAAAATTTGATAATCTTAAAAGAATGTGTAACGCATTTAGTGAATGTAAAAATCTATGGCATAAACTTTATTTAAAAGAAGGGCAAAATTTTGGAACCTATTTTTATCTTAATAAAAATTTGCGAAAAAATTTGATTGAGGAAGTCAGGCTTCTTGCTTTAAAAAATCACCTTGATTTTTCAAGTTGCAGGGAAGGTTTTATAAATCTAAATACTAAAAATTGTGATGGCTCTTCTTTCTTTTAAATTTATTCTAAAAACGTCAGCAAAAACATAACAAAAATTCCACTTAAAAGAAAAATAAACTGTAATATTGCTGGCTTAAACTTTATCTCGCAACTTTTATGTAACTGTGGCAGTAGGTCTGAACCTGCAATATACAAAAAACCTCCAGCTGCTATAGGAAGTAATATGTTAGAAAAATTTTTTAAATAAAAACCTGATAATAACGATGCAATTGCTCCTAATATAGCAAAAAGCGCAGAGATAAAGTTAAAAAATAAAGCTTTCTTTGGCAAAAATCCGCCATATATAAGCACACCAAAATCCCCAATTTCTTGTGGTATCTCATGTAAGATAATAGCAACTGTCGTTGCAAGACCTATTTTTATATCTACAGAAAAACTTGAAGCGATAATCATACCATCAATAAAATTATGTAGGCTATCGCCAATAAGATTAAGTCTTGCAATTGGATGCAAATGTTCTGTAGAAGTTGGTATATGGCAATGTCGCCAACGCAAAAATTTTTCTAAAACAAAAAAAATTAAAATTCCAACAATTGCTAAACTAGAAGTAAAAACATTTACGCCAAGCTCTTCAAAAGCCTCTGGTAAGAGATGTAAAAATGCATCTCCAAATAACGCCCCTACAGCAAAACTTATTAAAAAAAATAAAATTTTTTGCAAAAACTCTTTTTTTATAGCTAAAGCAAAAACTCCAACAAATGAAATTAAACTCACTAAAATTGTGCTAATTATTGTGTATAACCAAACTTTCATAAATTTTTAAAAACCATACCAATAATTTATCAATGGTTTAGCCTCAAAACTATTATCAACCATTATATTTTTTGTAATTGTATATTCTAAAAAACCAACTTTGCCTAATTCTTTACCAAAACCACTCTGCTTAAAACCACCATATGGAAGTTGGTCAAAAAACATCCCATAAGTGTTTATCCAAATTATACCTGCGTTTATTTTCTGCGCCAATTTCTCTGCCAATTCCTTATTATCTGTCCAAATACTTGCTGCTAAAGCAAAATCACTGTTGTTTACCAAAGTAATTGCTTCTTCTAAATTAGAAAACTTATTTATGCAAACGACAGGACCAAAGATTTCTTCTTTAAAAATTTGGGCTTCTTTTGGAACATCTAAAAAAACTGTAGGTTCAACAAAAAAACCATTTTGTAACTGCGGATCGGAAGGGGTTTTTCCACCACAAGCCAGTGTTATCCCTTCTTTTTTTGCTTTTTCTATAAAATCTAAAACTTTATTATGTTGTTCTTTTGAAATTAAAGGTCCCATTTGAGTTTGAAAATCTAAAGGATTTCCAAGTTTTATTTTTTTTGTCTTATTTACAAAATCTTCTACAAAATCTTTATAGATTTTTTCATCAACAAAAATCCTAGACATAGCAGTACACATCTGACCACAATTTAAAAAAATTGAACATAAAGAGCCATTTACTGCTAACTCTAAATCACAATCTGCTAAAACAATAGAAGCTGATTTTCCACCTAACTCCATAATTGTCTTTTTTATATTTTGGGAGGTATAATTTAAAATTTTTCTGCCTACACTATTTGAACCTGTAAAAGAAATCATATCAACTCTTTTATCTGAACAAAGCAACTGACCTATTTTTTCGCCACCACCGACTAAAATATTTACAACACCTTTTGGCAAACCACTGCTATCGATAATTTTTGCTAATTCTAAAACTGACAACGGTGTTAAAATTGAAGGCTTTAAAATCACGCTGTTGCCTGCTGCTAAAGCCTGAGCCATTTTCCAGGAAGCGATCAAAAGTGGGTAGTTAAAAGGGACGATCAGCACCACTACTCCCTGTGGCTGGCGAATAATTTTTGCGCTACAGGAAGCAATTTGGGTTTTTATATCTATAATCTCTTCTTTTAAAAAATCTTCAAAATTATTTGCAAAATAATCAAAAGTTTGAGCTGCTGAAGGTATATCCATAAATGTGGTTTCTTTTATGGGTTTACCTACATTTAAACTCTCTAAAGTGGCTAATTCTTGTGCTTTCTCTAAAATACCTTGTGAAATTTTTAAAATAAATTCTTTTCTTTTTGAAAAACTTAAAGTTCTCCATTCTCCCCTATCAAAAGCTTCTCTTGCAGAAGAAGCTGCCAATTCTATCTCCTTTTCTTCTGCAATGCTTACAGAAGCAATAGCTTCTTGGTTTGAAGGATTAATTATAATTTGTGAATTTGGTGTCTCTAAAAATTTGCCATCAATGTATAAAGGATATTTTCTCATTTAAATCTTACTTGCCTAAATAATTGAAAAAGTCTTGAAAAAGGAACATACCATTTTGAAAGTTGTCCAAATAAGCCTTTCTCTAACTTCATCTTTCCTTGAGTAGTAGCTACAAAAGGATCAAGTTTGCCTAAAAATATATCTTCCCAAACTTCCTTTTTTGCTGAAATGATAAATGGTGCATCAAGACTTTCATCTAAATCAGTTATTTTTCCTTCTACAAAATTAAATCGATAAAATTTATTTTCTTCCTCAAGTTTTATAACAATTTTGGCTGTTAAATTTAGCTCTTTCCCCTTCTTTAAAATAAACTCATCTTGATTTACTAAATCAACAATTGCTTTGATATGCTGATAAGAAAACATTGGGTATTCTATTTCTTTTTTTATAGTTTGGTGTTTGTCTTCAAATTTTTCTCTTTCACTACTAAAAAGTTTTGCTATAATTAAAGTCTTTATCGCTTCTTCAAGCGCTTCAATTAAACCTAAAGCCTCTAAAAAATTTTCTCCAACTGCAACAACACCATGATTTTTTAAAACAACTAAATTATTTGACCTTAAGGCTTGAATTACTGCTTGCGGCTCTGTGACAGTTGGGGTTTCTTGAGGAATTGCTTTTAAGTTTCCTAAATAAAGACGCGCTTCAAAAGTTAAAGGCTCTAAAGTATCATAAAAAGAAAAATAACCACAAGCTAGTGGTGGGTGGCAATGTAAAACTGCTCTTACAGGAAAATTTTTGTAAATTAAAGTGTGCATTGGCAGCTCTGAACTTGCTTCTTTGTTTTCATCTCTTTTACCTGTGGCTAAATTAACTTTTATGATATCGGTTTCTTTTAAAAAACCTAAAAAAGTTCCAGTTGCAGTAATTAAAATATTTTGCTCATCTAATTTTGCGCTAATATTACCTGATTTAGCAATAGCTAAATTTTTATCATAAAGAATTTTACCAATTTTGATAATTTCTTTTTTTAGCTCTTTTATATTCATAAATCAAAATATATATGTTTTGTAATTAAATGGCTTGGCGTGATATCAAAAGCAGGATAAAAACCTCTTGTGCCTTCTGTCGTAAGATTTCTACCTTTATATTCTAACATTTCTTTATCGCTTCTTATCTCTATTTTTATATCTTTTCCAGTCCTTGCTCCTGATGGAGGTGGACAAACTACATAAAAAGGAATATTAAAATATTTTGCTAAAATAGCAATTTGATATGTTCCAATTTTATTTGCAATATCACCATTTTTCGCCAAATTATCAGCACCAACAATTACTTTATTTACTTTACCTTCTTGCATAACAAAGGCAACTGTATTATCTGTTATTGCTGTAAGAGGACAACCTACTTTTTTTAATTCCCAAATAGTTAACCGCCAACCTTGTTGATAGGGTCTGGTTTCAGTAACAAAAAAACTTATTTTTTTATTTTGCGCTTTAGAAAATTGATAAACTAAAGGAAGTAAGCCACTTATGTTGCAATGAGTAAGAATGCTATCATTATCATTTAAAAGTTCTGCTACTTTTTGGGCTTGTTTTATTCTTGCATTTTTTAATTTTTCTAAAAAATTTAAAATATTTCTTTCTAAATCCTCACCACTACAAGCCCAACCTAAAATTAGATCGGTTAGATATTTAAATGATAACGTTGGCCTTGCATTGTTAAAAGAATTAGCAATCTTCGACAATAAATCTATCAGCTCTTTATGCGATTTGTTTTTTGCTTTTTTTATTTGGAGCAAAAATGTATAAAAAACTAAAAGAACTTGACCTATTGCCCTTGTCTTTAAGTTCTTTATCAAAGAAATTGATTTGTTATAATTATCTACTTTTATATATTTAAGTTTAAATGGAAGTAGACTTTCGTCTAAAACATAAATTAAATTCTTTTTTAATTTAACAGGCCAAAATAAAGGTGAAAATTTCATAGCTTTATTTTAAGTTTTTTTGGAACAAAGTTCCCTATAACAGTCTAAAATTTTTAAAGTTATATTTCCTACAGAACCATTTTTTATTTTTTTACCTTCACATTCAACAAGTGGCATAATCTCTAACAAAGAACTTGTCAAAAAAGCCTCATCGCAACTAAACAAATCCTTTTTTGTTAGAGCTTTCTCTTTATACTCAATTTTTAAATCCTTTAATAATTTTATCACGATGTTTCTTGTTATACCTAAAAATACTCCAGTAGAAACCCTTGGGCCAAAAATTACACCGTCCTTTATCAAAAATAAGTTACTTCGCGAACCCCCAACTAAAAAATTATCTTCACTTAAAATCAATGCCTCATCTTTGTTTTGTCTTTGCGCTTGATACCAACTTAATCTATTCTCTAAGTAACTTAAAGACTTAATTTTATAAAATGGGCTGTTTTTATTTCTTTTATAAGGTGAAATTATTGCGCAAAAACCACGTTTGTAAGTTTCTTTTGAATAATAACCAAATTTATCTACATAGATAATTAAACCTGTATTTTCTCTTTTTTTATAGGCTGTTAGTCTTATATACGCATCTTTTAAATTATTAATTTTTAAAAGATTTTTTATTTCATTTTTAAAATCAATTCTTACCTCATCTAAACCTAAAAATTTTAAACTATCATTTAACCGGCTAATATGCAAATCTAAAAATGGAATATTTTTATTATATGCGCGCAAGGTCTCAAATGTTCCCCAACCAAATAAAAACCCCGGTTCAAAAATTTCACTTAAATTTTCTTTTTTTACTATTTTGCCATTTAAAAAAATCTTCATAAAACTTTATCCCCCTAAACCATTTTCCACTTCGTAAGTGGAAAGTGGTTAATCAAGCAGGTATTGTTTTATTTTTGCCAATTCCTTTTGATAAGAAACTCTATCATTGACAAATTGCTGATAAGAAATTGGCTCTATATTTAGAATTTCTTCGTATTTACAAATTTTTTCAGTGCTTTTTGCTATATATTCTTGATATGAAGATGCTATCCAGTTTTCCGGATTGTCAACTAAACCAGCTGCAACAGGATTGAGATGAATATATCTTGTTAAATGCAGCAGATATTCATCTTTTTCGACTAAAACATTTTTAAATCGTCCTTCCCACAAAGGACCTTTCCGTTTATGTTTTATGTTAAAATAACGGCTATAACTATCAAGAATATTTTTCATAAAAATTGAAATTCCATTTTCTTTTAACTGTTTCAAAATAAAATGTAAATGTGTGGGCATAAGACAATAAGCAACTATTTCAACAAGCCTTTCTTTTTCTGAAAATAAATTATATTCTATATTATTATGAGTAGTTTGTTTTAACTGCATAAATCGTGAAAACTTTAATTTTGGTTTTTCATATTGATAATATTTAATTGCTCCAAGCATTCGCAAAAACTCATTGTCATTATTAAAAACCTTAAACTCAGCAATGCTTCGAGTAAAAACATGATATACCTGACCCACTACTAATAAATCTTTTCTCATAACTATTCTTAACCAATTCCACTTAACCAATTCCACTTCGTAAGTGGAAAGACCGGTTTTTCCACTTCGTAAGTGGAAAGCGGTTATAAGTTAAAGATTTTTGCAAAGTTTTTATAAGTTATTTTTTCTTTTAGTTGCGGTCCTAAAACATCTAACATCTTTAAATTTTTTTTAACATCAGCGTTTGCCGGATAATCAGAGCCCCAAAGAATTTTATCTTCACCAAATAATTCTATAGCAAGCCTTATATTATTTATTGGTGCAGCAGAGGTATCCACATATATCTTATTTAAAATTTGTGATGGAAGCCTACCTAAATCCTTTACCATATTACGACTGCGTAACATGGTATAGACACGATCAAATCTATCTTTTAAAAATGGTATCACTCCTGCTAAAGATGAAAAAATAAATCTTATATTAAATTTTTCTAAAATACCCTCCATCAACAAAAGCCCCAAAAACATAGAAATATCAAAACTATATTCTAAAACTGGCATCAAAAGGGGATCTTTAACACGCTCAAAACCGATTGGATTTATAGTTTGTGGGTGAACAAAGATAGTTAAATCATATTTTTCTACTACCTTAAAAAGCGGGATTAATTCTTCAAGAATATATTTTCCGTCTTGACTTGATGGTATGCTTATACCTTTAAATCCTCTTTCTTTTAACGTTTTAACTTGCAAATCTACATCTTCACCTAAATCAACTATTCCAAAACCAATAATTTTTTTGTTTTCCTTCATTAAATTTTCTAAATTAAAATTATAAATTTCACATAGCCTCTTAAAGTCTAACTTCAAATACGCATCTATTGATGGAAAAACTAACATTGCTTTATCTATATTATTTATATCTACAAACTCATAAAGTTTATTTTTATCTGACCAAATACCTTTATAGAAATCACTGTGAATAGAGATTTCTTGTGGAATAAAATGAATGTGCGCGTCAAATAGCATAAGGCTAAAAATTAATTATATATGCTTTTCTCCCTTTACAGCACCTGCTTCCCACTTTGAAACTCCACGCATCACATCCTGAAAACAAAGTTTTGCTAAAGGGTCAAAATCGCTAAACATAATTCTCTGTACTCTTCCGGGTTTTGAATAAAACTCGCGCATACACCAAGCACCTAATCTACCCAAATCTTGGATAGTTAAATAATTTGTAGGCATAACTGGATGTAAAAAATCCCACTTTACAAATTCAATATTATCTGGATCAATCCAATTATTTTTAAGCGCTATCCTCCACATAGGTGAATTGGGAGCAGGTGTTACATAACCAATCCATAAAATATCTGGATCAACCTCATCTGTAAATTCATAACGTTGTTTAATAATCGCCTCTGTGTCGTAATCAAAACCCATCATAATATCTGCAACAACTGCAATATTGTTTTTTCGCAAAATCTCTATTGTCTTTTTTATTTGTTCAATAGTAATGCCTTTTGCAATTTTTTTAAGTTCTTGGGGCGTAGTTACTTCAATCCCAAAAACCCCGATAAATAGACCGCTTTGCTTCATCAAAGGCAAAATCCCTTCACAATTTACCCAATCAACTGCTCTACCCAAAGAAACCCATTTTATAGGATTTTGTTTTTCTAATTTTAATTTACAAAATCTCTCAACTCTTTTTGGGTCAACGTTAAAATTATCCTCTTGCAAAACAACTACCTTAACACCATATTTTTTATGTAAAAGTTCAAGCTCCTCTATTACTCTTTCTGGAGATTTTGCTCGCCAAGTTAAAAAATCCTGTGGTGAACGCGGATCATACTGATCCCATTCATAACAAAATGTACAGGCTGAAGGACACCCTCTACTTGAAACTACTTCTACAAAAGGCTTCCAATGAGTGTGGCCGACGTATCTGTCCATAGGAAACAAATCATATGCAGGAAGAGGCAATTTATCTAAATCTTTCATTAAAGGTTTATGCGGTCCCATTACAATTTCACCTTCCACTCTACTAGCTACTCCTGCAACATCCTTTAAATTTTTATTCTTATCAATTGCTTCAATTAAATCATAAAATGATTCTTCTTCTCCCATAACTACAAAATCAACTGCCAAATTTTTAGTTAAAGTTTCAACTGGTGTGGCAGAAAACCATAAGCCTCCTAAAATAATCTTTGTTCTTGGTAAAGTCTTTTTTATTAACCTTGCAGACTCTAAAAAATAATGCACAATTGCATAACCACCATAAGAATGAAGCATATCACCCAATACTACAATATCAGGTTCTTTTTCTTTTACTTTTAAAACCATATCATCCATTTCAATTCCAAAAGCGCGGCAATCAAGCACTTCTACATCTTCATAACCTTTCTCTCTAACAAAAGCTGCCCAATGTGCATAAAGTTGATTTGGAGCACGATGCTCCCCATGAGTTGCCCAAGCACCAACCTTTGGCATTACAAATAATATTTTCATCTCAACCTCCTCTTATCTAAAATTCTAAATAAATTACTTTTCTGGATGTTCTTGTTGATACGGGATAACTGGTTTAGTCCAAGGAGTCTGTTGATTTATCACTGCAATCTCTAAAGGACAAACATTTGCCGGAACTGTTAAAGCAAATTTTAATGCATTTTCAATTGCCTCTGTGCTCATAAGACGCTCAGTGTCAGTTGTAACTTCTTTTAGTTTTCCAGTTAAATCAGTATCGGTCACTCCGGGTAAAAGTGAAGTCACTTTTATCCCGTAATCTCGCACCTCCCAAAACAAGGCTTTAGAAAATGCACGTAAGCCTACTTTTAAAGAACTATAAACTATAAAATTTCTTGGCAGTGGATCACATAAGGTAGAACCGGATACCATATTAATGATTGCTCCAGATTTTCTTTCCATCATTTCATTTATAACTAAACG
>JAMWCT010000055.1 GCA_023819525.1 Candidatus Omnitrophota bacterium
TTACGCAATATCAGAGGCTTTTAAAATTGATTACTATAACATAACTTGGATGTTAAGGGATTTCTTAAGCGGACTACCTATAGCAGGTGGTTTAAGTGTAAATGATACCTCTGGATGGGTTGAGTCAGGTTTAAGTTCAGAGACACCCATACTACACCCAACTCCTTATGGCTCTTGGATTGCTTCTTGGTCACACGCTGATTATGGAGATAAGAGTAAAGTATATATTGCTGATGGAGATTATGATTTTACTTTATATTTAGAGTCAAAAGTAGTGCATGTTTGGGAGGCAAGAACAGATTATGTTTATTATCCTGAAATCGACAAAATAGCTTTTAAGAGTACTTTAATGAGAGATGGAGCGATGGCCGGAGAAAAGATTTGGAATGAGACAAAACAAGATTTTGATTTTTATACAATTGCTAAAAATTGCAGTATAGAGGTATACGCTGATAATGGCACTTTACTTTGGAGTAATTTTACTGAAAATGTAAGCGGTGCAGGATTTTTTGATTTAGTTTGGAATAATACTGGCTTAGAGCGTAGTAAGGCTTATAGCGCTGTTACACAAATTAATACAACGTTAGGTGGTAGATTTAGAACACCTTTCTTACTTAATATAGTCCCTGCGCAAACTTTATATAATGTGTCAGAAGAAACTAAAAATCAAACACTTCTTATGGTTGGGAATATGTCTGTTTCTGAAGCGATTGCGCAAGGTGGTATGATAGGTATTATGACAACTATTATGGCAAATCAGACTGCACTTATTGAAACAAAGATGAACCAGACAGTAGAGGTAATACAAAATGCAAGTGCCGAAATGCAAGCAAATGTTTCTGCTACATTAGCAAGTTTTGAAAATAGAACCTATGCAGCTGTTGAGATGTTACAAACAGGTGCAAATCAAACATTAGCAGCAGCAAAAGAAGCGATAAATGCTTCAGAAGTTTTAGAGGCAACAGCTAAAAAATATTCTTGGAGCGCAACAGTTGCGCCTGATCCGGCTTTAGTTAATGATATGATTACGCTCTCCGTGCAAGGCCCTGCAGGGCTGCTACCTATTGTAGATATTTATGGTTGGGACAATACTCATATAATTCAAAACCAATATATGACAGAAAGTCCAACTACACCAGGACTATATTATTTTGAATTTCAAGCAGATAGTAGATTTACTCCAGGTAAAGCTTATACTTATATTGTGCAAGAACCAATAGAGACTTTTGGTATGGTTACTGGTTCCGGAAGAGTAGAGGCTATGTCTATCACAACGATCGCAGGATTAGCTGCAGCTGCTCCTGAGGCAGAAAGAGCAGCTAAAAAAGCTTTAGACTCTATAAAAGCAGTTGAGGCGGTTTTAGTATCAGGTGATAATGTAAATATTGCATTAACATTAAAGAATCTTAAAGAATCAGTTGATAATTTACCTACAGTTTTAGCAAAAGAAGGAGTTACTCCAAATATTGTAAAACAGATAAATGAAATTGCAGAAAGACTTGCAAAAATAGGAGGTGAAGAAGGCTTTGATTTTAAAGAACTTTTAGAGGAAGCATTAGGAGAGTCACCTGCAATGAAAGAAGTAAGAAGTAAAACTGAAGCAATAAGAATGGTTGTGGAGCTTTTGTTACAAATTTTTGAAGCAAAATTTGGCGGTGTAGATACTCCAATTGTTTCAACTTCTCTTATGCCCGGAAGCATTATCTTTCGTGTGACAGCAGTTAACCCATCGAAGACAAAAAAACAGACAGTTACAATAAAAAACTATTTACCGCAAGAAGTAAAACCAAAAGATGTTTTGGATTTAGGAGGTTTGCAACTTGAATATGATGCTGAGAAATCAATTTATTACGTATACAAGGCAGGTGTTGAATTGGAACCGGCAGAGATAAAAATTTTTAATATTGAAGTAGAAGATGTATGGATAATATCAGATAAACAGTTAAAAGAATTAGAGCAACGCACAACTACTATACTTGAAAAAGCAAGGAAAACTGAATATTTTGATAAATGTAAAGAAATCGCAGATACAATTTATCCAAGACTTAAACAAATATCTACAACTCAAGCTGATGAAACAGTTAGTAGGGCTCAGCATATAGGTATTTATCGTGATAATTTAGTTATGCTTGAGCAGATAAAGGAAGATATTGCAAGGATGGAGAAAATTCTTACAACAACAGGTGGACCACCGGCTCCAGAACTACTTACAAAAACAAAGATAAAGGCAGAAGAGCCATCTAAAACTATGACGTGGATTATAATTTTTATGATTATTATTTTTACATCTTTGTTGGGAGCTGTTCTTTTCTTTACATGGAATAGACAGGCTAAGAGAGCAAAAGAAGAACTTTTGGCAGCAAAAGAAAAGGCTTTTCCATCAAAAGAAAGCGAAGAGAAAAAAGAGTAGAATAGAGGGCTAATATGTCTTTTGATGTTTTACTTTTAAACCCAAAAGAAGTGCTTTTTGAAGGAAAAGCAAAGAGTGTTGTTGTGCCAGGAGAGGAAGGGGTATTTGAGATGCTTCCGTTTCATAAACCTATTTTAAGTAGACTTATTTGGGGCACAGTTTTTATTGATAATCAAAGGTTTTATATTAAAAGAGGTATTGTAAAGTTTTATCAAAATAAGGCTACAATTATTATTGAAGAAACCTAAATTTGCCTTCCAAAATTTTTTATCTAAACTTGTATAAAAAAAATTGTGTTGTATAATAAATTTAAATAGCTAAACAAAGATGAGTAGGAACTTAGTTTTATTGCTAATTTTTGGAATATGTGTTTTAGGGCCTTCCATTGTATTTGCGGTAACTAGCTATGCTAGTATTTTAGCTTTAGGAAGAAATCCTTCAAGTGCTCCAAAAATTTTTACAGCTATGATAATAACACTTTTGTTTTCAGAACTTTTAAGTTTTGCTACAATATTAGCGGCTTTTCAATTATTTAGTTCACATTAATTATGCAATTTTTATTAATTTTTATAATTTTTCAAGTTTTTGTGGTTATGTTTCTTGTTTTGATGTATAGGCGTATTATGTCAAAATACGTTGTAAACGCGACAAGGCATCTTGAAGAGATGTCAGAAGATTATCAAAGAAAACAAGAAGAAATTGAGAGACAACTTTTAGAGGCAGAAGAAAAAGCAAAAAATATAATTACAGAAGCAACAAAAAATGCAGAAAACATAAAATCACAAATTATTAAAGAAGCAGAAGAGGAGAAAAATAAAATAATTCTTCAAGCACGTCAGAAAGCAGATGATATAATTAATCAAGCAGAACAATCTAGACAGTTACTTTTGGCAGAAATAGAAGATAGAATTTCAAAAGAGGCAGTGAATAAAGCATGCGAACTTATACAAAATACTTTACCAGAACAGTTTAGACAAGATATACATTTAAGTTGGGTTGAGGAACTAATTTCGAGTGGTTTTTGGGATTTAAAAAATTTACATATTCCAGAAAAGATAGATGAGATTAAAATAGTTACCCCCTTTAAGTTGACAGAAACTATACGTAATAAGTTGGTTAAAAAAATGAAAGAGATTATAAATATGGATTTTGCTATAAAAGAGGAAATAGACGAAACTGTGGTTTTAGGAATTATAATTAATTTTGGAAATTTGGTGATAGATGGAAGTTTAAAAAACAAAATTTTAAAAGCAGCAAAAAATATATCAAAAAAAATTTAATATATGGATAGGCACTCTTTAATTGACAAAAAACAATCTATTTTTGAGGTCAGAGAGGTAGGGGTAGTGAAATCTGTGCGTAAATTTATAGTTATTGCCAAAGGGCTTTTCTCTTGCACAAATGGTCAAATTGTTGAATTTGCCAATGGTATTTTAGGTCTTATAATGGGTTTTACAGAGGATGAAGTGCAGATTCTTGTTTTAGGCGATGCAAGTTCAATAAGAGCAGGTGATGAGGTCTATAATAAAGGAGAAATGCTTAAATTACCTGTTTCAAGTAAATTTATCAGCAGAGTTGTTAATAGTTTATGCCAACCCCTAGATGGCTTAGGTCCAATTGAACCAGAAGATTATTACCCTGCTTTTATAGTTGCTCCGGGAGTAATGGATAGGCAACCAGTAAAAGAGACTTTAGAGTCAGGAACTTTAATAATTGATGCAATTATTCCTTTAGCCAAAGGGCAACGGCAGCTTTTAATTGGAGATAGATTAACTGGAAAAACAACAGTAGCTATTGATGCGATAATAAATCAAAAAGGAAAAGATGTTATATGTATTTATTGTTGTATTGGTAAACCCTATTCTAGTTTAGTGAAAATTTTAGATATCCTAAAAGAAAAAGATGCTTTTGATTATACAATAGTTGTAAGTGGAATTGCATCTGTTTCTGTTGGAGAACAATTTTTAGCACCTTATACTGCATGTACTTTGGGTGAATATTTTATGCATAGGGGCAGAGATGTTTTATTGGTAACAGATGATTTAACTAAACACGCTTGGATATATAGACAAATTTCTTTATTGCTTGAACGAGCGCCTGGTAGAGAAGCTTATCCTGGGGATATTTTTTATATTCATTCTCAAATGATGGAAAGAGCCGGCTATTTAAAAGAAGAATTAGGTGGAGGTTCTATGACATTTTTGCCAATAGTTGAAATACTACAAGGAGACTTAACTGGTTATATTCCAACAAATCTTATCTCTATGACAGATGGACAACTTTACTTTTCAACAGCTCTTTTTAATAAAGGTTTTAAGCCTGCAATAGATTTTGGTTTATCTGTCTCGCGAATTGGAAATAAGGCGCAGTGGCCAGCAATGAAAGAGCTAAGCAAAACTTTAAGATTAGATTACCTTCAGTACAAAGAACTTTTACAAATGACACAACTTCGCACAACTGGTTTATCAAAAGAGGCTGAGGCAAAGCTAAAAAGAGGTGAAGCAATAAATCAACTTATCATTCAAGATAAAAATAAACCGGTTTCTATAGAAGAACAGGTATTGTATCTTTATGCATTAAGAAAAGGCTTACTCGATAATTTATCGGAGGCTCAAATAAGAAAGTTTAAAGAAGAAATCTTTAAATTTGTTACTGAAAAATTTCCTGATTTCGCTATAATTTTGCGAAAAGAACGTGCTTTGACAGCTGATATAACTGAAAAGATAGAAAGTGCATTAGAAGAATATTTTAAAAATCTTAAATAGTTTTCTTTCCTTAAGAATTTCTTTTTCTATTTAACATGAAGACACTTTCAACAATTAAAAAAGATTTAGAGTTTAATAAAGGATTGGCCACCTTAATTGAAGTTTTAAAGAACTTAGCAGCTGCACAGTATCGTATTTTAGAACAAAAAATAAAACCTTTTCAAAAATTTATTTTTGCTATTAAGGATTTTGTAAGATTTCTAAAAACAGTTGGTTTTAAGCACCCATTTTTAAAAGAGCCTGCCGGATCTGTTTGCGTAGTTGCTGTCACTTCTGATACTGGATTATTAGGTGGAATAAATATGCAAGTTGTTTTGGCTGCTCAAGCAGAATTAGAAGATAAAGATGGACGTTTAATTGTAATAGGAGAACGTGGCAAAATGTATGCTTCTGAAGGTAAAATTCCTTTTATTTGGTTTAGTGGCATAGTTGATGAGGAAAGATTTGCGCAGGCGATGCAGTTGCGCAATTATATTATGGAAAAATTTTATGAAAAGGCTTTTAGTAGCGTAAAGATTGTTTATCCGCATCCTGTTTCATTTACAGTTCAAAAAGTGCAGATAGTTACATTACTTCCATTTTGTTTTGAGGATGAAGAAAAAGAAATTCCTACGGTTAGTAGTTTAATAGTTGAATCAGAGCTAAAAGGTATTATAGAATATTTAGCATATTTATGGTTGGGGCAGAAACTTTATGATATTTTTGGATTAAGTAGGTTAGCTGAGTTTGCCGCAAGATACGTGCATTTAGAGGAGAGTTTACAGAAATTAAAAGAAATGGATAACAAATTAAGACTTCAGTATTTTAAAGCCAGACACGAACTTATTGATAAGAATATGAGAGAACTTTTTAGCGCAAGATTGGCTTTTAGGTAATTTTATGGCAAATAAAGAAATTGAAGGTAAGGTTGTTTCTGTACAGGGTCCTGTGGTTGATGTTAAATTTAGTCGTCCAGAGGATGTTCCAAATATTTACTCAGTTCTTGAAACCCAAACAATTACAGGAGAAAAAATCACTCTTGAAGTAGCAGAACATCTTGAAGGCAACATTGCCAGATGCATTTCAATTAACTCTACAATAAATTTACAAAGATACCAACCAGTTAAATATAGTGGTGCCTCCATACAAATTCCTGTAGGAGAATCTCTTTTTGGGCGGATAATTAATGTTTTAGGGGAACCAATAGATCAAAAAGGTGCGATTTCATCATCTGAAAAAATTTCCATTAAAAGGCCAGAAATGGGTTCTTTAATAAAAACAAAAAGTAAAGGTGATTATCAAAAAGGATTTGAAGTTATGGAGACCGGTATAAAGATTATAGATTTACTTTTTCCTTTAGTTAAAGGCAGCAAAACTGGAATTTTAGGTGGAGCTGGTTTAGGGAAAAGTGTTTTAACTTTAGAGATTATTCAACACATTGTTAAACATTATCAAGGAAGTTGCGTCTTTGTTGGGGTTGGGGAACGTATTCGTGAGGGGAACGAACTTTACTATGAATTGCTTAAACATGATGTCCTTTTGAAGACAATGATGGTGTTTGGACAGATGAACGAACCACCGGGAGCGCGTTTTAGCGTTGCGATGACAGGTATTACCATGGCTGAGAACTTACAGAAAAAAAATCAAGATGTCTTATTATTTGTTGATAATATTTTTAGGTTCGTTCAGGCTGGAGCAGAAATTTCTACTCTTTTAGGCAGAGTGCCTTCAGAGACAGGGTATCAGCCAACTTTACTTTCAGAAGTTAGTGAATTTCATGAAAGGATTCGCACTTTAAAGGAAGGAGGAGGTTCTATTACAAGTATTGAAGCAGTTTATGTCCCAGCAGATGATCTAACCGATCCTGCTGTTGTTGCTATTTTTAGTTTTTTAGATTCAGTATTAGTTCTTTCAAGAGAAAGAGTGCAATTAGGTTTATATCCAGCAATAGACCCTTTACTTTCTTCTTCTGCAAATTTAGATATTGATATTGTTGGCAGAAGACATTTTACAGTAGCACAAGAAGTAATTAGAATTTTTCAAAGATATGAGGAATTACGTAGAATAGTTTTGGTTGTTGGTATAGATGAACTCTCTTATAGTGATAGAATAATTTACGAAAGAGCTAGAAAACTACAAAATTTTCTTACCCAGCCATTTTTTGTTGGTGAAGCTTATACAGGTAGAAAAGGTGAATATGTAACTTTAGAGCAAACTTTAGAAGGTTGTGAAAAAATTATATCAGGCAAGATGGATTCAAGAAGAGAAGAGGAGTTTTACTTAATAGGTGCAATTACATAAAAAATTTTTAATTTAGAAACAAAAGCCTATATAAAATAACTTTACGCAGATTTGATAAAGGTGTGTATTAGTGAGCAATAATGCCTATATGCCATCAAATTGCTTCTTTTTATAAAGCCTTTTTTCATTTAAAGTTAGGTCATCTTCAAAGTTAATGTATTTTCTATAACCATTTTTGATAATCCATTCTTTAGTACAATATTCTTTTAGTTTTGTTTTTATGTGTCTTTTAAAATGTTATCTTTTTTTAAACACTAAAGACTGTCTCTTTTAAGGTTGCAACAGATAAGGATTCCAATTATAAGTTGCTTTAAATCCCCATTTTCTCTTTAGAATATCAATATTGTAGTAGTTCTGTATCTTATATAAAAAGCTTGACAATCCTTTAAAATATGATAAATTTATTACGAACATATGTTCATAATGAGGAGGAGTAATGAGACCTAAAAAAATACGATGGATTAAATGTAAGCCTCGTGAAAGATTTTTTAGGCCACAATGCAAATCATTGAATAAAGTAGAAGCAGTATATCTAAATCTTGATGAGTTTGAGGCAATAAGGCTGGCTGACTTGGAAGGATTAAAGCAAGAAGACGCTGCAAAAAGAATGCGCATTTCTAGGCCCACCTTCTCTCGGATTATCTCATCAGCCCATAGAAAAATAGGAGATGCTCTGGTAAATATAAAAGCCATAAAGATAGAAGGTGGGAGTTGTAAAATCATAAGGAGGTAAATATGTTTTTAGATTTAATCTTCGCTGGATTATTAGCTTTAAAAGATTATATTCTCCACCATATTTTGACTTGTTTAATTCCTGCATTCCTTTTGGCAGGAGGTATGGTTTCTTTTTTTAATAAAGAGGCGATTCTAAATTATTTGGGCGAGAAGGCTTCTAAATTAAAATCATTTTCTTTAGCGACATTTTTTAGTTTTTTTATTGCCTCCTGCTCCTGTACGGTTTTACCTGTAGGGAGCGGTCTTTATTTTGCTGGAGCAGGAATCGGTGCTAGTTTTATTATCCTTTGGGTGGCACCCTCTACAAATGTTTTATCTTTACTTTTTACCGGTAATATCTTAGGCGCAAAGATGGCTATTTCAAGGATTACTGCTTCGCTTTTTATGGCATTTTTGGTGGGTTGGATAATGAGTATTATATTCGGGAAAGAAGAGAGAAATAAAATAAAATCTACCTCTTTATTACAGAAGAAAACACTTATTACCAAGAAACACTCCGTTTTATTAATCTTGATTTTTCTTTCTATAATTTTACCTAATTATATTGCGCAAGGGAGAAGTTACTTAACTAATGTTTTGGTCTGGAGTATCTTAACTGTTATCTGGTTGATTTATGCAACTAATGCCTTGACCAAAGAGGAAGTAAAAAACTGGCTTCGGGAGACTTGGTGGTTTGTAAGGATGATTGTGCCTTTGCTTTTGGTGGGTGCTTTTATTGTGGGTGTTATCGGCAAGCTCTTGCCTAAAGAATTTGTCTCAAAATGGGTAGGCGGAAATTCTCCTCTGGCAGCGTTTTTAGCTACTTTATCAGGGCAACTGATGTATTTTGGCACCTTAACTGAGTCACCCTTTATTGATACGATGTTAAAATTAGGGATGGGAAAGGGGCCGGCTTTGGCGTTTTTATTAACTGGTCCTGGGATGAGTCTACCTAATATGCTTGCTATTGGAAGACTCTTTGGGATCAGAAAAGCAGCGGTTTATATTATTCTCATCATGACTTTGGGAACATTTGTAGGTTGGTTTTTTGGTAATTTTATTTTTTAAACAAAAGAGGTAAAAGTCTTTTAATGTGTCAATATTGTGGTAATACAGGGCTCTGTTATATTCTATTTAGTTTTATAGGAATAAAGGTATTTAGTAAAATAAAATCTTGGTTAACTGTTTTAAAAAGGAGGGGGACAGAAATGAAGATTGAAATTGTTGGTCCGGGTTGCCCGCGTTGTATAGCAACGGAGAAGAATGTAAAAGAAGCGGTAAAACAGTTAGGCATTCAAGCCGAGATTACTAAAGTTACTAATGTAGCTGAGTTTGCCAAAAAGGGCATTATGTTTACACCAGCGGTTGTTGTAGATGGCGAGGTTAAGATTTCTGGCAAGATTCCTACAGTAGATGAAGTTAAAAAGATTCTATCTTCCAAATAGCCAATAAAAAACAAAATTTAGAATGAGTTTAAACCCCCTTCCACTTACGAAGTGGAAAAAATTATATTAGAGAATATTTTTTAAAAAAACATTTTTTAAATTACATTTTTATGCCATAACTGTTACTGCAATATAATAATGTCGCCCTATTGCAAAGTAGAAATGTCAGGGTAGTTTGATGTAAAATACCGCCTCTAGACCAAGAGGAGGTGGTATTATGAAAGAAGTAATTACCCTGACGATGAAGGAGCAAAGGAAATACGAGGTGATTAGAGAT
>JAMWCT010000056.1 GCA_023819525.1 Candidatus Omnitrophota bacterium
TTACACATTTTTTTCGATTATATTACTCTACCCTCAACGCTGTCCCATAGACATAAAGTTCAGAAGCACCTTGAGCAATACTAGAAGTAGCAAAACGCACATTTATTACTGCATTAGCCCCTAATGATTCAGCTTGCGATATCATCCGTTCAATGGCTTGTTTTCGTGAATCTTCTAATAATTGAGTATAACTTTTTAATTCTCCTCCTACAATATTCTTAAAACCTGCGCCAATATCTTTAAAAATATTTTTTGCCCTTACTGTGCTACCACTTACTAAACCAAAATGCTCTACAATTCTTTTGCCTGGAACAGACTCAATATTGGTAAGTATCATAACAACACCTCCTCATCAAAATTTGCTTTATATTTGTTATTAAACTATTTGCATTTTAAATGTTTTTAAAAAAATTAATTTTTAAATTATAAAGCATCTAATGTAACTTCTTGTTATTTTTTTCTAGCAAAAATATTATAGTATAAAGCTAAAAAATAGCAAGTTCGGGCTTAAGCAAAATGGATTGTAGCCTTTATTGTACATTTTGCTGAACTAGGAATTGGCAGAAATGCGGGTTTTGGAATCAAAGGAAATAAATAACGCTCATTTTTGAAAAAATGGACTAACAAATTTTAAAAAATACATATTGTATCTACCGGAAGAGTGTAAGTAATAATATATTCGTTTGTTATTAATATAGTTTGATATCCTTTGCTATCCTCTTGAATGCCAAAAATTGCTCCAATAATACCTACTTTGCCTTTACTAACTATTCTTAAACCTTCAAGACCGCTTAAAGCTTCCCTATCTTAATTACTTACTTAAACAAAAGAAAAAGAATTTAAAATAAAAGTTAAAATAATTAAAAATTTTTTTACTCTTTCCACCTCCAAAATCTTCTTTCTTTCATCCAACTTCTTTTGTTTCTATAAGTCTCTTTTTGTTGCTGCCTTTCTTTTATTTTTTCTTTAAAAATCTCATACTGTTGTGGGGTTAAAGTTTTTCGGAATTGTATTGTGTTGTTAATACGTAAATCTAAAATTTTAGCTTGTAGTTCTTGTATCTGATTCGCAATATCTTTGATTTTAGCTTCATCTAATTGGTCTTTATCTAATTCAAGTTTTAATTGTTTACGCAGATCTTTTAACTGCTTTTTTATATCAGAAATATTTTGACGATTTTGAGTGCGGAGTTGTTCCATTTTTTCTTTTTGCTCTTGTGTTAAATTCAATGAATTTATTAGCTCCTCCATATTTTTTTGACGATATCCATATTTCTTTTCTCCATCAAAGGCAAAAACTTTTATATTAAAGGTCAAAATTAAAAATATTGCTAAACCAATTAAAAAATATCTAATTTCTTTATCCATATTTTCACCTCCAATTTATATTAGACAAAAGAAGCTGCCAAAAAGTTTCATTTTAAAGTAAATATTCTATATCTGAATTAAAATTATTGTACTCTATTTCCTCCCCACTTGTAATTGTAGTTAAAAAATCAATCTGTTCACCTATGTACTTATATAATAGTTGTCTTCTTTTAACTGTATTACTTGTAAAAAATAAAGAAAGGAGCAAAATAGATATTCCAACAGTTATAGGTATTGCTCTATTTATAAGTTTTTTAAACTCTAAATTTATCAAAGGAAATAACTTTTGTTTTGTCTCTTTTGTAGCTTCTAATTTTTCTTTAAAATTATACCAAAGAAAATCAGGAGCAGTTATTTGTTTAGTAGTTTTTAATACCGATAATTTCTTTTCCAAATCATTTTTAAAATTGAAGCAATTTCTGCAAGCAATTAAATGCTTATCAACAACCTCTTTTATTTTTTCGTCAATTTCATTATCGATATAATCTGTCAATAGCAATCTTTTTACTTTCTTACACTTCATATTTCATTTTAAGTAATTTTTCTCTTGCCCTATGTAAATGAGTTCTGACGGTATTTATATTAATATTTAAGGCTTGGGATATTTCTTTATAACTTAAACCTTCTAATTCTTTTAAAATTATGCACATCTTTTCTTTTCGACTTAATTTATCTAATAATAAATTTAAAATATTTTTTGCATCGGTTTTTTCTAAATTATTATTCAAACCTTCTGCAACATCTTTTGTTTTTATCTTATCTTCATAGGCAATTAAATTTTTAGTTTTCTTTAGTTTTTTATAAGCATTAATTGCTGTATTAAGCGTAATTCTATATAGCCAGGTTTTGAAAGATGAGCGAAATTTAAAACTCTTTAAATTTCTATATATTTTTAAAAATACCTCACAAGTTACATCCTGCGCATCAAAATGTGTCCTAAGTATACTAAAAGATACTCTATACACAAAGTCTATATTTAATTTATAAAGCGTTTCAAAAGCTTCTAGATCGCCTTGCGAAGCCTTTTTAATCAGTTCATCTGATACAGTCTGCATTTTTCTATAATATTAGACAATTTTTATCATAAAAAAGTTTCTCATAAAATTTGTTTTATTTTTTAACTGGAAAGTGATTTTTTGCTAATTGGTTGATTTTATTTTAAATTTAAAATCTAATTTATATAAAAGTTGCTCATACTTAGTAAATTCTAATTCTGGACGATGATAATCTTCGCTTAATTTAGAACCAACAACCTTTATATCAAAATTTGTCTGCAGTATTCCCCTAAAAATCCCTGAACTATCATAAGACAAACCAGAACCAGCCAAATACACCTCCACCCCATTTACTAAATATGAAGCCACAGTGCGCAAAAATGTATGCATCTTTTTATAATCGTTTATTGGGTGAGAGAGGGTTTTTCTATTGCCATAATATTGAATAAAAACTGCGTCATCCATCGCGATAATTAAAGCATTGGCAGGGGTCTTTTCCTTCACATACAAAGCAAATTGTTTTGCCCCATTATATTTATGTCTAAATTTAAGCATAGGGTACATAAAAATAAACATAGTTATAACAAAATAGCCAACAATTAAATTAGTTACGAATTTATCCTTACTATACAACTGCCGTAGCAAAAAACTAGCTAATACATAAAAAGGAATAATAACCAGATCTAGGTGTCTTGGGACATAATGTGCTAAATTCCCAAAATAAAAAATAAGACAACACCAAAAAAATAAAAATAATGGCAAAAAAATATTTTCACTAAAAAGCAATCTAAAAAAACCAACTAAGGAAAAAATAAATAAAAGCACAGGTGCTGCCCTAAATAAATCTCTAAAGGCCGTTTTTAATATAGGCGAATACAAGCCTAAAAAATTTACAGCCATAATATCTTTTACAAAAAATTCTCTATAAAATAGGGGCTTAAGATATAGAAAAAATAAAAATAGAAATCCTATTAAAAAAATTAAATAAAAACAGATTAAATTTTTTATTTTTAAACTGTTCTTATTAAATTCTATCCTGAAAGGTTTTGAAACTTTTGGCAAAAAATAAAGCAAAAAATACAATGGGACTGTAACCAAGGTGGACTCTCTTACAGATATAGCAAAAATAAAAAATAAACTTGATAAAATTAAAAAGAATAAACTATCTTTTTTAATGCCTTTTAAAACTAAAAACCAGGATAAAAATAAAAAGAAATTGCATATTCCATGTTCCTTACCATAAGTATTTGGAGAAAAATAAAAAGGTGTAACAGAAAATAAAAAAGATGTAACAAGTGCAATAAAAAAATTATCTGTTAACTCAAAAATAAATAAAAATAAGGCTAAAATACTAAGACTTCCAAAAAGTACACTTGTGAATCTTACACTAAAATCAGCCGTTTCTCCTAAAAGATAAAAAGGAAAATATATAATACTATTTATTATTACAGCACCATATCTTGCACTTACTGCTGGTTGCAATTTATGAAACTTATAGGTATTTTCAACTGCTTGGGCTAAAACTACTGCATCGTAATGAAAAAGTCCCTCATTAATAAAAATGATGCCAATTAAAAAATTCGACAAAAAAAGCAAAAATAAAGTAATGAAAATTTTAATATTTTTACCTTGTTGGCTCATAAATATAAAAAACCAAATAGTCCTATAAATTGGTTTCTAAAATAAAGCCATCAACTGTAAAGGGTTATTTTTTAATCAAACTGTTGGCTAACTTTACTGCCTCTACTCCATCTTTAGCATATTCTGCCCCAATTGATTTTGCATAAAGTTCATTTAAAACCGCTCCCCCAACCATAAATTTAGGGTTTAGCCCTTCTTTTTTTGCTTCCAATATTATCTTAGCCATATTTGTCATTGTTGTTGTCATTAAAGCCGAAAGTCCAACTATATCTGGATTATACCGCTTTATATTAGAGATGATCCTTTTGCACGAAACATCTTTCCCTAAATCAATGATTTTAAATCCGTAATTTTCCAATAAAAGCGCAACTATGTTTTTTCCTATATCATGCACATCTCCTTCAACGGTAGCTAAAAGAATTAATCCTTTTTTTTCTTTTAGGTCTTTTTTCGTTTTTAAATATGGATTTAAATAATTTAAACCTTTTTTCATTGTTTCTGCGCTAGCAATAAGTTGTGGCAAAAAGTATTCTTTTTTTTCAAAAAGTTCTCCAACTTTTATTATCGCAGGTATCATATAATTATTAAGAATAAAAAGAGGATTTATTTTTCTTTCTAATGCAATTTTAAGTAATCTTATAATTCCATCTCTATCCCCATCAATGATAGAATTGTATATTTTTTGTTCTATTGAAATTATCTTAGGTTTAATTTTAGGGGCTTCTTTTCGTTTTGCATAAATTTGTAAAAATTTTTGAAACGCTTTGGGTTTATTTAATAAAAAATCTTGGACTAATTTATTTTTCATATATTTATTATCTTCTGGATCCGCTATAGCTAAAGTTAGACCTTGCCTTTTTGCTAATCTTAAAAAAACTTTATTTAATATATGTCTTGCAGGTAAACCAAAAGATACATTAGAAAGACCAATAATAGTAAAATAACCCAATTTATGGCACCATTTAATAAATTTTAAAGTATTAATTGCTGCTTGTTTATCTACAGAAATACTTAAAACCAAACCATCAATAACTAAATCTTCTTTGCTATAACCTATTTTTTTTAATTTCTTGATTAATGTTTTAATTATTCTTTTTCTTTCATTAAGACTTTTTGGTAATCTTTTCTTCCAAACAGGTAAAAGCACACACATTGGTCTATATTTTTTTATCAAAGGAAAAAGTTTAGCCAGTTTTTTAGGTTCTAATGAAATAGAATTTAGTAATGCCCTTGCGGGATAAATTCGTAAAGCTAAACCTAAAGCATCTGGGTTTGAAGAATCAATTACTAAAGGTAAATCTGTAACCGCAGATAAGTTTAAAATTGTTTTTCCCAGAAGTATTTTCTCATCTACTTGGGGGATACTTACATTTACATCAAGTAACTGTGCACCTTTTTCTTTTTGTTCTTTTGCTAAAGTGCGCACTAAACTAAAATCAAAGTTTTTTAACTTCTCTTGTAATTCCTTTTTACCAGAAGGATTTATCTTTTCTCCCACAATAGAGAATTTATTTTTTTTGAAAATAAAATATGAAGTCGCAGAACTTAACGCTGCTAATTTCTCCAGAAGCGGTTTTTTTGGTGTTAAATTAATAACAGAATTTTTTAAATACTTAATATGTTCTGGCCCTGTCCCACAACAACCACCAATAAAATTTGCACCTGCCAATGCTAATTTTTTTGCCCATTTTGCAAAAACTTCTTCCCTCATATCAAAAATGCTTTCATTTTCATATATACGAGGGAGCCCTGCATTTGGTTTTGCGACAATTGGAAGAGTTGCAAAAGGTTTTACTATTTTAATTATTTTTAAAATACTTTCTGGTCCTGTTGAGCAATTAAAACCGAAAGCGTCTGCCCCTAAGCTTTGTAAAGTTATCAAACACGACAAGGGATGATTTCCCTCTAAAGTTCTCCCACTTTTTTCAAATGTCATAGTAACCATTACAAATTTATCTGAAAGTTCTTTTATCGCTAAAAGTGCAGCTCTTGCTTCCTGAATATCCATTATTGTCTCAACAACAAATAAATCCACTCCACCTAAAAGCAATCCTTTTACTTGCTCTTTAAAAATATTTACTGCTTCTTCAAAACTTAGGTCTCCAAAAGGCTGAATAAATTTTCCAGTTGGACCTATATCGCCAGCCACCAAAACCCTTTTATCTGCTGTTTTTTTTGCTAAAGTAGCTAACTGTGCATTTAAATTTACTACATCACTTATCCCATATTCTGAAAGCTTTATTCTATTTGCTCCGAAAGTAGATGTGTAAATTATATCGCACCCGGCTTCAATGTAACTTGCATGTATTTGGGATATAACTGATGAGTTTTCTAAACACCATTTTTCAACGCATATACCACTTGGCATACCTTTTTTATAAAGCTGTGTTCCTGTAGCACCATCTAAAATAACTATTCTTTTTTTAATCAGTTCATTTAAATATTTTTTAATTTTTTCCATAAGATTAGTTTTTTCTTTTTACAGTTTGCATTTTAATTATCCCCGTAACTGCTGTAGCAGATTTTTCGGGTACAAGCATATAGGTATCAGTTAAAGAAATTTTTATCCTTTCTAATTGTAAAATTTCAAAAATTACACGCTGATATTGAATAGAAAAATCAGAAAATCCACAAGATATTCTCTTTGAAAGTAAAGTTTTATTTTCTCGTAGAAGCTCTTGCTTATAATAATTACAAATCCAATCGAAGCAAGCATCAGTGTACTCAGAAGCAACAGCATCATAAACCGCGCTACGAACAAGATCTGTTTTTTCATATTTATAAATCGCCTCAACAATTTTTTTTCCAGCGGTAACCCCCATAAACAAAATCTCGCTACAGTTTTTAACTAGATTAGAAAGCAATCTGCTCTTAAAAGAAATTTTATCTGATAGAACAACAATATCGTCTATTCGTCTAATAATAGGTAAACGTAAAGCTACCCCTTGTAATTTAAGTAACAAAATGGCCTCTGATTTGTAGCTCTCAATTATCTGTTTTTGTTTTTTTGAGATTTTTGTTATACCCTTGCAATAACCCAAACGCTTGTAGATTTGATTTTGTGGTATGGGGATATTTATAGAATTAAAAAACTTTAATGACATTAAAGATTTTGACTAATTGAGGAGATCTTATCTTTTAAAGACGAAACAAATTTTTTTGTATTATCAAAATCTTCTTTATTTGGCCTACCCTTATTTATACCTCCAAATAACTTTAATATTCCCCAATTACAAAAACCTTTACAAGAAAATTCTCCTATAACCTCACAATTTATATGCGTTAATTTTTCTTTTAATGCATTGTGATACTCCAATCTATCTTTTACACTCGTTGAAAAAATAAAAACCTTTTTATTTAATAGAGGTAACTTATCTATAAAATTTAATAGTAAACGGTGGTGTTTAGAAAAATAGATTCCGGAACCAAAACCTAAAATATCATAATTGTGCAATTCAAAAACTCTTACATCTTCTATCTTTACCAATCTTGCAGGCAATTCTTTTGCGATAATTTGAGCGATTAGCTCTGTATTTTTATTATGTTCTGAATGATAAATAATTAGTGCTTTCATTTTAACTTTTGTTGTTTTTTAAGATGGGAGTTGTTTTTTTACCAAATCACTTACAAACTTTGCATCGGCTCTATTATTTATCTTTTCTAAAACAGCCTTCATTACGCGTCCCATATCTTTAATTGAAGTGGCAGAAACTTCTGTAATGGTATCTTTAACAATAGATAAAACCTCATCTTCGCTTAACTCTTTAGGTAAATATTGATTAAGTATTTCAATTTCTCTTTCTGTTCTAAAAATAAAATCACTATTTTTAGCTGTAGCTGCTAATTCCTTTGCGTCTTGAAGTTGTTTTTTAAGTTTTTTAAGTTGCCCTATGATTTGGCTTTCGTCTAAAGTGTTTTTATTTATCTTTAAGGCATAATTTTTTAGTTCTGCTCTAATAAAACTTAAAAAAGCTACCTTTTCTTTCTCTCCTTTTTTTAAAGCCTCAACGTAATCTTTGTAAATCTTTTCTTCTAAAGACATTTTTACTCCTCACCCATTTTTAATTATACACTTTTAGGCGAGAATGTAAAGTTTAAGAAATATAGGTAGCTTTTTTTAATTTCCTTAAAAACCTATCAATGCTTTTAACTCTTTCCAAGCTAACATCTATTAATTTAAATAAATCATCAGGTTCTCCGGGTTGAAAAGAAACCCTGTATAATATTTTAATAAAAAAATCAACTAATCTTAAAAACCATCCTGGGTTAAGCTTAAAACTCCCCCAGGCAACAGCTATAGCATTAAGATCATTTCTTATGTGGTGGTCTATAAGGTCCCACACTAAAGGATGAACTTCTATTTTTTCTTTTTTTATAATTTCATAAATCTCTTCTTCATTAGGTAATGGATTTGCCATTTTACACCTTCCTTTCTAATTATATAAAATTAATTATTATTTATCTTTCCCGTAACTAATTGTTGCACTAACTTATCTAATTCTTCAATTTGAAGTGGCTTTATAAAAATACTATCTGCGCCTAATTTTTTTGCTTCTTCTATCTTTTCTTTTTCATCAATTCTTGTTACCAAAACACATAAAATACTTTTATCTATCTCTCTAATTTTCCTTAAAAGCTCCAAACCATCAAATTCTGAAGGTGCTAAAAGTATATCAATAGAAACCGCATCTGGTTTTTCTCTCTGGAAAATCTGCCAAGCATCTTGCGCATTAGTTGCTTTAAAAACTAAACAGTTCTTTATTTCACACATTTTACACATAACCTCTAAAATATCCAGCTCATCTTCTACAATTAATACCTTTTTTTTCTGCATAACCCCTCCTTCATTTTTAAAAGGTATATAAAAGTTTTTTATTGCATTTACCTAATAAGTTCATATTATACAAAACTTCTAAATCAATCAACTAAAGGTAATTCTACAAAAAATCTTGCACCTTGATTTTGGCCTTTGCTTTCAGCCCAAACTTTCCCTTGATGTAATTGTACAATCTTTCTTACCCTTGCCAAACCCATACCTGTTCCAGAAGTAGAAGCTTTTGTAGTTACAAAATCTAAAAAAATATCCTCCAAAAGTTCTTTTTCTATCCCGCAACCATTATCAGCCACTTCTATTATACAGGTTTTTTTGGTATTTCTATAAATTTTTAATTCAATGGTTGCCTGCCAGGGTGATATTGAACTTACTGCATCGATACTGTTATTGATTAAATTCATCAAAACCTCAGCTAAATATATTTTATTTCCTTTTACTTTTAAATTTTTCTCTATATCTTTTTTAAAATTTATCTGTTTATACTTTAGTTGCGGCTCTAAAATTGTCAAAGCAAATTCAACTGCTTCATCTAAATTTATTATAGTTAATTCTCCTTTATCTTGTTTAGAAAATTCTCTCACTGCTTTGATTAGCTTCGATATCCTCTGTAGGTTCTGCACAGTTTTCTGTGAATGATTAAGAAGTTCCTCTAAATCCTTCTGTGGTATCTTATCTTTAAATCTCTCTTTCAAAATTAACTCAATTAAATGTAATTGACCAGTTATTGCCATTATCGGATTATCAATCTCATGTGCCATTGATGATGAAAAGTGATCCATTGCTTGTAATCTTCTAATCTGTTCTTCTCTTGCTAATCTCTCCTTCTCTTGTTGCCAATATATACAGTTCTCTAATGCTAATGATATTTGGGATGAGAGGATATCAAAGGTTGTAAGGTCAGTATCTAAATATCGTGCGTTTTTTGGTTTTGGTCCTAATATCAGAAAGCTTTCAAGTCTATCAGTAACAAAAAATGGTATAGCTATTATCTCTGTGCTTAATTTAGGTAGGTTAATTTCATCAACAAAGAGGGTTTCCCTTTG
>JAMWCT010000057.1 GCA_023819525.1 Candidatus Omnitrophota bacterium
CCCGAAAACCCGGGGTAATAAATAAAGAATCCCAAAGCATAAGTTGATTTTGCAAATACCAACCTTTATTATTCACTTTTTTTCTATCAAATTTACTTTCATACGGACCCCATAAACTTTCCGAATAATAATAAGACGAACCTATCTCCTCTTCGTATTCAAAGCCAAAAGTAATTGTATCCCAATCAACAGGATGAAAATTATGTTGCCATTCAAATTTTTTATTATTCCCTTTATACCAACTACTTGAAAAATCAAGCGGCTCTATATTATCTTTTTCATCCAAGTATTTTCTTCTTATATCATGATAAGAAAAAGATAAATTATGCGACCACCAAGAATTTATCGACTGCTCAAAAGTAAATTTACTAGAAAAATCTCTCCAACGCGCAGTATAATTTGGATCATCATCATAAGCGCCATCATCAAGAGAAGTTTTAGCATCTGTAAAACGGCTAACCAAACTTAATTGACTGTTATCAAAAAGTTGATAATCTACTTTAGAAGAAATTACTGTTTTGTCATACCCATCTTTCTCTGTGCCACCTACTGCTTTACTGATACCATCAGAATCAAGGCGCAAAGTAGAGATTGAATAACTAAACTTATCTATACTACCACTTAATCCTAAACTCCTGCGAAATGTATTATATGAACCCCCCTCAAGGCAACTGTTCCAAGTTGGCTTACCTTTGCCTTTTTTAGTAATAATGTTTATCACTCCAGCCATAGCATCTGAACCATAAAGCGTAGACTGCGGACCACGAACTATTTCAATGCGTTCAATATTATCAGTTGTCAAATGCGCAAAATCAAAAGACCTATCAGTTGACATTGGGTCATTGGCTTCAACTCCATCTATCATTATAAGTGTATGCCCTGGTTTTGCTCCACGAAGATACACTGAAGTTAAACCACCAAACGCGCTATTTTGTACAATACTAACACCTGCTATTTCTTTTAAAACTTCATAAATTGTGCGCTTTCCTGCTCTTTCTATATCATCCTCACTAACAACAGTTGTTGAACTGCCAACTTCAGCTTGATAACTTAAAGTTTTGGTTGCTGTAACAATTATTTTTCCTAAATCATACTTTTTTTCATCTGCAAAAACTTTAGCCACCTTAAGCATTATTAGAATTACAATTAAAGTTAAAATTTTTCTTTTCATCTTCTCCTCCCTCGAGAATACTTTCCAAATATACAATCGTCCGGGCTCACTTAGCAAATAGCATATAGCGATTTGCCAGCATTACCGTTGCGGGGCAGCGCTCCGAATTCCTTACCTAAAAATAGGTTTGGGCACGGAGACTTCCTTTGTATATCTGGAGTTAATAATTTAAATTAACAACACCCAAATTAAAAAACTCTTAAAAATCACCCCCTTTCTGTTTTACGTGAATTTTTAATTTTCCCTTAAAAGTCAATTCCTTTTCTATTTGCCACCCCAACATCATAAGGATGCTTTATTTTTCTTATTTCACTCACCAGGTCTGCTTTATCAATTATTTTTTGTGTTGCGCCACGACCTGTTAAGATTAGTTCTAAATTTTTTGGTTTCTTCTTTAATAATTGAATTAGCTCTTCTTCACTGATAAATCCATCTCTAAGAGAAATAAAAATTTCATCAATTATAAAAATATCATACTTTTTTTCTATAAAAATTTTTTCAATAAACTTTAAGCCTTTATGGCACTCATTATAGATTTTGGATGTTTTTGTTTTTTTACAGAAATGTGGATGTGCTTTGGCAAATCCAAAAATGTCAACCCCTAACTTTTTTAAACATTTTATCTCTCCATAACCAAACCTTTCTGGATCTTTATGAAAATAAACATAGCAAACTTTCAAATTATGTCCTCTTGCTCTTATAGCCAAACCAACTGCAGATGTAGTCTTTCCCTTACCATCACCTGTATAAATCTGTATCAATCCTTTTTTCATTAGGCACCTCTCTTTTTTGTGAAACTAACAATATATAAGGTTTAGAAGAGAAAGGATTTTTCTCCACCAAAACCTCTGTTTTATAAACCTCCTTGATAATATGATAGTCTAATACCTCTTGCGGAGATCCTGTTTTGTATATTTTTCCTTCATTTAAAAGAACCAATCTTTCGCAATATTCACTGGCTAAATTAAGCTCATGTAAAACCATAACCACTGTAAGTTCAAATTCTTTGTTTAACCTTTTTATGAGATCTAAAATTCTTACTTGATGAGTAATATCTAAATATAAAGACGGCTCATCTAATAAAAGCAATCGTGGCTGTTGCGTAAGCGCTTTTGCAATTAAAGCAAGTTGCCTTTCTCCACCACTTATCTTTGAAATCAATTGGTCTTTAAGTTTTAAAACATCAGTTAGTTCCATACAGTTTTGTGCGACTTGCAAATCTTTCTTTGTTTCAAAAAATTGAAATTTTTTTATGTGCGGAATTCTACCCAAAAGTACAAATTCTTCAACAGTCATATCTAAACCACTAAAATTTTGTGGCACTACAGCTATTTGTCTTGCAGACTCTCTAAAATTCATCTTCCAAATATTTTTTCCATCAAAAAAAATTTCTCCTTTTTTTGGTTTAAGTGTGCGACTTATTGCCCTAATAAGTGTGGTTTTGCCAGCGCCATTTGGTCCAATTATCCCAACAATTTCTCCCTTATTAATTATAAGATTTATATCTTTTAGAACGAACTCTATTTTTTTTTGTATTCCAAAATTAAAAATAGAATCATAACCGCAACTTAAATCTTTTATTTGAAGTAATTTCATCGCCAAAAGATAAATTCTTTTTTAGCTAAAACATAAATAAAAAGGCTTCCTCCAACTATTCCTGTAATCACACCTACAGGTAATTCCAAAGGCAAAATAATTGTTCTTGCTATTGTATCAGAAAAAATCAAAAAACTTGCCCCCGCAAGAAATGAACTAATTAACAATATCCTATGATCTTGCCCGACAAACATACGCATAAAATGCGGAACGACTAAACCAATAAATCCAATTATGCCAGCCACCGACACACTAAAACCAGTAAGCAAAGACGCAAGTAAAAAAAGCGACTTTTTAGTTCTTTCCACATTAACCCCCAAATGAAGTGCTTCTTCTTCACCCAATGATAATGCATTAAGATCAAAGCAAAAAAAATAAGAAATAACTAAACCGCAGATAGATAAAATCAAAATTAATTTTATAAGCATCCAATTTGGCTCTTCTAAAGACCCCATTATCCAAAAAATAATCCCATGAAGGTCTTCTATGCCAGAAATAGCCATTAAAAACATAATTAAAGATGAAGCTATAAAACTTATCATTACTCCTGTAAGTAAAAGTCCTTGAATCCTTAAAACTCCTTTTTTTAAACTTAAAAAATAAACGAAAATAATCACTAAAACCGCTCCTGAAAATCCAAAAATAGGTATAGATAAAATACCAAAGGTAGAATTTAATCCTAAAATAGCATTTAAACATACACCTAAAGCCGCTCCACCTGAAATTCCTAAAGTATATGGTTCAACCAAAGGGTTACGAAACATCCCTTGTAAAATCACTCCTGCTAAACTCAATGCTCCGCCTATAGCAAAACCTAAAATAATGCGTGGCAGGCGAATATTAAAAATAATAGTGTATGCTGTACTGTGGCTTTTTGCTAAATTTAGTGAAAAAATTTTTCTAAAAGAAATATCCGCAGAACCAACACACAAAGAAAATATACTTACACATAAAATTAATAGGATTAAAACTGATAGCCAAATTAACCAATAAATTAATTTATTTTTCATATATATTTGGATGTAAAATATTAACCAATTCTTCTAAAGTCTCGACAAAACTGACTGGCGTAGGACTACAGAGCTTATAAGAATCAATTATATAAATTCTATTGTTTTTTACCGCATTTATTGTTTTGTACCTTTGCCAGTTTTCTTTTTCTTTTTCTCCTGTAATTCCCATAGTAGTTATAATTATCACATCTGGATTCTCTATCACTACTTGTTCCTTAGAAAAAAGGCCTTCTTTTGTAGTTTTAATATTTTTTCCACCAGCAAATTCAATTAAATCGCCAATAAATGAATCTTTTGTTGCTACCCATAAAGGCCTTGAGCCTATCTGAACAAGGACCTTTGGTCTGTCTAAATTTTTAATTTTTTCACTAATATAATTTATCGCTTTATTTGCTGCCTCTATAATTTCTTTTGCCTCTTTTTCTTTTCCTATAATTTTACCCAATTCTAAAAATTGCTCACAAAGCTGCGCAAAATTTTTTGCAGCAGGAAAAACAATTACTTTAATACCTAATTTTTTTAATTTCTCTACATCTTTTTGTTTTGTTAAGGACGTTGCTATTACTAAATCAGGTTTTAGACTAAAAATTTTTTCTACATTCACCTCAATAACTGTTCCAACCTTCTCTTTCTTTATAACTTGGGGTGGCCTTTTACAATAAGTTGTTACCCCGACAATTCTATCACCAGCACCTAAAAGATAAAGTTCTTCGGTTATAGAAGGCCCCAAAGAAATTATTCTTTCCAAAGGTTTATTTTGGCTATAAGCTGATAGATGAAAGGTGAGGAAATAAAAAACTATATACAGAAAACAGATTTTTTTAAATTTTGACCCTTTTTCTTTCATATAATTTAGATTAATTTTTACTTAATTTTAGTTCCAAAAACCAATATCCATCTTTTAAAATCTTTTTACCAACAGTAAATTTAACCGGTTCTTTAAAAATTGGACCATCATAAACAAAACTATGATATTCACCTTTTTCTCCACAAATATCAACATCATCGTGTCTTTTAATATCTTTTATAAATCCTCTATCGATTATTCTGCCTAACCATTCTTTGCCTAAAAATTTAGCGGAAGTTGTAATAACTATTGCTTTAAAACCTAAATTGACAAATTCATCTAATAATCTTTCTCTTTTTTCTTTCCATAAAGGTAATATTGGTCTTATACCTACTTCTTTGCAAACCCTTTCTATCCAATCTCTATGCTCCTGTAAATCAATATCACCAAATATACCTGTTTTTATATTTTGCTTTCTAAATTCTAAAATACCTTTTTTAAAATTCTTTTCATAATCTTTCCAATTAGTCTTTATTTGAACTACAGGAACACCAACTGCCTTTGCCTGTAATTTTAGCAATTCTAAATTAATCCCATGAGAACAAGAATGCTTACCATTACTTGAAACCATATTAAGAAGATATTTAATTTTAAAATTATCCTTTATCGCTCTATAATAAGCAAGGTTACTGTCTTTTCCGCCACTAAAAGAAACAAAAGCATCTTTTGCCATTTTTTATAAAAAATTTAAAACATAACCGCACACTTTACAATGAAAAGCTCCTATTTTTAAACCACCGCCACATCCAGGACATCTATATAGTGTATTTGATTTAGGAATATCACCCACTACTTTGCGATAAATCTCATAGTAATAAAGATGTTCTTTATTTAAAAATTTTACTGGATAGAGAAGTTGTTTTTCTTTAAATTCTTCATCTAAAATTTTTGCCTCAATAATCTTTCGCAGATGCGTCATGTTAGAACCATACTCAATCGGGCGTTTACTTTGCCAAATAATTTTTTTAGGTAAAATATCTTCAAATGCTTTTCGCAAAATCCACTTACCCCATATTTTGCCGTTTTCTTTGTGGATTTTTAAAGATGCTGGCAATTTTAAAGCAAAATCAATCATAGCACTATCAGCAAATGGTTGTACTATTTTAAGCCCAAAGAATTTAGCAATCTTATTTGAACTAAATTCCATAGCTTTTACAATTTTAGCGATATAACTATTAAGGTCATCAATTTTTTGCATAAAATAATAACCGCCAAACAATTCATCACTTGCATCTCCTGTAGCAATAGAAGTTAACCCAATTTGCTTTGCCTTCTTTATACCAAAATATATCGCTAAATCATTAGGTAATGCCGGATCAAAACTTTTAAGGATTTTAATAACTTTTGGTATAGCAGCAAGTGCCCCATCAACATCTACTCTGCAATGAACGTATTTAAGTTTAAGTTTTTTTGCAAGCAAATTAGCATAATAAATGTCTGTGGAGTATTTTCCTAAACTAACGGTTAAAGCTACTGCCTTCTTATTAAATGCTGCCAATATTGAAGTATCAAGACCTCCTGAAAAAAGTAGTCCATCATAAAAATTTTTCATTATGGAAGCTAAAAGTAAATTCCGCAATCTTTTTAAAATTTTTTTTATATACATTCTTCTAATGCCTTAATTAATTTTAAATTTTCTTTATGCTTTCGTACTGCCAGCCTTATAAAACTATTATCTAAACCCCTAAAATTTGAACAATCCCTAATAAGGATACCTTTCTTTAGCAATTTTTCTTTAAGTTTAGTTGAGGAGAGGTGTTTTTTAGTTATCTTAACTAAAAGAAAGTTTGTTACTGAAAAGTAAGGTTTAAGTCCTTTTATTTGACAAAGACGTTCATAGAGAAATTTTCGTTCTTTTTCAATTAATTTCTTTGAACGTTGAATAAATAAAGTTTCTTTTAAACATTGTGCGGCTACTTTTTGCGCTAATACATTTACATTCCAAGGAATTTGATATTTTTTTAAAGTCTTTATAATGCTTTTATGCGCCACTAAATACCCAACCCGCAAACCTGCAAGAGCAAAAAATTTTGTAAAAGTTCTAAAAACTATAATTTTTTTTGAATTTGCTGCAAGTGGTATAAATGTATATGTTTTTTTAGTAGGAACAAAATCCATAAAAGCTTCGTCAATAAAAATTTTTTTAGCAGGAATATCCAATAGGTTTTGCCATTTTGATATAATAAAATTTCCAGTTGGGTTATTTGGATTGCATATTAAAAGGATATCGGTTATTTTTATAAAAGTCGGATCTAAACAAAAATATTTGTTTTCTTCTAGAAAAATAAATTGCAATTTACAATTTGAGATTTTAGCGGCGCGTTCATATTCAGTAAAAGATGGCGCAACTATTGTTACTTTATTTTCTCTAAAAGCATTAAAAACGAGATAAATAAGTTCAGTAGAGCCATTGCCGACTAATATGTTTTCATCTTTTATTTTCCAATATTGGGCAAGCGTTGTTGTAAGTAAACGATTTTTTGGATCAGGATAAAAAACTAAATCATCTAAGTGTCTGTGTAATAAGCTTTTAACACCTAAAGGTATCCCCAAGGGATTAATATTGGCACTAAAATCCAAAATAAAATCAACTTTTGAGCCAATATCATAAAAATTACCACCATGCTCGTAAATATTTTTCATAAGCAAAAATTTATCAAAAAATTATTTTAAATAAAATTCCAACCAAAACCATCAAAAAAGATGTCACAATGCTTAAAATTATTGCCTCATCAATCAAGGATATTGACATAGTTTTTCGATCATCTCCGATATACGGGTGCACAACCATCCTCCCAGAATAGTTATACCTTCCGCCAAGTCTTATCCCTAAAGCGCCTGCCATAGCAGCTTCGCTAACAGCACTATTTATTGAATCCTGCTTCCTTTTATCCCTTAGCATAATACGAAATGATTCTTTAAAATCTTTACCACAAAGCAAAGCTGCTACAACAATAAGTAAACCAGTAATCCTTGCTGGAATAAAATTTGCGATATTATCCAGTTTTGCCGCGCACCAGCCAAAATAAAGATACCTTTCGTCTTTATGCCCAATCATTGAATCAAGGGTGCTTATTGCTTTAAAACAAAGCGCAAGCACCGGCCCACCTAAAAATAAATAAAAAAGTGGGGAAACAATTCCATCGGTTGTGCTTTCTGCAATTGCCTCTACTGTAACTTTTATAATCTCTTCTTTATTAAATTGCTCTGTATTTCTTCCAACAATAAGAGAAAGTTTTTTTCTTGCCTCCTTGATATTATTTATTTCTAACATCTTTTTTATTGCTTTAGCATGTTTTGCTAAATCTTTAATCGCAATTGTTGTATATGCAAGAAAGACCCAAAGAATTGCTTCTATTATTGGATTTAGTTTTCTTGCTGTTTTAATAATTAAATTTGCGCACAAAAATGTAATACCCACCACTAAAAATACTGTAAAAGTTCCATAAATGCGATTAATAATTTGGTTTCTATTTTTATTAAATATCTTTTCAAGAAAAAAAATTAATTTTCCCATTAAACGTACCGGATGCCCAAACCATTGCGGATCTCCAAATATCAAATCAGTAATATAGGAAATCAAAATTAGCTCCATTTTTTTACTTCAACAAATAAATTAAAAAAAGTGTTGTTGTTTCGGCAATCTCACTTGTTGCTCCAATAGTATCACCTGTTATACCACCAATACGGTTCTTCACATAAAAAATAAATATTAAATTTAAAATAAAAGAGGCAAAAAATATTGCAATACCTTTTAAATTTAGAAAACAGCTAAAAACAATTAATGTAAAGATTCCGCCTATTATTATATTTCGCTTGTTTGCATATTTGGTGAAAACTTTAGCTTTACCTTCACAAGAAGCGTAAGGTAATAAACAACAAACTGTTTGTAGCCAGCGTGCAAAACAAAAACTTACAATTAATGCTCTCCAAAGTATATTTATTGAAAAACTGATGAGTAATGAAAATTTCAAAAGTAAAAGTAATACCACCCCAACAACTCCAATCGCTCCAACCTTTGGATCGTGCATTATTCTTAATATTTCTTCTTTGGACCTTATGCCATAAAAACCATCACAAGTATCAGCAAAACCATCGAGATGTAACCCCCCACTAATAACTGTTGAAATCAAAAGGATAATTACTGCTATAACCTGTATAGATAGAAACTTATAAAAAACCAAAATACTTGCTGATACTGCTCCAATAATTGCTCCAATTAAAGGAAAATATAAAAGCGAGACAGCAAAATCTTCTTCTTTAATTTCTTTACTAATATTGACTGGTAAAATTGTTAAAAATCCAAGTGCAATAAGAAAATGTTTCATATTTTATAGTTATAAGTGCTTGTTAATGTGTTTTGAAACTTTTGCATCTTCAAATGTAGCCATTTCATTTAAAATTTTAATACTTGCCTGGACAATGTTTATCCCCAAAGCCGCTCCTGTTCCTTCTCCAAGACGCATATCTAAATCTAATAAAGGTTTTAGCCCCAAATACTTAAGCATCAATTTATGTCCTTTTTCTTTAGAGCAGTGACTTGCGATCATAAAATCTCTTACTTCTGGCTTAATTTTATAAGCAATAAGTGCTGCAGCTGTTGAGATAAATCCGTCTATCACAACAGGAACCTTGCAAGCTGCGGCAACTAAAATCACCCCTACCAACCCACCAATTTCAAAACCACCAACCTTTGCTAATATATCTAAACCATCACCTGCTATAGGTTTATTTATTTTAAGTGCCTTTTTTATAACTGCTATTTTTCTTGACAGTCCTCTATCATCAAGCCCTGTGCCTCTTCCAGTTATCTCCTCAACAGATTTTCCAATAATGGCTGCTGCTATCGCAGCTGAAGAAGTAGTATTTGCAATTCCCATATCTCCAAGTCCTACAATATCTATACCTTTATTATATTCAGCATTAAATACTTCTATCCCTGCCTCTATTGAAGCGATAGCTTCTTTT
>JAMWCT010000058.1 GCA_023819525.1 Candidatus Omnitrophota bacterium
TGCTAAAGAAGGTTTTAAAAAAATTCTTTCTGATCGTTTGGGTGAGTTAACATTTTATATAATTTTAGCCAAATATTTAGATGATACTTTAGCAAAAACTATTGCAGCAGGATGGGGTAATGATTATTGTTATTTATATGAAAGCAAAGAACAGAAAGCAATTTTAATAATGGATACAATTTGGGATTCCACCTCTGATGCGGAAGAATTTTTTAAAGGAATAAAGGCACTTTGTGATAAGAAATATAGTCAATTGAATTGGCAAACTAATAAAGATTTTTTTATTGGTGAAAATGCAAATAATCTTATATATATCAGTAGAAAAAGTAATTCTGTTGCTGTTATAGAAAGCGAAATAAAAGATTATAATATTATTAAAAAAATTTTAGAAACCTTATCTCTTTATTATAAAGATAACCAAAACTAAAAAAGGGGGTAGTTATGGAACCATTTGTTTCTGTTATTGTTCCTGTTAGAAATATGGAGAGGACTATATCTAAAACCTTTGAATATCTTATGGGGATAGAATATCCACGCGATAAATTAGAAATAATTTTTGCTGACGGTGGGAGTAAAGATAGGACCGTTTCAATAATTAAAGAATATCAAAAACAAAATCCTTTTGTTAAGTTAGTAGAGATACCAAATTGCCCTTCCCCTGGATTTGCAAGGACAAAGGCTTTAGCAGAAGCAAAAGGAGAATACATATTTTTTACCGATGGGGATTGCGCGCCTTGTAAGGATTGGATATATAAAATTTTAGAGGCTTTCGAAAAAGATCAAAAGATAGGTGCTGTTGGAGGAGAGATACTTACTTTGCGTGTCCAAGAAGATAATTTAGTTGAGATTTATTGCCAAGCCTTTGGTTTTAATAGAGTTTCTTGGCGTTATGGAAATTTAGATGAGGGGTGTTACCCTGACTTAACAGATATGGCTCCTACTCAAATATGTGGACACAGAGCATATTTTTTTGTTACAGCAAATGTTGCATATAGAAAAAAGACAGTTGATGAGATAGGAAGAAGCTTTTGGAATTTACCAACAGGCGAAGATATTGATTTTGGAATAAGGGCAAGAAAAAGAGGTTGGAAATTTTACTTTTTACCTTCAGCTTCAGTAAAACATATGCATAGGGCTGATTTGCGCAATTTATTGCGAGTTTGGAAATCCTATGGGGCAGCGCATCCACCTTTAATTAGAGCGCATGCAAAAAATTATTTAGAGTTTGTTTTTCAATTTATTGGTAAATATCCAAACAATCCAATTTTAAGAATGCCATTTTTTATAAGAGGTTTTATTTATATTGGTAATTTTCATCTTATGCATCTTTTTGGACTAATATTTTTAATTTGCTTTACCTGCAGTTGGATTTCGCCAATAAATTTTTGGTTTAGACTTTTTAGTTGGACTAGTTTCATTTTATTTTTAATATATGCATTTAAATTTTTTAGATCTGCTTTTAATATAGAGCCGTATTATAAGTGGAAAGAATTTGCAAAAATGAAATATCTGACAAATCTTTATTTTGTTTTAGGCGGGTTGTCTGGTTCATTTAAATATAAAACTTTTTGTATAGAGCCAAGTTTTTAAATTACCTATGATAAATCTTTTTCCTTTGTAGCTACACAAAACAAAGATAAACCAAAACAAAATTTTATTCTTTTTTCTAAAAAAGAAATTAAAGGCACAATAAAATCAAAAAATCTAGCCGCAAAATTAATTTTTTTTGCTTTTAAAAGTTTAAAATTTATAAACCAAAGTATAGCGCCTAAAGAATTTATAAATTCTATTTTTTTGATTTTAAAACCACAATTCTCTAATTTTTCTATTAGTTCTTTTTTTGTATAGCGCCTAAAATGACCTAAATTTTTATCAAAATTACTAAACAATATTTTATGCGCTGGGGCAAGGCAAATAATTTTTCCACTTTTGTTAAGAACTTTATTTATTTTTTTAAATAGCGCTATGTCATCTTGTATATGTTCAACTACATTTAAACATATAACAGTATCAAAGTTATCTTGCCAGAATTTGTCAATTTCTAAAATGTCAATATTTTTTATTTCTACAAAAGGATTGCCTATAAAGACTTTTTTTAGATAATCAGTATATCTTTTATTTATATCAGTTAAAACTACAAAAGTATCTTTTGAGATTAAAAACCTTGAAAATGTTCCTATTCCACAACCAAGCTCCAATATTTTTTTCCCTAAAAAAGGTTTAGTTTTTTTAAAAATCCATCTGTTGTTTTTTTTAAGTAGCCTTATTCGCAAAAGCGTTTCCTCTCCTAAATCAAGAGTTCTAAAAAGACTTTTAAAAAGCCAATATAAACAAGAGAAAAAATCTGTCCACTTTATTTTTTTCCCTTCATCATAACTTCTTCCATCATAAGAAATCGGAACCTCATAAACTCTATATTTTCTTTTAAAAACTTCAACTGTTAATTCTACCTCTATGCCAAATCTATTTGCGGCTAATTTTAAACTTTTTAATACATCGCTTCTAAATGCTTTATAACAAGTCATCAGATCCGTAAAGTTGGAATTTAAAAATATATTTACAACTAAATTTAGTAATTTGTTTCCTAAATAATGATAAAAATAAAATACTCTTCTTTCGCCTCCCAAAAATCTACTTCCATAGACAACATCAGCTTTACCTTCAATAATCTTTCGGATTATCCTACCATATTCATTCGGGTAATACTCTAAATCCGCATCCTGAATTATCACGATATCTGCGGTTACATAATTAATAGCCTTTCTTATGCAGTAACCTTTGCCTTTATTTTTTTGGTTAAATAAAACTTTTATATCTGGTTGGTTTATATTTAAAAGTAACTCTTTGGTTCCATCAGTTGATGCATCATCAACTATAATTATCTCTTTTTTATGTGGCTCTTCTTTTACAAGCTTAATGATCTCTAAAATCGTATTTATTTCGTTATAAACCGGAATGATTATTGATAGTTTGATATTTTGGTTTTGCATCTAGTTTATTATATACTTTTTAAATATTTTTTAAATATTTTTTTAAAAATTTATTTCTATTGAAAAAATAAATAGGTGCAATATAATTTAGAAAAATGAATTTAAGTGTAAAAGTAGGTGATTTATATTTAAAGACACCTATAATTTGTGCTTCAGGAACATTTGGTTTAGCCGATGAACTGAAAGACCTTGTAGACTACAGCGCGATTGGTGCTGTTGTCTCTAAAACAATTACTTTGAAACCTCAAGCAGGCAATCCACCACCAAGAATTTATGAACTACCTGCTGGAGTAATTAATTCTATTGGATTAGAAAATCCAGGCATAGATCTCTTTATTAAAGAAAAATTAAAAAAATTTGTTAGTCTGCCGACAAAGCATATAGTTAGCGTTGGTGGTTTTGAGGATAAAGAATATATAATATGTGTTGAAAAATTAGAAAGTTTTAATAAAATAGATGCATTTGAGATTAATCTATCCTGTCCAAATATAAAATTAAAAAAACTTATATCTTGCGATGCTAAACATACTCTAAAATTACTAAGAAGTTTAAGAAAATTAACAAAAAAACCAATAATTGCGAAGATAACAGCAGAAGTTACAGATATAGTAGAGATTGCAAAAGCAATTTATGATGCTGGAGCCGATGCGGTTTCTTTAGTAAATACCTTTTTTGCTTTGGCCATAAATATAGAGACAAAAAAAACCTATTTAGGAAATGTATATGGTGGATATTCTGGTTTAGCAATTAAACCTATTGCTCTTTACAAAGTATGGAAAATAGCTAAAAATATAGATATTCCTATAATAGGCGGTGGAGGAATAAAAGAAGCAAAGGATGCAATAGAGTTTATTTTAGCTGGCGCTGTAGCTATAAGTTTAGGGACAATTAATTTGACAGAGCCAAATAAAGCAGTTGAAATTTTAGAAGGTATGAAAGATTATATGAAAAGAAAAAATATAAAAGATATAAAAAACTTAAGAGGTGGTCTAATTGTTTAATAGATTAATAGTAGCGCTTGATTTAGATGATAAAAGAAAAATAAGGAGTTTAGTTAAGAGCCTACAACCAGAAGGTTTTAAATTTAAAGTAGGTTTAATTTCATTTACTAAATTTGGTCCTTCTTTGGTAAAAGAGCTTATTAATCAAAATATAGATGTTTTTTTGGATCTGAAACTTTTTGATATACCTAATACTATGTGTAAAACCGCTAGAATAATTACCCAGATGGGTTGTTGGGCTTTTACTGTTCATATTAAAGCTGGGAAGCAAGCTTTAGAAGCCATAAGAGAAGAAGTGGAAAAAGTCGCTAAAGATAAAAATATAAAGAAGCCATTAATTTTAGGTGTTACTGAATTAACTAGCAAAAGGATTAGTTCTTTAAAAGTTTTAAAGTTAGCTAAGATCGCGTTAAATAGCGGTTTAGATGGTGTCATTTGTTCAGCAAAAGACCTAAAATTGTTAAAGGCAAAAATAAAAAACAAAAATTTTTTATTTGTTACTCCTGCAATTAGGTTAGAAAAAATTAAAAGCGATGACCAAAAGAGAACAGCGACTTTAAAAGAAGCAAAAAAGCAAGGAGCAGATTATATGGTTATAGGAAGACCTATTTTAGAAGCAAAGAATATAGATTTAGTTTTAAAAAAAATAAGGAGTGAGTTAACATGAAATACGAGATTAAAGAACTTATTGAAAAAATACAAAAAGAAGGGATAGAAGAGGCAACAAGAAAGGCAAATCAAATAGAGGAAGAAGCGAAAAGAGAAGCAGAAAATATAATAAAAGAAGCAAAATTAAAAGCAGAAGAAATTATATCAAGCGCTAAAAAGCAAGCAAAACAATTAGAAGAAAAGACAGAAAATTATCTTAAGCAACTTATACGCGATACATTAATTAGTTTAAAAAACGAAATTAATAAATCCTTAATTGAGATTATCCAAAAAAAAGTAGAAGAGGCTTTTGGTTCCGGTGAGTTTTTAAACATTTTAGAAAAAATTATTTTGCAGTTTGGTGAAAAAGAAATTTTAATTTATCTTCCCGAAAAAGATTTTGTGCGCCTAAAAGATACATTTATAAAAGAATTGCAGGAAAAATTAAAAAAAGAAGTTTTATTTGTTCCAACCAAAGAAATAGATGTAGGGTTACAGATAAGTTTTGATAAGGGTAGATCATATTTTGAAATAAGCGATAAGAGTTTAACAGATTATTTATTTGAAAAATTAAGTTTAGACATAAAAGAAATTTTTAAATAAGATGTTAAAATTTTACCCATATTTAATTTCAAGTTTATTTCCTTTAAATTTCACAGGACAACCCCCTTATAGTTTTGAAGAATTTCTAAATTATTGTATAAGATTTGTATCTGAAAAAGAAGCTGAAATTTTAAAAAATATTTCTTTAGAGATTAGTTTTAAAGCCCAACCCCATTCCTTATTAAAAAAATGGGAAGACTTTAATATTGCTTTAAAGGATGCTTTGTTAGAATTTAGAGCTCAAAGACTGCAAAAATCACATTTTGGATATATAAAAGAATCTAGTTACTCTTATTTAGAATTAAAAAAAGATGTGTATTTTGCTTTTAAAGCAATAACCCCAAATGAGCAAGAAAGAATATTAGATAAGTTAAGGTGGCAATTTTTAGAAGAGGAGGAGAAAAAATATATTTTTAGTTTAGAAACCGTTATAATTTATGGATTAAAACTTTTAATTTTACTTCGGTGGGAAAATATCAAAAAAAATTCTAATTTTCAGACACTAAAAGAAGTTTTAGAAAATTAAGTATGGAAAAAAGAATTGGATTTATTAGAAAGATTCTTGGAAATATGATTGAGGTAAAAGTAGACTTCCCAATTATACAAAATGAAATTGGTTTCGTTTTAAGTGAAAAGGAGCGCTTAAAGGCTGAGGTGATAAAAATACAAAATGATATCGTTTATATGCAAGTATTTGAAGAGACAGGTGGACTTAAAATTAATGATGGTGTAGAATTTAGCGGACAACTCCTTTCTGTTGAACTAGGTCCTGGGTTATTAGGTCAAATTTTTGATGGTTTACAGAATCCCCTTCCAGAAGTAGCGAAAAGTTGTGGATTTTTCTTAAAAAGAGGAATCTATAAGAGAGCTTTAAGTATAGATACTTTATGGGATTTTTTTCCTATTGTGAAAGAAGGAGAAATAGTTAAAGCAGGCTATCCGGTTGGTTATGTAAATGAGTATATATTTAAACATTATATTATGGTTCCTTTCGGTTTATTAGGTAAATTTAAGGTAATCTGGATTGCGAAGGAAGGAAAATATAATTTAGAAACCCCAATTGCAAAATTAGAAAATGAAAGAAACCAAATAAAAGAGGTATTTTTAAAACAAGATTGGCCAGCAAAAATTCCTATTAGATGTTACCAAGAAAGGCTTAAACCAAAAGAGCCTCTTATTACTAAAATGCGTCTAATTGATACTTTATTTCCAATAGCAAAGGGAGGCACTTACTGTATACCAGGGCCATTCGGAGCAGGCAAAACAGTTTTGCAACAGTTAATTTCAAAACATGCCCAAGTAGATATTGTGGTAATAGCTGCTTGTGGCGAACGCGCAGGTGAAGCAGTAGAGGTTCTAAAAACCTTTCCAGAAATCATTGATCCAAAAACAAATAGGCCTTTAAGCGAGAGAACTGTGATAATGGTAAATACAAGTGCTATGCCAGTTTCTGCAAGAGAATCAGGGGTTTATACTGCGGTAACCGTTGCAGAATACTACAGACAAATGGGGTTAGATGTTTTACTTTTAGCAGATTCAACCTCAAGATGGGCTCAGGCTATGAGAGAAATGTCCGGAAAATTAGAGGAAATCCCCGGAGAAGAAGCCTTTCCTGCTTATTTAGAATCAAGAATAGCTGCATTTTATGAGAGGGGTGGAATAGTAAGATTATACGACGGCAGAATTGGTTCATTAACTATTGGGGGGACAGTCAGTCCTGCTGGAGGAAATTTTGAGGAACCTGTAACCCAGGCGACATTAAAAGTAGTTGGTGCATTTTTAGGATTATCAAGAGAGCGCTCTGATGCAAGAAGATACCCTGCGATAGACCCCTTAATTAGTTGGAGTAAATATAAAGGAATAATTGAAGAAGGAGCCAGGCAGGATATTTTAAAACTTCTAAAGGAAGCAAATAATATTTTGCAAATGATGAAAGTTGTTGGCGAAGAAGGAATACTTTTGAGTGATTTTATAACTTATCTAAAGGCTGAGTTTTTTGACAGTGTGTATCTTCAACAAAATGCTTTTGATCCTTTTGATCAGGCAACTTCAAATCAAAGACAAATTTATATATTTAATTTTATATATGAAAAAATTATAAAAAAAGATTTTAATTTTAAAGATAAAGATAATGCCAGATATTTTTTTCAAGTTTTAATTCAATTGTTTAAAAATTTAAACTCTTCAGCGTGGCAGTCATCTGAATTTGTGGAAATAGAAAATCAAATAAAAGAAAAGTTAGAAAGTATTAAAAATGTATAAGGTTTATACACAGATTTTAGAGGTTAGAGGCGAAACGATTACCGTAGAAGCAGAAGGTATAGGGTATCGAGAAATTGCACAAATAGAGACCTCTTTTGGTGTTTCTTTAGCAGAAGTGATTAAATTGGAAGGTAAAAAAGTAACTTTACAAATTTTTGCAGGTAGTAAAGGGGTATCAACTAAAGATAAGGTTCGTTTTTTAGGTCATCCTTTAAGGATTGCGTTTTCACAAAATTTATTAGGAAGAATTTTTGATGGAAAGGGCAACCCCTTAGATAAAGGACCTAAATTAGAAGACCATTTAATAGATATAAACACACCACCAGTTAATCCTGTAAAAAGGATTATTCCTAAAAGGATGTTAAGAACAGGTATCCCTATGATTGACCTTTTTAATAGTTTAGTGATTTCTCAGAAATTACCTATATTTTCTCTTGCCGGAGAACCTTATAATGAACTTTTAGCAAGAATTGCCATTCAAGCAAAAGTGAATATTATTATTTTAGGTGGAATGGGATTAAAATATGACGATTATCTTTTTTTTAAAGAAAAATTAGAAAAAGAAGGTACACTTTCAAGAAGTGTTTTTTTTGTTCATACTGCATCAGAGCCTCCTGTTGAGTGTCTTTTGGTTCCTGATATAAGTTTAGCTGTGGCTGAAAATTTTGCTTTAGAGGGAAAGGATGTTTTAGTTTTACTTACTGATATGACAAATTTTTGTGATGCCTTAAAAGAAATTTCTATTACTATGGAACAAGTTCCTTCTAACAGAGGCTACCCAGGTGACCTATATACTCAACTTGCACGTAGATACGAGAAAGCAGTTGATTTTGAAGGAGCAGGTTCAATAACAATTTTGTCAGCAACTACCATGCCAGGAGATGATATTACCCATCCTATACCTGACAATACAGGTTATATCACAGAAGGTCAGTTATATTTAAAAGGTGGGGTAATTGAGCCTTTTGGTTCTTTAAGTAGACTTAAACAACATGTAAATGATAAAACAAGAAAAGATCATAGAACTCTTATGGATACTATGATTCAACTTTTTGCACAGTATAGACAGACTTTAGAAAAACAAGCAATGGGATTTCAGATGACATCTTGGGATAAAAAGCTTCTTAAATACGGAAAACTTTTTGAGGAAAAACTTATGCGTTTAGATGTTGATATTTCTTTAGAAGAGGCTTTAGATTTGGGTTGGCAGATTTTAGCAGATTGTTTTTTGCCACAAGAAACAGGTATAAGAACCTCTTTAATTGAAGAATTTTGGCCAAAAAGATAAATGGAAAAGATAAAATTTACAAGAGACCAGCTAAAGCAAAAAGTGCAACTTTTGGAACAATACAAAAGATATCTACCAATATTACAATTAAAAAAACAACAGTTGCAACTTGAAATTGCCAAATACCAAAAACTTATGGAAGAGAAAACTCAAATTTTTGAAAAGAAGCAAAAATTTTGCAGTGATTGGATTGGTTTAGCTAAAGTTGATAAAATAGAGTTAAGAAAATGGATAAAACCAACAAAAATAAATTTAACTTCTAAAAATATTGCCGGAGTTGAGTTACCTGTTTTTTTAAATTTAGAATTTAACCCAATTGATTATGATATTTTTATTTATCCCCTTTGGGCTGATAAGGCTATAGATTATTTAAGAGAACTTATAACTATAGAGGAAGAACTAAAGACAATAAAAAAAGCTATTGAAATTTTAAAAGATCAATTAAGGATTACTCTTCAAAGAGTTAATCTATTTGAGAAAATAAAGATCCCGCAAGCCGAAGAAGCAATTCATCGTATTAAAATTTATTTAGGAGATCAATTTACTAATGAGGTTTGCAGAAGCAAAATTGCTAAGAAAAAATTAGAAAGAATTTATTTTTTACAAGACTAAACTATGATTGTGCAGATGAAAAAAATTTATTTAGTGACTTTAGAAAAAGAAAGGCAAAAGGCAGTTGACGAGTTAGCAAATTTAGGTATTGTACATATAAGCGAACTCACCCCACCCCAAGCTACTCAGATTGAAGAAAAAGAAAAGGAACTCAA
>JAMWCT010000059.1 GCA_023819525.1 Candidatus Omnitrophota bacterium
TGAAAGATATGATGGAAAAGGCTATCCATATGGAATTGAAAAGAAAAAAATACCTCTTATTGCTACAATCATATCTTTAGCTGATGCATTTGATGCGATGACAACAGATAGACCTTATAGGAAAGCATACTCTTTTACTGAGGCTATTAAAGAGATTAAGAAAAATAGAAAAAAGCAATTTTCACCAAAAGTTGTTGATGCGTTTTTAAGTGATCTTTCAAAGATAAAGAAAATTTTTTCAGACCATTTAGTTTCTTTAAACAATTCTTTCCAAAATTAAAAATGGGAAAAAGAGTTCTTATTTTACATATATCTAGCGTTGGTGGTCACAGTAAAGCAGCACAAAATCTAAAAGAAGCACTTCTATTTAAAGATAAAGATATTTCAGTTACAAATTTAAACATTTTTGGACATTTTTATCCTAAAACTGAAAAGATAGTTGATTTTGTTTATACTAATGTCATTAAATATTTTCCTTTTCTTTGGGGAAAGATTTATGATAGAAAAACTATCGTAAAGAATTTAAATCCTTTTTGGAGGCGAATTAATAAATTTAGCTTTAAAAAAATAGCTAATTTATTAAATGATAGCAAGCCAGATTGTATTTTAACAACCCAAGCCTTTCCTTGCGGAATAATTTCTTCTTTTAAAGAATATTTTAAAATAAAAATTCCATTAGTTGCTATAGTTACAGATTATTACCCTCATCGTTTTTGGATACATGTAGGTGTGGATAAATATATAGTTGCTTCTAAAGAAGCAAAGGATATATTGGTGCATGAAAATGTTTTAGCTTCAAAAATAGAGGTAATAGGGATACCTATTTCTATAAAATTTTTAGTTTCGCACGATAGGTATACTATTGCCCAGACCTTTGGATTTAGAAAAGATTTAAAAACTGTATTAATTATGGGGGGTGGTTTGGGTTTAGGGCCGATTAGAGAAATTTCAAAAGCCTTAGAGGAACTTGATAAAGATTTTCAGGTTATCATAATTTGTGGAGCTAATTCTAAACTTTTTAATTGGTTTGAAAAAAATAAAAAATATTTTAAAAAGCCTTTGTTTCATTTTGGCTACGTTGATTTTGTAAATAAAATAATGGATTTCTCAGATATAATTATTACCAAAGGTGGAGGTATTACGATTTCTGAGGCTTTAGCAAAGGGTTTGGCTATAATAATTACAAATCCCATACCGGGGCAAGAGGAGAGAAATGTAAACTTTTTATTAAGTAAAGATGCCGTGATTAGAGAAGATAATATTTTTAACATAAGTAAAAAAGTAGAAATTTTGCTTAAAGATGACTCTGCACTTAATTATTTTAAGCAAAGAGCAAAATCTATTTCTTGCAGTGATTCCTCTACAAGAATAGCTGATTTGATATTAAAAATGATTTAATTTTATGTATTACTTATTCGTCATAGGAAAATTTTTGGCTTTAATTTTTCCACGTTCAATATGCTATTTTTTTGCAAAACTTTTAGCAAATTTACATTTTTACTTATCAGCCACTGATCGCAAAACTGTTTATTATAATTTTTCAGCTTTAGTGAGTGATAAAAAAAAACTACAAAAATGCGCAAAAGAAGTTTTTGTAAATTTTTCATATTATTTGGTTGATTTTTTTAGATACCAAAAATTAAATTTAGAGTTTATTTCGAAATATGTACGTATAAGTGGTTTAGAATATTTAGAAGAAGCTCTTTTTAAAAAAAAAGGAATAATTTTACTTAGTGCACATTTTGGGAATTATGAGTTAGGTGGAGCTATATTTTCTCTTTTAGGTTACCCCTGTTATACAATTGCACTTTCACATAAAGATAGGCGTCTTAATAATTTTTTTAATAAGCAAAGAAGTAAAGTTAGATTAAAAGTTTTTCCAGTAGGGTATAATCCAAAGAAATATTTAGAACTTCTCAAAGAAGGTAAAATTTTAGCATTATTGGGGGATAGGGATTTTAGTAATAGTAGCATTAAAGTAAAAATGTTTTCAAGGTATGCCTTGCTTCCAAGAGGGCCGGCTTTTTTTGCGCTAAAAACAGGATCCACTATAATACCTTCTTTTTTAATTAGAGAAAAAAAATTTTTTTATAATTTAATTTTTGAAAAGCCAATTTTTTGTGATACTAATCAATACAAGAGCGAAGAGGAGGTAATTTCTGCTTATATTTTGGTTTTAGAAAAATATTTAAAAAAATATCCCCAGCAATGGTATTTATTTGAAAAGTATTGGCTAAATTTATGAAAAACTACATTATAAAACCTATTAGGTCTATTAAAAAAGAAGTTTTTGTTCCACCAGATAAATCTATTTCTCATCGAGCGGCAATTATTTCATCTATAGCAAGTAATACTACAAAAATATTTCCATTTATCTTAAGTAAAGATACACACGCCACATTAAATTGCCTCAAAAACTTAAAAGTAGATTTTAAATATAAAAAAGATGTTTTAGAAATTGAAGGTAAAGGGTTATATTTTAATAAGAAAGGACAAGTTTTATTAAATGCATTTGAGTCTGGGACAACAATCAGAATTTTAAGTGGTGTGCTTTGCGGCCAAAAATTTAGTACATATTTTGATGCGTCGGCTTCTTTGCGTAAAAGGCCGATGAGTAGGATTACTATCCCTTTAAGGCTGATGGGAGCGGATATTAAGGGGAGAGAAAAAAATATTGAAGAATATCCACCGCTAATTATTAATCCTGTAGAAAACTTAAAAGCAATAGAATATACTCTTCCGGTAGCGAGTGCACAAGTAAAATCTGCAATAATTTTAGCAGCTATTTTTGCTAAAAAAGCGACTAAAATCTATGAACCTATTCTTTCAAGGGATCATACTGAACGCCTCCTAAATCTTTTTAAGGCTGATTTAGTAAGAAAAAATAAGATTATAATTGTTAGCAATACAAAAAAGTTAATTTCTCCTAGAAAAATTTTTATTCCTTCTGATTTCTCTTCAGCTGCTTTTTTTATCGTTTTATCTTTAATTACACCCAATAGTTACATTTTGTTAAAAAACATAAATATTAATCCAACAAGGGCTGGTTTGTTAAAGGTGTTAAAACGAATGGGTGCTAATATTAAAATTTTAAATAAAAAAGATTATTATGAACCCTATGCAGATATTTTAGTAAAAAGTTCAAAACTTTCTGCTACAGTAATAAAAGAAGATGAAGTCCCTACTTTAATAGATGAAATACCTATTTTTTGTATTGCCGCATCTTTTGCAAAAGGAAATAGCATAATTTATGGAGCAGGAGAACTAAAAGTAAAAGAAAGTGATAGAATAACTGCTATTAAAAGTAATTTAGAGAAAGTTGGGGTAGATATAAAAGTAGAAAAAATATTTATAAGGGGCAAAGAAGACATAGTATTAAAAATTAAAGGAAAACAAAATCTATTTAAAGAGAACGGGAAAAATTTTATGAGTTTCTCAGATCATCGGATTGCTATGTCTATGATTGTATTAGCAAAGGCTTTAAATAGCGAAAGCCTCATAGATGATATAGGTTGTATTAATAAGTCTTTTCCGCAGTTTATCAATTTGGTTGAGACTTTATGAAATTAGTTAAATTTATATATAAAAAAAATACACATTGGGGTATTATAGAAGAGGAAAAAATAGTTTTATTAAAAAAGCCGCCATACACCTCTATTAAATTAACCTCTAAAAAAATTCCCTTAAATAAAATTAAAATTTTGCCTCCAGCAAATCCATCAAAAATAGTTCTTGTTGGCCTTAATTACAAAGACCATGCTAAAGAACTAAATATGCCCTTACCAAAAGAGCCTATAATTTTTTTAAAACCACCCACCAGCCTGATAGCACACCAAGAAAATATTATTTATCCAAAAGGAATAAAGCGATTAGACTATGAAGCAGAACTGGCTATTGTCATTAAAAAAAAGGCAAAAAATGTATCAGTAAAAGAAGCAAAAGATTATATTTTAGGCTATACTTGTTTAAATGATATAACAGCAAGAGATTTACAAAAAAAAGATGGACAATGGACAAGAGCAAAATCTTTTGATACTTTTTGTCCTTTGGGTCCTTGTATTGTTACAGATATAAATCCAATGAATTTAAAGATACAAACTTTTGTCAACGGAGTTCTTAAACAAGATTCCTCAACTTCTAATATTATTTTCTCCCCTTTCTACTTAGTTTCTTTTATTTCAAAAATTATGACGTTGTTACCTCAAGATATAATTTCAACAGGTACTCCATCTTTTGTTGGATCACTAAAAAGAAACGATACAGTTGAGGTAGTTATTGAAAAAATAGGAGTATTAAAGAATTATGTAAAATAGTATTTATGAAATTTTTATATTTTTTATTATATTTGGTTTTGCTAATTTTTTTTATTTTTTCTTATAATTTATTTGGTTTTTCCAAATATCTTTTAGTAAAAGAAACTAAATTTACACAGACCCAACCCACTAAAAGTAGTTTAGAAGTTTATCAGCCCACCCCAACTAGTTTTAAATTAGAAGTAGGAGAAAGATTAGAGTATATATTTAATTATTTTTTTCTTGCAACTATTAAATTAAGTTTTGAGGTTAAAGAAATAATGAAAATTGATAATATAGATTGTTTTCATATAGTTGCTACAGCGCAAACGCAAAATTTTTTAAAGTTATTGAAAAATATAAAATATAAAGTGCATACATATATAGATACAAAAAATTGTAGACCAATAAAATTTTTAAAATATAAAATTGTTGGAAGAAAAATTACAGAAGAACTAATTGATTTTGATTATTCTAATGGTATTGCTATTTGGAAATATACAGGACAACCAACAAAAAAGATACCTATTCAAAAAGATACTCAAGATCTACTTTCGCTTTTTTATTATTTTCGTTTTATTGCAGAACAAGAAAAAAAATATACTTTTTCTATGGTTTACAACGGCAGGGTATGGCCTGTTACCATAGAAGTTAATAAACCTATAATCTTAAAATATAAGGGGAAAAAAATTAAAGTATTTAAAATACAACCACAAACCCAACTTTTGTCTTACATTATTAAGGGTAAAACCTTAACTACATATTTTACTATAGATAGTAAACGTATACCTTTAATGTTTGAATTATCTTCAGCCAAAAGACTAACTAGAGGGATTTTAAAAGATTTTTTGCCTAAATAGTTTTTTTTAAAAAAATATTTTCTTCAAAAAGCGCTTTTGGACTATAGATACGACTTTGTAGTGGGGTTTTAATTTCTATTTCTGTTATATTTGCTTTTTCTCCATAAATTTTTAAAAATTTTTTTACCATAGATTTTGCTTCTTCGATAGGATCAATTAAATTTGGTTGGTATTTAGTTATTTTTGCATCAACCTCTACAGTTAATTTAGTATTTTGATAATCAGTAGTTAATTTTTCTAATTGTAGAATATCTTTTAGCTCATCAGAGGTGAATTTTATTTGAAGATTTTGGCTTATTAAATACGCAACAAATTCTCCTAAACTAATATCATAAGGTTTAATGTGATTGCCTTCTTTATCATTAATAGCTGCTGGATTTGGAAAATATATTAATGCTCGGCGTTCTAAGAATTGACCGCGGGAGATGTAACCAAATTGAAACATCATAAAATCTGGAATATACCATATAAAATAAATGTCATAACCATTTTTTATATCAGAAATTGCAAAACAATAAAAAAGAGGTCGTCTGTCCATACTTAATATTGTTCTCGCTAAAGATAGATAAATTCTATCTAAATCTGTAGATACTTCTTTTCTCCATTCACCTTTTTCTGTTATGATATCTTCAAAAGGTGCATATACCCAGATAGAATCGCCTACTTCCCACACCTGCACTGTAATATTGAATTCATCATAACACATCTTTTTTATTATATTGACTATATCTTTACGGGAATAAGTTGGTGGAGTGGTTTCGATTATTTTAGAGCAAGAGGTGGTAAGTAATAAAAAAAGGAGTAAAGCAAATTTTTTATATTTACGAAGGTGATGGTTTATCTTTTTCATACTCTTTAAATAACGCTTCTAATTCAGGGTAGGTTAACTCTTCCTTTTGAAGTAATTCTTTAGCAATACGGTCAAGAAGCTGAAGTTTAGAATTTAATAATTCTTCTACTTCTTTAAGACATTCTTGCAAAATATCTTGAACTTCCATATCTAATTTTGATTTCATTTCTTCAGATAACAAAGGTTGTTGTTGGTTGCGGTTAAAATATAGTCCTTCATGTAAATTGCCTATGAATCCAGATTTTCCCATGCCAGCTTGCCAAACCATAAAATGGGCAATTTTTAATGCATATTTAAAATCTGTAGTTACTCCTGAAGTAGTTGTTTTAAATTTTATTTTTTCTGCAGCGTAACCGCCTAAAAAAACTTTTATTTTTCCTAAATATTCTTCTTTTGTTCCTGCTGGCACATCTCCTTCAAAGCCATACCAGGCTACTCCCAAAGTGCCTTTGCGGGGAATAATAGAGACTTTAAAAGGGAAAAATTTTTTACCTATAAAATATTCAGCTATGCAATGTCCAACTTCATGATAGGCTGTTATTTCTAAAACTTCTTTACTCATTGTAAGTTTTCTTTTTAAGCCCAATTCAACTCGCTCTCTTGCTTCTTCCATTTCTTTTAAACCAATAATTTCTTTATTGTTTCTAATTGCGATAAGTGCTGCTTCACGGATAAGATTAGCAATATCAGCCGGTGACCATCGAGATGTCATACTTGCAAATTTATTAATGTCTATTTCTTCTGTATTATATTTTACTTTGGATAAATAGTAAGCGAATAGTTTTTTTCGGTCTTCAAAAGTGGGGTAATCTACATAAATTTTTCTATCAAATCTACCTGGTCGCAAAAGTGCTGGATCTAAGAAATCTTCAGCAACATTTGTGGCTCCAATAACAACAATGTTGTATTGCTCTTCTTTTTCTTTTAAACCATCCATTTCTGCCAAAAGTTGATTTAAAGTTTGATTGTATTCTGTTTGAGCACCTCCACCTATTTCTATACCTCTACGACCCCCTAATGCATCAATTTCATCAATAAAAATAATACATCCGCCTTTTGCTAAAGCCAGCTCTTTTGCTTCCTGAAATAATCTACGTATTCGGCTAGCACCTACTCCTACATACATTTCCACAAATTCTGAACCTACCTTACTTAAAAAAGGAATACCAGCTTCATTTGCCATTACAGAAGCTAAATAAGTTTTTCCACAACCAGGTGGTCCAAATAAAAGTAGTCCTCTAATTATTCTTCCGCCTATTTTTTGTAGTTGTGCTCTATCTTTTATTAATTTAACGATTTCTTTAGCTTCTTCTTTTACTTCATCCATTCCAATTACATCGTCCCAACCAATTTTTGTTTCTTTTTCTTCTTTTTTTTGTTTTGCTGATAGTCTAGTTTTGCCAAATTCTTTAAATATTTTTTCAATACTGTCATAGTCAAGTTCTTCTTTTAGGCGTAATTGTTCTGCTATTTTTTCTAAAATTGGCAGCTCCTTTCTTATAAGTTCATTTACTTCTTCAAAACATTTATCAATAATTTCTTCTTTATCTTTTTGTATTATTTCAGCGATATGAAACGAGTTAATCTTATCTGTAGCAGAGACTACCCCACTCGTTCCCATGCCCCATGAACTCACCATTTTTTCAGCCAATTTATTTGCAGATTCTAAATCTCTTTCAACACCACTTGAGGGAATGCCAAATTTATTTTTTTCTGCAGCATATCCACCTAAGAGAATTTTTATTTCACCTAAAAGATCCTCTTTGTCAGGTATAAAGCTTTCTTCTTTTTTTGCCATCCAAGTTGCACCACCATAAGTTTTACGCGGTATTATAGTTGCCTTAAATACATCTTTTGTTGGAACCAAAAGATATGTAACAATTACATGACCAGCTTCATGATAAGAGGCTATGAGTTTATCTTTTTCACTCATTTTAATATTTAATTTTATACCTAAAGCAATTTTTTCTCTTGCTTCTTCAACGTCTTGCATATTTATTTCATTTCTTTTTTTTCTTGCTGCAATTAATGATGCTTCCTGAACGATATTTGCTATATCAGCAGGGCTGTTACCCACAGTAAGACGTGCTAATCTGTCAATATCCATATTTTTATTATATTTGGTTTTATTTAGATAGTATTGAAATAATGCGTAGCGATCTTCAAGAGAAGGCAAACCTATATAAATTTTTCTGTCAAATCTTCCTGCACGCAGAAGAGCTGGGTCTAACTCTTCTTCTAAAACATTTGTAGCAGCAATTACTACAATATTATATTCTTTCTGCCGCAAACCATCCATTTCTGCCAAGAGTTGATTAACTGCCATATTATAGCTTTCTTGTCCACCAAAACCAAATCCAGCTCTTCTTGGCCTTGCAACTGAATCTATTTCATCAATAAAGATTATACATCCACCAGTTAGCTCTGCTAACTCCCGTGCAGATTTAAATAACTTGCGAATTTTCATTGCCCCTAAACCAACAATAATGCCTTCTAGTTCACTTCCCACAACAGATAAAAATGGGAGATTACATTCTGTAGCTATGGCTTTGGCTAAATAGGTTTTTCCAACGCCTGGCGGTCCAATAAGAAGCACTCCTTTTATAATATGCCCACCCATTTTTTGCACTCTAGCTCTTTCCCTAATTAGCTCAACAGCTTCCCAAGCTTCTTTTTTTGCCTCTTCCATACCAATTACATCTTTCCAGTGTATTCCTATTTCTTGGCCTTTTATTGCTTTTGTCTGCATTTTAGAAAACTCTCTAAAACCACCACCTCTAAACATCATCCAATACCACATATAAGTATATATTGCGCCCCACAATAAAGCTGTAATTAAAGTAAGATAGAGTTGAAAACCAATACTAGCTTTCATTTGTTCTTTATAAAATGATTCCATTTTTACCCATGCTTTTAAGCTAGCAATTAGGGCAAATATTAAAGAAATACCTATGAGGGTAAGTATACTTATTATGAGAATTCTTAGCCAATATAATTTCAAAAAGATTTTTAACTGCCTTGAATCCATCTAATTTTCTCCTTTTTTGTTTTTAAATATTTTTTGGTATCTTTCTCTAATAAATATAACATAAAAATTAATTTTTTCAAGAAAAGGACTTTAAGGGTGCAAAACACATGCCATTTACAAAGTGGAAAGTTAACTATTTTAAACCTTAAATTAAGGATAATAATA